>JAOZUQ010000045.1 GCA_029938635.1 Candidatus Aminicenantota bacterium
CTCCCCCTTTTAGGGGGGATTAAAGGGGGGCTTATTCAGAAAATGTCAAGCACCGTCCCCAATGCAACTAAAAAAAACTTCAATTCATTTGATAATCAGGTCAAAAAATAAATATTTTTTGAGATTTATTCACTATCATTTGTATTTAGAGGAAGAGTGGGTAAGTATGAAAATTTTTTTGACCGTATGTTTTGTGATTCTTTTCATATCACAATCTCTATCTTTCGGGAGTGAGATCATAATTACAAAACCTGGAATGGGGAAACCGATCCTTACAGGGAAAATCATGAAAGTAGAATGGGAGTTTTCGGCACAAGCTGCCAGTGGTTTCAGAGTTTATTTATTAACGAAGGATTACAAGCTGATATTTAAATCTCCAGGTTCTTCCGTATCCTCGCCCTTTTCATTTAAAGTTCCACATTTTTATAAGACAGCTGATATGCCTAAAAAATTACGTGTGAATGGGATATATATTATCAGGGTTAACACTACTGATCATCTCTTCGCAGCTGATAAAAATGTAATAATAAAATATAACTGGAAACCCCCAAGGATTGTATTGAAAGATCTTAATTGATATTTTAGATTTAAAATATTCAAAATTTTAATACCCTGTTTTATTTTAGACAATTTTTCTGTATAATAATTTTTTGTTATTAACCTTAACAACATAGGAGGACTAAATGTCTATAGTATTAACAGGGGAAGGGCTTACCGTAGAAAAAGTGGTTCGGATCGCAAGACACAATGAAAAGGTAGAGTTAGGTAAAGATGCACTCGACAGGATCAAAGTTTGCAGGGCAATGCTTGAAAAAAAGATCGTTGCCGGCGAAATCATGTATGGAGTGAATACCGGAATTGGAGAGTTCTCCGAAGTTGTTTTAGATGATGATCAGGTAAAAGATTTTCAGAAATATTTAGTTTATAATCATGCCGCCGGAATCGGGGATCCCGCACCGATCGAATATGTCAGGGGTGCAATGGCCGGCAGAATAAATGTACATGCTCATGGCAATTCAGGTTGCAGGCCTGTAATAACCCAGACACTTGTTGAAATGCTGAACAAAGGCGTGACACCATTTGTCTGCCAGAAAGGTTCAGTTGGTGCTTCAGGTGACCTTGCTCCAATGTCTCAGATCGCACTTCTACTTATGGGTGAAGGGCAGGCTTATTATAAAGGCGAACTCCTTGATGGAAAGGAAGCCATGGACAAAGCCGGTATAGAGATTCCTGGCCTGGAAGCTCGTGACGGCCTGGCTACAATAAATGGATCAAATGTTCTGACTGCAATGTCAGCAATATTAATATATGATACGAACAACTGGTTTAAGCAGGCTGAGATCGCCGCTGCAATGTCATTGGAGGCACTTAAGGCCAACATGAAACCATATACTCCGCTTCTACATGAAGTTAGGGGTTTCAAAGGGGCAGTCCGGAGTGCCAAGTCGATAGGAAAACTTGTTACAGGTGGAGATCTTGTAGATGGAAGGATAAAGTGTAAAGTTCAGGATGCATATTCCATGAGATCATCACCTCAGGTTATCGGTGCTGCTCATGATGCTCTTGAATATGCAAAATCGCAGGTAGAGATCGAACTTAACGGTGTTGGCGATAACCCGATCTTTTTCCCGGATAAGAACCTTCAGATATCCGGTGCAAATTTTCAGGGATCTCCTGTCTCTCTTCCCATGGATATGGTTGGAGCCGCTATAACAATGGTAAGTGTAATGTCTGAAAGAAGGATGAACAGACTGAATCATCCTGCGTTGAGTGTAGGGCTTCCTGCATTCTTAACAAAGGGAGGCGGTATGTTCTCCGGACTTATGCTCTCACAATACACCGCAGATATGCAGATCGTTGAACAGAGAATACTTTCGACCCCGGCATCAATTCAATCGATCCCGGCTGCAGCAGACCAGGAGGACTTTGTTTCGATGGGGATGAATACCGCCATCAAAAATTTCCAGATCCTTGATAATGCTTATGGCATACTGGGAATAGAATTAATGGCTGCTGCTCAGGCACTCGATTTCAGAGAATTTAAATTCGGTAAAGGTGTTACGAAGGCAAAGGAAGTAATCAGAAAGTATGTTGATTTCCTCGAAATCGACAGGCCGCTATATCCGGATCACACAGCAATGCAGAAGCTGGTAAAATCCTGTGAGATCCTTGAAGAAGTAGAAAAGGAAATAGGAAGCCTGGAATAAATAAAACTCAGAATCTGTAAATGAACCCTGCCTGCAAGGTCAGGTATCTGAAATTTTCTTCACTGAAAGGATATTTGTATATAAGAAAGGTCTGGAATCCGAAATTTTCCAGTTGGAAGAATTTTGTGCCGATCCCTGCTTCTGCCCCCCAGTATTTTGTCTCTTTGAGGCCGGACTCACCGTCTGCCTGAAAACTATTATAATTTGCGCCGATCAGCATGGTGATTCTCCAGCCGTTCTTCAAAACAAAAATATCGTAATGTGCATTTATTTCACCGCTGTATATTAAAAAGGAGTAATTATCCTTAATATTTGAATCAGATATACCTTCCTGTCTCAGGAATTCATAATTCTGGTGGCCGAAGTTGACGGTCAATGAGGGAATAACTGATAACTTTGAAGTGACCGGAACGATAATTCCTGCGTTAAAACCCATTCCAAGTTTATTTCGCTTGCTTTCCAGAAAATTATATCCTCCGGACTGGTAGATAGTTTCGGTTTTGTCGAAGAAATCTGAACTTCCAATATTATAGTTAACGTTAAATACAATCCCGAAACCGGAAGAGAAAACCGGAAGTGAAGTAAGTGCTAAAACAAGTATAATGATCACTTTTTTATTCATAGAAAGCTCCTTATCAGTTCAACGATAGATTATATACGAAACGGGTGGCTAATAAGTTCAAAAATTTAATGATTTGAGAAACCTTTTCCTCTTGTTAACGTATATTTAGATATTGTTTAAGTTTTTCTCGATAGGAGGAATTTATGAGAAGATTATTAATAGCAATTATTGCGGTCGCATTTCTTTTTTTCATTTCCGGCTGTAAAACATCTGATACGGATGTAAACAACTTTCAGGTTCTCGCTGTGACAGGATATTCATTTGCTGATATAGGAGAGAATGGCCTTACAAGTATCAATCTATTTCTTTCTGTAGCTAACAAAGGTGATGAGATCGGAACTATAACAGGATGGAAATTCAGGATAATGCATAACATCGTGACTCTTGTTGAGATCGACAATAATAATTATGGGGATTATAATCTCGAACTCTCAGGGAATTTAACCATTCCGGTGGATGAGGTTTCAGAGATATACATTAATACACCACTTCCATTCAGTGCAAATGCTGTTCCGAATGATATGTTATCCTTTGACCCATATACTCCGACCGAGGTTATACTTGATCTGCAGGTAGCAGATAGTGAAGGGAAAACATACACAGTGACAAAGAGAGGATCCTATACTTATGAGAAAGGATTATTTGACAGTGATAAGTATAATATCCTAGGTGACTGGGCATTTAACAGGATCGTAAACGGTGATGCAAAGGCTGCTCAGAAGATCACTTTTGTCGGGACAAAAACATCAGGTAATTTTGTAATTTACAATCTCGGTTCCGGTAAATCTGAAGGATCCGGAAGTTTCATTATTGTTAACTCAAAAGATATTACCCTTCGTGGTATTGACGGTACTACTTACTGGGGTGAATTCAGCAGTGCTGATGATATTTCAGGGACACTTCTGAAAGGGACTGATACAGGGACCTGGTCAGGGAAAAAATTATAATATTTTAAAAATATAGATATTAATTATGACAATCTGTGCCGGTACATCCGGCACAGGATGAAAAACCACTTTCTTCTTTTGCAATATCGATTTTACTTTTTTCTCTTTTGTGTCTTGTTCTTACCTTTTTGTAGTCACCGAAGAACATACCAAAAAGCATAATTGAAAATGCTCCGAGCACAAAAAGAATTACTATTATTAGTTTAATTTCAAACTCCTCTTTACATTTATTAACATTATATCAATTTTTTCGGTTGTCAACCGGGAAGATGGAAAAAGCCTGGGTCATTTTGTCCTTATACACCTCTCCCTCTTTTACAATCATATATACAGGAATAGAATTTTTTACCGCAAATTCATATCCTCTTACCGGGCCCAAAACATCTATTGCGGTTGCAAGAGCATCAGCTTCCATGCAGGATTTCATTATGACCGTTACAGATACAAGTTTATGAGCGATCGGCCTTCCTGTAACAGGATCAATGGTGTGAGAATACCTGATCCCATTCTCTTCAAAATAGTTGTGATAATCGCCTGAGGTTGCCATTGCCAGATCTCCGATCGCAATGATCTCTTTCACATCATTTGAACCATCCGGAGCCAGGACACCGAGCCTCCACTCTTTTCCACCAGCATTTTTACCTCTTACACTTATCTCTCCGCCGATCTCGACAAGGTAATTATAAAAACCCTGAGAATCCAGGAATGAAGCTACCATATCAACACCATATCCCTTGGCAATTGCTGACAGGTCACAATAAACCTCAGGATCATCCTTTCTGACTGACGGAGGTTCATTTCTTATTGATATTTTTTTATATCCGATCTTTTCTCTTACACGATCAATTTCCACATCGTCAGGAATCTTTACCGGTTTCCTGTCTGGCCCGAATCCCCACAGGTTTGTCAAAGGCCCGATGGTGATATCAAAAGCTCCTCCGGTCATCTCGCTTATCCTTACCGAACTGGACAACACAAATGCTGTTTCAGATGATATATCCAACCATGAGGTCTTTTTGAAATTGTTGAATAATGAAATTTCTGAATCAGGTATATAAGTGGACATTTTCATATTAATGCTGCGTAGAAGTGAAGTGATCCCATCCTCAAGTTCTTCTATTTTTCTCGCAGTATCACCCAGAAGCAGGAAATTATTTCTTACTATCTTAATGGTATAGGTTGTCCCCATCGTGTTGCCGGATAAAACGAGGTGGTTATCATCCCGTTTTCCCGGTGAGGAACATGCAGAGAAAAAAAGGGCGGAGAGCAGTAAAATCGATGTTAAGACCTTCCTGTAATTCATCTCCGGCCTCATAAGTTACTTATCCGGAGCTAGCCGCCGAAATCGTCCAGCATTATATTTTCAGGTTCAACGCCGAGGTTTTCAAGCATATCTATGACGGCAGTATTCATCATCGGAGGGCCGCACATATAGAATTCGCAATCTTCAGGAGCCGGGTGGTTTTTGAGATAGTTATCATAAATGATCTGATGAATGAAGCCTGTATAACCTGTCCATTTATCCTCGGGGAGAGGTTCTGATAATCCAATATTCCAATCGAAATTTTTATGTTCTTTTGCCAGTTTATCAAATTCATCAACATAGAACATTTCACGAAGGCTCCTGGCACCATACCAGAAGGATATCTTCCTCTTGCTGTTCAATCTGTTAAGCTGATCAAAAATATGTGATCTCATTGGAGCCATTCCCGCTCCACCACCGATGAATACCATTTCCGCTTCGGTTTCTTTTGCAAAAAATTCGCCATAAGGTCCGGAAACAACAACTTTATCACCGGGTTTCAGATTGAAGATAAATGAGGACATCTGTCCGGGAGGTACGTTAGGGAGTGATGGAGGAGGAGAAGCGATCCTTACATTCAACAGGATAACATCTTTCTCAAGCGGGTAACTGGCCATGGAGTAAGCTCTTATTATGTCTTCTGTTACCTTTGATTCAAATTTCCACTGGTCAAATTTATCCCAGTCGCCCTTATATTCATCCTCAATTATAAAGTCTTTGTAGATCAACTTGTGTGGAGGTGCTTCGATCTGAATATATCCACCTGCTCTGAAATCGATCTCTTCCCCTTTAGGGAGTTCGAGAACAAGTTCTTTAATAAAAGTTGCAACATTATGATTGGAACGTACCGTACAGTCCCATTTCTGGACATTAAAAACTTCAGGATCTATCTCTATCTTCATATTCTGCTTTACAGGTACCTGACAGGAGAGTCTTACACCCTCCCTTGCTTCTTTCCTGGATATTATTGATGATTCTGTCGGTAAGAGGTCACCGCCTCCTTCAAAAACTTTAACGGTACACTGACCACAGGTTCCCCCGCCTCCGCAGGCAGAAGATACGAATATTTTATTATCCGAAAGTGTGTTCAGCAGTTTACCACCGATCGGGACATTGATGCTTAAGTCCGGGTCATCATTTATTAATATTTCAACATTTCCTTTTGGTACTAGTTTTGATTTTGCGATGAGAATGATCACTACGAGAAAAAGAACAACGAAGGTGAACATCCCTACACTGACCAATATTAAATTTAATCCGTTCATTTTTGTTCCTTCCTATAATTGAATTCCGGAGAACAGCATGAATGCCATTGCCATTAATCCGACGGTTATGAATGTGATTCCGAGTCCACGCAGTCCGGGTGGGATATTACTATATCTCAGTTTTTCTCTGATGCCTGCCAGAACAACAATTGCGAGTGCCCATCCTATCCCCGAGCCCAGTCCGTAAACAACACTTTCCGTAAAGTCATATTCCCTCTGGACCATAAGCAATGAACCACCAAGAATAGCACAATTAACAGTTATAAGCGGGAGAAAGACCCCTAGTGCTGTGTACAATTTAGGAAAATATTTATCCAGGACCATCTCCAGGATCTGGACCATGGCGGCGATAACACCAATATAGGTTATGAGGCCGATAAATGTCAGGTCTACATCCGGGAGTCCGACCCACGAAAGAGCGCCCTCTTTCAGGACATGGTTATAGATAAGATTGTTTACCGGAACAGTGATCGTCTGAACTACGACAACAGCGACCCCCAGTCCGAATGATGTATCAACCTTTTTTGAAACGGCAAGATAGGTACACATTCCGAGAAAGAATGCCAATGCCATATTTTCAATGAAAATCGATTTAATAAAAAGACTTAAGTATTCTTCAAACATTTTATTATCCCTTCTCTATTTGATCTTTTTTTATTGTCCGGGTAAACCAGATCAGAAATCCGATCAGGAAGAATGCACTTGCCGGAAGCAATAACATTCCGTTCGACACATACCAGCCGCCATCTGTTGTAAGTGGGAGTATAGTGTGCCCGAGTAATTTTCCCGATCCGAACAATTCTCTGACAAATCCGACAGCCACGAGTACAAATGCATAGCCGAGTCCGTTCCCGATCCCGTCTATGAAACTCATCCCCGGGGGGTTCTTCAGTGCGTATGCTTCCGCTCTTCCCATTATTATACAATTTGTTATTATAAGGCCGACATAAACTGACAATTGTTTACTAACATCGTAGAAATATGCTTTTATTAATTGATCCGCTATTATTACGAGTGAAGCAATTATTGTCATTTCAACAATGATCCTGATACTGCCCGGGATATGATCTCTTATTATACTTACAGCCAGATTCGAGAATGCCAGAACAAATATAACTGCCAGTGACATAACAAGAGATGTCTCAAGTTTTGATGTAACCGCCAGTGCTGAACAGATCCCGAGAACACCGAGCATGATAGGGTTATCATTGAGAATCGGGTCTAATAGTGTTTTCTTTAGTCTACTCATTGTCGTTCCCCTTCATGTTGTCGATTAGTTTTTTAATATATGGGCCATATCCGGTCGAGCCCCAGTCCTTCCCGTCAAAACCGAGCCAGAATCTGACAAGGTTGTTTATTCCACGAGTAGTCAATGTGGAGCCTGAAAGTCCGTCGATCTGAGATTTTGCCTCAGGCCGCTCTTTTAAAACAACTCCTTTGATCACTTCAATCTTCAGGTTGACCTCATCTCCGGAAATATTGAATGCTGTTTTATCTTTCCACTGACCTTTCCATTTCGGGTTGTCAACCTCACCGCCGAGTCCGGGTGTCTCTTCATGTTTATAAAAAGTGAAACCTCTGATAGTGCTCATGTTTTTGTCAAGGGCAAGGAGTCCGTACATAGTAGACCATAATCCCCGTCCGTACATGGGGAATATCCTCTTTATGATCTCTCCACTTCCATCGGGATTCATAACATTATAAATGATCATCCTGTCAGGACGTCTCTTTATATCTGCAATATCTTTATCCGAAGGTATTTCACTTGAGTAGGCCGGGTCTTTTGCCAGGGCCTCAATATCAAAGTTCTCAGGTTTGATTTTTTCATCAGGGTCAGCTACGATATCACCGCTCTTAAGGTCAACTATGACCGGTTTAATATTCTTCTCGTAAACTGCTTTAATATCTGCATCTTTACCTGCTTCTATTCCGCCTGCCTGGAGTATGTTCTTCAGTTTGTCCAGTTCCTTGTTATCATCCTGGATCGGTTTCAATTGAACATATGCAATTGAAACCAGGACAGAGCAGATAAGGCAGACCCCAATAGCAACACCTATTGTTTTTTTTATGGAATCAGTTGCCATTTCGGAGTATCCTCCTCTTAATATTTTTATTTATTACGATCCGGTCTATGATAGGAGCAAAAACATTTGCGAACAGGATCGCAAGCATCATCCCTTCAGGGAATGCCGGGTTTATAACCCTTATAAGTACAACCAGTAAACCTATCAATAGTCCGTAATAATACTTACCTTTTAATGTCATTGCCGCACTTACGGGATCGGTTGCCATAAAGACCATACCGAAAGCAAAGCCGCCGAGGACGAAATGCCATTCAGGTGTTAACGCGAACATCGGGTTTGTAGCACTTCCTATAAAGTTAAACAGGAGTGACAGCCCGACCATTCCACCCAAAACCCCGGCCATTATCCGCCAGGAACCTATACCGGAAGCGATCAGAATAAATGCCCCGATAAGGCATGCTATAGCTGATGTCTCTCCCATAGATCCGGGGATTGTACCAATAAAGGCATCCAGCCAGGAAATATCGGGTTGAGGGAATCCTTCTGCAAATTTTGCAAGGGGAGTTGCTTTTGTAACACCATCAACTGCAACCCACACTGCATCTCCGGAGATCTGCGCCGGATATGCAAAGAACATAAAGGCCCTGCCGGCCAGGGCGGGGTTGATTATGTTCATCCCGACACCACCGAAAACTTCTTTCCCTATAACTATTCCGAATGAAATACCGAGTGCAACCTGCCATATCGGTATTCCGGGAGGCATTATGAGGGGGAACAGGAGGCTTGTGACAAGAAATCCTTCACTTACTTCATGTTTTCTGATTACTCCGAACAATATTTCCCAGAAAGCACCAACTGCAAATGAAACAAAATATACCGGTAAAAAATAGAGCATTCCGATAATTGCATTTGAAATAATACTGCCGGCATCATATCCACTGCCAAGCAGTGCGACAATGCTTCCTCTCCAGCCGTCGATTGCACTTTTTCCAAGATTAGCCAGTTCAATATTGATCTGGAGCCCTGTATTATAAAAAGCAAAAAGAGTTGCCGGGATAAGTGCATAAACAACAACCATCATCATTCTCTTCAGGTTAATTGCATCCCTCACAAACGTAGGTTTTGCTGCAACTTCACCTGAAGTATAGACGAAGAAATCGAATGTGTCCCATAACGGCTCCAGTTTTTCGAGTTTCCCGCCTTTTTTGAAATGCTTCGATTGATTATCTAAAAATTTTCTTAAAAATTTCATTATCCTTCCTTCTCGATCAATGTAAGGTTTCTTCTCAAATAGGTGCCGTAATCATTCTTGGCGGCACATACGAAAGTACAGAGTGCAAGGTCCTCTTCAATAAGTTCAAGGCAGCCGAGCTTCTCTGCTTCCTCCACATCATCAACTGCAAGAGCACGCAGCAGATACGTGGGGATAATATCCAGAGGCATTACTTTGTCATAGTTCTCGACAGGGATAATTGCCCTTTTTCCTCCTTCCAGAGAAGTAGTGAGGTCAAATTTCTTTTTTCTGAAAAGTGAAGAGATCAGGATATTCTTGACCGAGTATTCTTTGAACCCCAGTCCCAGCCATCCGAAGAACTTCCTCTGTCTTCCTTCTTTTAGTGCTGTGATTTGCTGGTGGAATTTTCCGAGGTATCCGGTGATCTCACAGGCTGTTCTTCCGTCAAAAACAGATCCGGAAATTACTCTGTTATCTCCTTCCCTCAACTCACCTTCCACCAGGTCCTTTATAGCAGCACCGGCTCTTGTCCTGATAAGTCTCGGTTTCAGGATGGATGGTCCACAAAGAGCTACGATTCTTTCCAGAAAGAGGCTCCCCGTAGTGAAAAGCTTTCCAGTTGCAATAACATCCTGCAATCCGATATGCCATACCTTTTTATTTGAATGTACAGGATCAATAAAGTGGATGTGGGTTCCGGCCAGGCCTGCCGGATGCGGGCCGGAGAATTCCTGTACAGATAAAGAGGGGATATTCTCAATACTGATATTATCAGAAGGAGACTTACAAAAATATAATTTTCCTTCAGTAAGTTTTGATAATATCCTGATGCCGTTATTGAGATCTTTCTCTTTCCCTTCGATGATCTTTTCGACGGAGGGGGCAAGTGGATTGGTATCCATTGCAGTGATAAATATGGAATTGGGCACTACTTTCGGATCAGCAACTTTTCCATAAGGGCGCTCTCTTAAAGAGGTCCAATGTCCTGACTCGATAAGCAAAGACATTACTTCTTCCCTTTTCAACGAATCGAGTTTTTCAGGGGCGTAAGATTTAAAGGTTATTTCCTCTTTGCCCTCTAGGTTAATTACGATCGATTCGAAAACCCGCTTAACACCTCTGTTGATCGAACTAACTATTCCAGTTCCGGGGGAAGTGTAATTAATCCCCTCCATTTTCTTGTCGGTAAACAGAAGTTGTCCCGTTTTTACTTTGTCCCCGACAGCAACTTTGAGTGTCGGCTTCATTCCGGGATAGTCATAACCGATGATCGCAACTTTCTCAACATCTCTTCCTTCAGAAATGATCTGATCCGGATCACCCTTTATCGGAAGGCTCAAGCCTTTTTTGATTTTAATTATTCCCATGTTTTAATCCCTAAAATTTAATCGTTTATAATATCATATAAAAACTATATTAACAATAAGTTTAAAACTGTAAAAAAGCAGAATTTTGAACCGGACTGAAATCTGTTGTTTTTCACAATATGGAACTATCTATTCTGCAAAATAGATTGGGGTTTTATTGAAGGTATTTAAGGAGGTGGGATTTACCAGAGCTTTCCTAATTTGTCGAGTTCTTCGAAAGCATATTTCCTGAAAAGGATCTCCCACTCTCTCGAACCTTCCGGAACAGATCTCTTTTGTGACCTTACTCTCTCTTTTGCATCATCCTCGATCTGGTTGAAAAGCCTGAGCTCTTCCATGATGATGTGAAAGATCTTCATCCTCACATCGCCGATGTCTCCATTATAATCGAGTTCCTCATTATCCTTGATATATTCAGTTATCAATGAGGCAAGGAAGTTTACTTTATTACGGGAGAGCTTAAAGGTCATAGGATGATCTCCTCCTGCTCTGCGAGTTTTGACTTAACCATTTTGAACATTTCGTAATAGTCAATATTGGTGTTCCTTATTTCGCTAAGTTTATCTTTTAATATGTCCTTTACTTTGTCATCAAGTAGATCTTCTTTTTCAAGTTCTTTTGTTATCACCATTTCGATCTCAGTAAGCATTTTTTCTTTGTCATCAGTGAGGATCATATCTTCAGACAGTAATCCCTTAACCAGTTTAAAGGCCATCCGTTCTATCTGCTGTCTGTTAAGTCTCATTGCTATTAATATAGCAGACTTTTCCCGATAAATCAACTTTATAGGATATATTGGAATCTGCACAATGTGCAGTAATAACACGCTTTATTCTATCAAATGCTCCTCTTTTACAGGAGGTAAAAATGCAGAAATTATCAATTTTGTTTATTTAATTATCGTTTCCTGAAATATTTTGTCCGGACTTCAGGGATCAGCTTCTTAAGTTTTTTTACCCGTTTCAGAGGAGAAGGGTGTGTAGAGAGGAATTGAGGCGGTCTCTTTCCGCCACCGATCTTTGACATCCTCTGCCAGAATGACGGCGCTGCAACAGGATCGTATCCGGCCCTTGCCATCAGGATCAATCCGATATGATCGGCCTCACTTTCATGTGTTCTGCTGAAAGGTAACAGGAGGCCGATCTGAGCTCCGACACCGTATGCAAGACGGAACAAATTTCTTGTCTCATCCGGTTTATTCCTTAGTGCTACATCAAGGCCGACACCACCGAGTTGAACAAGAAGCATCTGGCTCATCCTCTCGTTCCCGTGCTTTGCGATTGCATGTGCAACTTCGTGACCCATAATAACAGCAAGCCCTGTCTCATCCTTCGCGATCGGTAGTATTCCGGTGTATACTGCAACTTTTCCTCCCGGCATACAGAATGCATTTATTGTTTTACTATCATCAATAAGATTGAATTCCCATTTGAAATTCTTTAATTGGCTCTGGAGGCCTTCTTCCTTCATGAATGCTTCAGCAGCCTTAGCTATCCGGTTACCGACTTTTTTAACAACGGCAACCTGCTTGCTGTCCGTTGACAACCTGGACTTTTTAAGGAGTGTCTGATAGCTTTGCAAAGCCATAGTAGCAAGATTGGAAGATGGTAGAAGGGCAATCCTCTTCCTTCCGGTTATTGGCACAGAAGTGCATGAAGAGAGGAAAAGAAATGTAATTATTAAATAGAAAACAACAAGCGCTACCCTTTTGTTTGAAAAGATCATAATTACCTCCGGGATATTTTTTGATTATATTTGAAAATAAAATTTATGTATACCTGATTATCTTAAGGTAATCCTGCGGAATTTTTTTATGTGTAAAAAAAATTATCACTACAATTGTAAAAAAAATTAACAACTTGACAGGATTTGTCAAAAATCAATTGAAATCTAAGGAAAATTTTGATATTGTATTCCTTTTTACGGAGGAGCATCCATGCACAAAATTGTTCAACGTGAAGTATTATCAAAAGATGTGGTCAAACTGGTCATTTCGGCAGAACGGATATCAAAAAGCAGAAAGGCAGGTCAATTCGTTATAGTAAAACTCGGTGAGAAAGGTGAGAGGATCCCTCTGACGATCGCAGATTCAGATTCGGAGAAGGGGACCATAACACTTGTAATTCAGAGAGTCGGATTGACTTCACACAAGTTCTTCAATACTAAAGAGGGTGATGAGGTTACCGATATTGTAGGGCCTCTCGGACTTCCCACTCATGTCAAAAAACTGGGTACTATAATTGCTGCCGGTGGCGGTGTCGGAATAGCTCCTCTCTATCCGATAGCAAAGGCTTTTAAAGAGGCCGGAAACAAGCTGATCGTCATACTTGCAGCAAGAAACAAAGATCTGATCATACTTGAAAAAGAGATGAGAGAGTTTGCTGATGAGGTCCTGATCTATACTGATGATGGCAGCGCCGGGACCAAAGGGTTGGTCACGTCAGGCGTGGAACATGTGATAAAAAGAGAAAATGTGGACGAAGTGGTAACTATCGGGCCGGCTGTAATGATGAAATTTGTGGCTCTTCTTACTAAAAAATATAATATTCATACACTTGCAAGCCTTAATACAATAATGGTTGACGGAACAGGGATGTGCGGAGCATGCAGGGTCACTGTCGGAGGATCTACAAAATTTGTCTGTGTTGACGGGCCTGAGTTCAATGCTCATGAAGTTGATTTTGACGAGATGCTGCAGAGGCTGGGTGCTTATGTTGAGCAGGAAAAAATTGCATATGAAAATGTTCTCAAGGGATCTGACGGAGGAGCAGAATGAGTGTAAATTATAAAGAACTGAAAAAGGACAGATCTGCGGAATGGAGACAAGGCCTCCGTAACTTACTTGGTGCTAAAGAGAGGGTGAAAGGTGTAAGGGTAAAGATGTCGGAGAATGCTCCGGAAAAAAGGAACACCAATTTTTTCGAGGTTAATAATGGTATCTCTGCCGAAGAGGCAGCACTCGAAGCAAAAAGATGTCTCGACTGTCCTACACCTACATGCATCTCCGGATGTCCGGTAAATATTAATATCCCCGGCTTCATAAAAGAGATCGAGAAAGGGGACATGAAGAATGCTGCGATCGTCCTTAAAAGTACAAATGCTCTCCCGGCCATATGCGGAAGGGTGTGCCCTCAGGAAACCCAGTGTGAAATAAAATGTATCTATAATAAATTTGGACAACCTCCCGTTGCTATTGGAAATCTTGAGAGATTCACAGCAGATGCAGAGAGATTGAGTGGTAAAATATCTATTCCGGAAGTTGGTGAACCAAATAATATAAAAGTTGCGATAGTCGGATCAGGGCCTGCAGGATTAACAACTGCCGGTGAACTGGCAAAATATGGCTATGATGTTACTATATTTGAAGCATTGCATGAGTATGGCGGAGTTCTTGTTTACGGTATTCCCGAATTCAGGCTTCCGAAGGAAATAATGAGAGTGGAGATAGAAAACCTGAAGAAGATGGGAGTTAAGTTTGAAAACAATTTCATCGTTGGAAGGACGGCCTCTTTTGATGATCTTAAAGAAGAAGGTTTTAAAGCATTCTTTATTGGAAGTGGTGCAGGACTTCCCAAGTTCATGAACATACCGGGTGAGAACCTTATCAACATATTTTCCTCAAATGAATACCTGACAAGGGTTAATCTTATGAAGGCATTCAAGTTTCCTGAATATGATACACCTATTATAAAGGGAAATAGTGTTGCAGTTATAGGCGGCGGAAATACGGCAATGGACTCGGTCAGAACGGCCAAAAGGCTGGGTGCAGACAGGGCAATGATCATTTATCGTAGATCGGAAGCTGAAATGCCTGCAAGGGACGAAGAGATCCACCATGCAAAAGAAGAAGGTATTGAATTCCTTAACCTTAATAATCCTATCGAATACATAGGAGATGAGAAGGGGAAGGTGAAACAGATAAAAGTTCAGAAAATGGAACTTGGAGAACCGGATGAGTCGGGCAGGAGAAGGCCCAGGCCAATAGAGGGCTCTGAATATCTGATGGATGTTGATGTTGTTGTAGTTGGAATCGGAACAGCTCCGAATCCCCTTATCCAGCAGGTATTACCTGAACTTGAAATGACAGCCTGGGGAACCATAGTTGTTAATGATGGTATGCAGTCGGTATCGAGGCCGGATATTTTTGCCGGAGGTGATATTGTCAGGGGTGGAGCTACGGTTATCCTTGCAATGGGTGATGGCAAAATTGCAGCTGAATCAATGCATGATTATCTTCAGAACCTCTGATCTGAGAAAGAGCCGGGAACATCCGCGGGGATCATTCCCCTTTTATCTGAAAGATAAAATTTTCCAATAACACTTTAGCTGAATTCTCTCCGATTGTTTTCGACTCAAAATCAAGCTTGTACACTACCTTCAATATATGTTTCAGCCTTTTTGAGGTGAAACTGTTAACAAGGTCGATAAATCTTTTCAGAAAAAAAGTGGGCTGGTTCAGCACTTTCCCTACATCACTGATATTAAAATTCCTTTCAAGAAGAAATTTTGCAGTGAATATCTTATTGTAGTGGGCTATAAGTGTCCCGATGATTAATGTTGGCTTTATCCCGTTTGTAAAAAGGTATTGGAGGATCTTCAGATATTGATTGGCATTTTCTTTCTCTATTGCTTCAGTAAGATCCCAGATGCTGTGCGCTTCCATCCCGGTTATAATTTCGTCAATGTCCTCTGCATCGATACTATTCTCTTCAAGATCGGCAATAACCATTTTATCGAGCTGGTGTAAAATAGAGATAAAATCATCACCTTTTATTTCAAGGAGCTTTTCAACAGCACTTGCAGTTATTGATATCCCGTTTCCCTTCAGATAGGACTTAATGTATTCTCTTGCCTGTCTGTCGGTTATGCTGTCAAGATCTATGATATTCGTGTCACCTTTTCCGAGTATATTTATAAACTTTGAAACTTTGCTTCTTTTCAGATTTTTGAAGTCATCCATGGTCAGATTAAGGGAAAGATAAATAACAAGTATAGTATTCGGGTTCGGATCTTTTATATAATCGGAGATAAGCTCAATATCACTCTTTGATGGAATGATCTTTTTCTGATCACGGATAATTGCAATTAGAAGTTTCCTGGATTGCAGAAAAAAACTTGAACTTTTTGCCTCTTCAATTATTTGCGGCCAGGAATGAGCATCATCCGAATCAAAGTAGAAACGCCTGAAATTAAAGTCACTTTTCTCTTCCAGGAAACCGGATGAGATCTTTTTGATAAGTACTTCACCCATGAATTCATTGAATCCATAGAAGAAGTTTACAGGCCTTACGGTATCTTTGTTATCAAGGGAATTGTAAAAATCAAAAAAAGAACGGCTCGGCATCAGTAATTCTCTAATAATGCAGAAACGATCCCCTTTGCAAATTTTTCGGAGATCTTCTCAAGGGCCTCTGTCTCCTGTGAAAAAAAATCTCCACTCTCGATTTCATAATCCTCCGAGAAACTCATATTCTTGTTCTGATAAATTATTGAGTTATTCTTTAAGTTAATGAAGGTGACATTCAATTTTATGCTAACGGTATACTGGTTTGTTGACCCGAGATATGAATAAGATAAGGGTTTAACGATGAATTTTGTGATCTCACCTTCGAGAAGAGCATCTGCTTCATTTGTCCGGTCAACGAGTTTCATGGAGCTCCGTTTTATGAACTCATCCCTGATCGCAAAAGTTACAAATTGCTCTGCTTCGGCTTTTGTTGTCTTGTTATCAAAATCCGGAATTGCGATTGTTTTCAGATCATCCGGAAGGTATTTTCCCGATCCGGACACTTTATATCCGCATCCTGCAAATACTGATACAAATAACAGTATTAATGTATAGGTTATTATCCTTTTCATCTTATTACAAAACTGATCATACGATTCTTAATAAAAATAACTTTTACTATTTCTTTACCTTCCAGGTATTGTATAACTTTTTCAGAAGCCATTGCTGCGGTTTTGAGATTCTCCTCTGATTCATCCATAGGTGCAATAAGTTTGTCTCTTATCTTTCCGTTTATCTGGACCATAATATTTATACTTTGTGTTGTCAGAAGTGATTCATCCCATTCGGGCCATTTCTCTTCTTCAAGTATACTCTCTTTGCCGGACAAAAACCATAGTTCATTGGCGAAGTGCGGTGCGAACGGAGATAAAAGCCTCAGGAAAACATCAAAGATATGGGAAAGTAATCCCGGATCTTCACTTATTATATTTTCGATAGAGCTGCTTACCAGATTGAAAAATTCCATTAATGCAGCGATCGCAGTATTCAGGTGGTATCTATGGTCTATGTCTTCAGTTACCTTTTTTATTGTCTGATTAAGTTTTATCAGGATATCTCTGGTTTCCCCTTTTTTCAGATCACCTTTGCCGCCGTTTTTTATGATCTCCATATTTGAGTTGAACAGGTTCCAGATCCTCAGCAGAAATCTGTTTGCTCCTTCCACACCTTTATCATTCCATTCCAGGCCTTTTTCCGGAGGAGCAGCGAATAGTATGAAAAGCCGCACGGTATCGGCTCCGTATTTTTTTATAAGTCCGTCGGGATCAACGACATTACCTTTTGATTTGGACATTGCACTTCCACCCAGAGTTACCATCCCCTGAGTAAGAAGTCTTGGAAATGGTTCGGAAATATTTGACCATCCGAGATCCCTGAATACTTTTGTGAAGAAACGGGCATAGATCAGATGGAGTATCGCATGTTCAATTCCGCCGATGTACAGATCCACAGGCATCCAGCTGTTTATCTCTTCCCTGTCAAAGGGGAGTTTGTCAGACGGTGCTGCAAATCTGAAGAAATACCATGATGAATCGAAAAATGTATCCATGGTATCTGTTTCTCTTACCGCTTTTCCGTTACACTTCGGGCATGTTGTGTTCCTGAACTCTTCACTTTTCTCAAGAGGTGATCCTCCACCCGGTGTAAAGTCGATATTTTTCGGGAGCTCCACAGGGAGGTTCTCTTCCTTCTCGGGAACAATACCGCACTTTTTGCAATATATCATCGGGATCGGTGTGCCCCAATATCTCTGACGGGAGATACCCCAGTCCCTGAGCCTGTATTGTGTCTCAATTTGTCCGAGCCCTTTCTTTTTGAGGAAAGTATCCATCTGATCAATTGCTTCTTCAGAACTGAGCCCTGAGTATTCCCCTGAATTTATTACAAAACCTTTTTCGTGATAAACTTCTTCAACTTTTTCAGAATACTCTTTATCCTTATCTTTTACGATAACTCTTCTTATTGGGATATCATATTTTTTTGCGAACTCGAAATCTCTTTCATCATGAGCCGGGACCGACATAATGGCTCCGCTGCCGTATTCGATCAATACAAAGTTTGCAAGCCAGATCGGCATTTTTTCACCACTGAAAGGGTTCACTGCATATTTTCCGGTGAACATCCCCTTCTTCTCGGTCTGTTCTCTTGTCTCTCTGTTCTCTTTTGATATTTCAGCTATGAAATTCTCCAGTTTTTCTTTTTCAGGACTATCTTTTATCAGATCTTTAACCAGCGGGTGTTTTACTGACATTGCGAAAAAGGTAGATCCGAAGATGGTGTCAAGCCTGGTTGTAAAGATATCTATCTCATGTTCAGTTCCATCCACTTTGAACTTTACTGCAGCACCATGGCTCTTCCCTATCCAGTTCTTCTGCATTGAGAGGACCTTTGAAGGCCAGTTTTCAAGTTCCTTATGAGAAGATAATAATTCGTCTGCATAATCTCTGATCTTCAGGAACCATTGTTCAAGTTTTTTGAGATCCACATTGGAATCACATCTCCAGCATTGTCCGTTTATGACCTGCTCATTTGCAAGAACAGTAAGACAATCAGGACACCAGTTAACTTCCGATCTTTTCTTATAGACTAACCCTTTTTTGAACATTTCTATAAAAATATACTGGTTCCATTTATAATAGTCTGGCATACATGTGGCAAGCTCTCTTTCCCAGTCATACCAGAATCCCATCCTTTTCAATTGCACTTTCATATGTGCAATATTGGAGATGGTCCACTCTTCCGGATGTGTCTTATTCTTTATTGCGGCATTCTCAGCCGGAAGGCCGAGTGCGTCCCAACCCATCGGGTGGAGGACATTGAGACCCTTCATTTTTTTAAATCTTGTAATTACATCACCGATGGAATAGTTCCTGACATGCCCCATATGTATTTTCCCCGAGGGATAGGGGAACATTTCAAGACAATAGAATTTTTCCTTTTCTATATCTGCGACAGCTTTGAACGTCTGCTTCTCTTCCCAGATCTTCTGCCATTTCTTTTCAATATCATCAAAATTGTAGTTCATTTAACAGCTCCGTAAAATTGAATCCAATTATACTTCAATAAGCACACCTGTTCAAATAGTCTTTGAAACCAGCTTTTCTCAATACCCTCACCCCTGCCCCTCTCCCATAGGTAGAGGGGAAAAGTAGAAAATTTTCTCTCCCTCTGGGAAAGACTAAAGTGAGGGAAACCAAGTGCTCAAAAACAAGTTATGTAAAAAATAATGAAAGTCAAAAACAAAGGTATCTGTCCCCTTTTGGTAGTAATTCTTGAATTATAAGAAATTGATAACTTTCTGCGGGACTCAGAGGACCATATCTGTCCAAATAATATTAAAATTGAAATTAATTTGTCACTTCAATATAATTAGTGTGTGAAAAGGGTAACAAAAATTTTATCCTGCTCTTTAATGATCTTATTATGGTTCAATATCATGGCAGAGAATGATCTTAGATCACTAAAAACGATTACCGGGTCCCTTCCAAAAAGTATTTCAGGATGGAAAAAAAGTTTGACTGAGGGATATTATTCCCCAGACAATCTTTTTGAATACATAAACGGAAATGCAGAATTATTTATTTCTTATGATTTCCGGAACCTCATCACATTAACATATAACAAGGATGAATCCACAGAGATCACGGTCGATATTTTTGATATGGGGAATCCGGCGAATGCTTATGGTGTTTTTTCTCACAGCAGGGAAAATGAGGACAAATTCATCAGCGATGAAATAGAGTCGGAATACGGAGGAGGATTACTGACCTTCTGGAAAGGTAAGTTTTATATATCGATCCTGGTGTATCCTGAAACTGAAGGGAGAAAAGAGATAGTTAAGATTATTTCGAAAATGATTTCGAATTTGATCCCGGGAGACAATACAAAACCGTCTATTTTATCACTTCTTCCCGCTGAAAACCTTTCCCCGTTCAGTATACGGTATTTTCACCACCACATATGGCTTAACAGTCATTTTTATATTTCAGGAGAAAATATTTTGAATCTGGGGAAAGATACAGAAGCAGTATTGGCAAAATATTACCCTGAAAAAGAAAATAAAACTTCAACAATATTTTTACTGATAAATTATTTTGATACAAAGAAAGCTGAAATAGCCGTTAAGAGTTTCCTGAAAAATTATTTGACTGATTCTGAAAATGGATTTTCCCGTTTATCGGATGGCAATTGGGCGGGAATAGAACAAAACGGGAAAATGCTCACTATAATTTTGAATGCACCGGACAGAGATTATGCAGCAACCTTATTAAAAAAAGTTAAATATGAATAATAAAGTAAAATTTTTTAAATCGGAGGTAAGATGAGTGAAAAAAAAATAAGATCTGTCACACGGCGAAAGTTCATATATGATACATCTCTTGCTGTAATTGGTACTACTCTTTTAACAGGAGTACCCGGATCATTATTCTCCGAAACCGGAAAACCTGTCAAATCAACTGTAGTTCTTATAAGGGATAAAAATGTTCTTGATGATAAAGGAGCACCGCGCTCCGCCGTGGTTCAGGATATGCTGGATAAAGCAGTTGTAGCTCTTACTGGAGAAAATGATCCGGTGAAAGGTTGGAAAACAATCATAAGGCCGGAAGATATAGTCGGGATCAAAACAAATGTCTGGAAATATATCAATACGACAAGTGAAGTAGAAGAGGCTCTTAAAAAAAGGGTGATGGGAGCAGGAGTCAGTGAAGAGAACATAAGCATTTCTGATCGGGGAGTATTGCGGGATCCGGTATTTAAAAAAGCTACTGCTTTGATCAATGCCCGACCGATGAGGACACATCACTGGTCGGGTGTCGGGAGTCTGATCAAAAACTATATAATGTTCATTCCAAACCCTTCCTCGATCCATGACGACTCGTGTGCGGATCTCGGGAAATTGTGGAATCTTCCTCTTGTCAAAGATAAAACAAGATTGAATGTCCTTGTGATGTTCACACCTCAATTTCATAATGTAGGGCCTCATGGTTTCAATCCGAAGTATGTCTGGAAATATTATGGAATGCTGGTCGGATTTGATCCAGTCGCAATCGATTATATGGGATTAAATATCATTTTATCGCAAAGAAATACATTTTTCGGAGAAAACCGGCCATTGAATCCCCATGCAAAGCATATTGTCTATGCTGATACCAGACACCACATTGGTAATGCAGATCCGAAAAAAATCAACCTGATCAAGATCGGATACGAAAAAGACATATTGATCTGATCAATATCGAACGAGGCCGGAAGTCCAGCAGAATTGAGAGCAATTCTGCTGTAGTCAAAATTCTTCTGGTCAGGGGTAAGTGGTAATAGGTTATTTAAATATATCTATAAAACCTCTTACCTCTCACCAAATACTCTATCACTTAGTTGGTCACTGAGCTTGTCGAAGTGTCCCCTTTCACTTTTTTTTCTTTTTTGATAGTATTTTATTAGTTTCCAGGTTATCAGACCGGACAGGAGGATTATCCAGTGAGAATTATGAAAAGAACAATATTAGTGCTGTTGATCGGAGGTATGTTTTTTACTTCCTGCACTCAATACAATAAAAGTAAAGATCTTAATATATTCCCCCCCGAATCAACATTTGTAAAACAGGATGGGAGTGTACCTCCCGGATTCCGGTCTGCAATTAAAGCTTCCGGAATAAATCCTGATTGTATCACCTGCAATTCGCAGAACAGGTACGGGTCGTTATTGAAACCGAGTGCGGATGAATCAGCAGTAAAATTAAAGAATAAATTGAAACCTTTCTTTAAAGATCTCGAAGCCGCTCAAAAGAAACACCTGATGGATCAGCTGGAAGACCACATTATGTGGGCTATGGTCAGAGGTGTGCTTATAGAAGGGGATAATAATAACTTCGGAGCATTGGTCCTGAAAGGGCGTTTCTGGACAGATGCGAATGGTGAAAAACATCCGCTTGTGATCTTCAGGACCGCATTCACACCTTCACCGGAAAGGGAGGGTTCCTGTTACAGGTCGATCCTGGAGTGTGCAAATGTAAAACATGTTATCAATCTTTATGACGGTGAAATGGAACTTGATGATCTTATCAAAGCGGAGAGGGAGACAGCAGCATTATTGGGTGCATCTTATGTGAGGACTGCTGAACTTGGTTATGGCCATTGGAGAGCTACTTTAAGATCAAACCCTGAAAAGAATGAAAAAAGAGATAAAGCGACGAACAATTTTGCAAGGCTTATTAATGAACAAATACTAATGCCAGGAGGAAAACTTCCGAAGGGAAATATACTCATCCATTGCGGCGGAGGAATGCACAGGACCGGAATGGTTATTGGAGCCCTTCAGAAAGTGATAAACGGGGCATCGATGGAAGAGATCAGAAACACCTATTCTTATCATGTTGGCTATAAGAATAAAGATAAACCGGGCGGATTCGAGCA
Source organism: Candidatus Aminicenantota bacterium (assembly GCA_029938635.1). Lineage (GTDB taxonomy): Bacteria > Acidobacteriota > Aminicenantia > UBA2199 > UBA2199 > UBA647. The sequence continues at coordinate 22,670 of JAOZUQ010000045.1, forward strand.
GGGGAACCTGGACTTCATTGCCGAATTCCCAGCTGAGCTACTCAAAAAATAAATATCATTCATTTGTCCCTAGGCACAGGCTTTCGCAGTGATTACTTTTGCTACCACAAAAATGTGCTCATTTTTCGCTGGGCGAAAATCCTCCGTTCGATATTGACGAGACTCCGGATTTGGCCCCGCAAAAGCAATACACGACTACGCCTGAAATAAATCACAAAGCAAATATCATTCATTTAATTGATAAATAAAAAAGGAGGCCCGGTTTAAAATTACATTTTTTAATTAATTTTGCATTTAACATATTGACATATGTGAAGATTCCAATTAATATTTTGTTAATGAATTTTATAGATTTTTACATCGTTGTTTTTTCCGGTTCCTGGTGGGCGGACCTCCCCGCCCTGTAAAAGTCTATCCCTCTATAATTTTTTTTCAATCAATTAATCAACCACTTAGGAGGAAAAATGCAAAAATTTGCAACCAGGAATTCAAAGAATTCTACAGACCATTTTTACAATATAAAGGCAGACCTTCCGAAATTACCGGAGCCGCCGCTCCATCCGGGAGAGAAGAGGCCGATCAACAAGGATGACCTTCTTCCATTATTTCCGGAGGGATTCATAAAACATGAAACAACGCTGGAGGAGAAAGTCCCGATCCCCCAGAAGGTTCTTGATGTACTCAGCATGTACAGGCCTACGCCGCTTATCTATGCGGACGGATTAAAGAAATATCTTGATACACCCGCACACATTTTCTTTAAATATGAGGGTGCCGGCCCGACAGGGAGTCATAAAAGTAATACGGCTATTGTGCAGGCCTATCTTGCTGCAGAAGAGGGTGTGAAAAGGATGTCAACGGAAACCGGGGCCGGCCAATGGGGGTCTGCTCTCTCAATGGCATGTTCAAGTTATGGAATAGACCTCTCGGTTTTCATGGTGAGGATCAGTTACAGGCAGAAACCGGGCAGAAGAATAATGATGGAAATGTTCGGAGCCGAAGTTTTTGAAAGTCCGGGGAACAGGACCGATGCAGGGGCGAAATTCTTTGCAGAAGATCCAAACCACCCCGGAAGCCTCGGGATCGCAATTTCCGAAGCAATTGAGCTGGCAATAAAAGATGAAGGGACCAAATACTCACTTGGTTCTGTCCTTGATAGTGTTCTGCTTCATCAGACCGTTATCGGACAGGAGGCGGAGAAGCAGATGAAAGAGTTCGGCCTTGAACCTGATATTATTATCGGATGTGTGGGAGGCGGCTCGAATTTTGCCGGATTGTCATTCCCGTTCATAGGAAAGAATCTGAAAGAGAACAGAGACATAAAGTTCTATGCAGTCGAGCCTGAAGTTTGCCCGACAATGACAAAAGGAGAGTTGCGATATGATTTTGGTGACAGTTCAGGTATGACCCCCTTATTATACATGTACACTCTCGGCAAAGATTTTGTTCCACCTCCGATCCATGCAGGAGGATTGAGGTATCATGGAATGGCGCCATTGGTAAGCCATATGCAGAAAAAAGGGTATGTGGATTCTGTATCGTTTGCTGAACCTGATGTATTCAATGCTGCAAATGTGTTTCTCAGAACCGAAGGGATCCTGCCTGCTCCTGAATCGGCTCATGCAATAGCAAAGGTGATAGAGGAGGCCGGGAAGGCAAGGGTGGAGAACAAAGAGAAAGTGATCCTTTTTAATTTATCAGGACACGGGTTTTTTGATATTAACGCCTATTCAAAGAATAATAAGTGAAAGCATAAGATCCGGGGGATCCGGCTGATTCACAGGCAGATCCCCCTTTTTTTTATCTGGAGTTGCTCCGGGTTATTCTTTCAAAAGATCCAACGGATTAATCGGTTTGCCTTTAAAATGCACTTCCCAATGGAGATGAGAGCCATTACTTTGACCGGTGCTGCCTACAAGTCCGATAACATCTCCTTTCTTTACTTTATCACCTGCTTTTACTTTCATTGAATAAAGATGTGCGTATTTTGAAATATAGTTGTTTTGGTGATCAATAATTATCAGGTTCCCGTGTTTTCCCTTTAGATCTGCAAAAGTTACAATTCCATTTGCAGGAGCAATGACCTTTGATTTTTCTTTTGCAGCGATGTCCACCCCTTTATGAAAAAATTTA
>JAOZUQ010000009.1 GCA_029938635.1 Candidatus Aminicenantota bacterium
CTTGAGTTTTTGAGAACTCTTACAAAAGAGATAGAACTCATCTCAAAGATGATAGAAGGAAATGAAAGAGTTCCCGGAAAAGAAGAAGTGATAATCCGAAATGGTGGTATTATCGGAGGCAGTAAGATAATTAAGAATCTGATAAAGCAAACTGAAAAGATCTCTAAAAGTGAGTTATTTATACTGATTTATGGCGAGAGCGGCACCGGGAAAGAATTGTTTGCAAGGATGATCCATGAAAGATCATCCAGAAAAAATGGAAAATATGTGGCAATTAATTGTGCTGCAATTCCGGAGAATCTTCTGGAAGCAGAACTTTTCGGGTATGAGAAGGGTGCTTTTACCGATGCATATGCAAGAAAAAAAGGCAAACTTGAATTAGCCTCCGGCGGGACATTGGTACTTGATGAGATCGGAGATATGCCACTTACCCTTCAGGCGCGTATCTTACGGGCACTACAGGAAAAAGAGTTCTATAGAATAGGAGGAACCGAACTTGTAAAAGTAGATCTAAGGATAATATCGTTAACAAATAAGGATATGAATAAACTGATCGAAAACGGAGAGTTCAGAGAGGATCTTTATTACAGGCTTGTCCATCACATTGTTAATATACCCCCGTTAAGAGAAAGAGAGGAAGATGTATCTATCCTTATAAATTATTTTTCCGGTGAATTTTCCAGAAGATCAGGAAAAGATTTCAAGGGATATTCAATTAAGGCACAAAAGGCAATGTTGGGATATAGCTGGCCAGGCAACATAAGGCAATTGAAAAATGAGGTAAACAGGATAATTAATCTTACAGATAGTGATGAATTTATTAAATATGATATCTTATCGAGCGATATTAAAGAATTTTTTGAACAAAAACATGAAAAGTCTAAAAGTGAAAGTGAGATCAACAACGAGAGCGAAACAGCAACAATAATAAGAGTTTTAGGTGAAAACAACTGGAACAAAACTCATGCTGCGAAAGAATTGGGGATGACCTACAGAGGTCTTCATAAAAAAATGATTCGCCTTGGTATTAAAAAGATCAAACCATAAATGACAGAAGAACTCAGGAAAACACAGAAGATTGGTTTATCAAATTCTGACGGAAAAAATTCCGGCCTTGAACTAGAGCAGGGACAAATCATTAATTCCAGATACAGGATAATTGAAAATATAGGCTCCGGAGGGTTTGGAACCGTGTTTCGTGCAACTGACCTTTTATTAAATAAAGATGTGGCTTTGAAATTTCTTGATCCGGAGATCAGGGATAATAAAAAAAAATTTATCAGGGTCCAGAGAGAGATCAATACTTCACAAAAAATATCCGATGAAAGAGTTGTGAAAATATTTGGTATTGAGTATATGAATGATACACCTTTCCTGATCATGGAATTTATTAAAGGTGTTAACCTGAAAACGTTTATTAATAAAAAGAAATTTTTGAAATGGGCAGAATTTAAGCCTCTGTTTATTGAGATATTAAATGGGATAAAGTCACTTCATGATAAAAATATTATCCATAGGGATATCAAACCCTCAAATATAATTATTACATCTGATGGTAATATAAAGATAATTGATTTCGGGTTATCAAAAGAGCTCAGTGATACAGAAAAGACCTCTTCATTAGGTGAGATGATCGGCTCACCAAAATATATGTCCCCTGAACAGATTAAAGGTGTAAAACTCGATCATACTTCGGATATTTATCAATTGGGGTTGATCCTTTATTATATTATTACTCAGGAAACAAATGAAAAGAGTGACAGTTCAACGATCGAACAATTAATGGAGAGGATCAATTCTGATCCAAGGAAAGTGTATAGGTTTAATTCTCCTGTATCCCGATTTGTAAAATTTGGAATTTATAAATCTATTGAGACCGAAAAAAAATTCAGATTCACATCTGTTAAAGAAATGATAGATTATTTCAATGCTGAAAATTTTGTTCTTTTAAAATATATTTCAAATATTTTTCTAAGAAAAAAAATGGCACTTATTTCATCTCTGATCATTATTGTACTTATTTTGTTGTCCGGCTTTCTTTATTTGGAAAATTCCGGTGTTGTTTCAGAGCTTGATTTTCATGGGAATGATCTAAAGGCTTATAACAGCTTCGGCTTTGAATTATTCAGGGAAAATTTTTCTGAGATGAATGTTATAAATGCGCTTCCGGTTAAAATTGATAGTAATTTTAAACGTTTGCGGATGAGAGGATCGAAGGAAAGTTATGTTAATAAAGATATGAATGTTTCAGCGGTTTTTCTTTCAAAAAGAGATCTTTACAAAGATATAACTAAACTATCAATTAATTCTGATAAATTTTCAAGTAAAGTGATATTGTTGGACAAAGAAGGGAAATCTGTATATTCAAAAAATTTCCATATGGTCAATGATTTAAATATAAGAACTTTATTCTCAGGATGGATGGACTTTATAGAAATAGCATCCGATGATATTAACACTGACGGCAGAGATGAGATACATTTTTATTTCTATCAGAACATGAGTATGTATCCCTCCGGTTTCTGTATTCTGGATAACAAAGATTTTCATTCTATATATAATTCGGGCCATATTGAAAAAACCTACTTCTATAAAACAGAAAAGAACAGATCAAACGTATTGTTGATAGGGAGAAACAACCCTTTCTGTCATTTCAGGTTCATTTGTGATCTTGAATACTCAACCTTCAGTGACATCCGCTTACCACCTATGCTTAATAAAAGTATCAACAAAACAAGCTTCATGTTTCCAATTATGTTTATCCCTTATAAAACCAGGATCCAGAATAATAATTGGGATACTTCCGGAGAGATCTCTTTTATATCACAAATAGATGACAAGGTCTTTACATTAAATAGAGAATGGGAGTTAACTATCTCTGATAAAAACGGGAAGACCACGTATAGGGATAATATCCGTGAAGTGAGTGATATGTTTTATTATTTAAATGCTGCCTACAGAAAGAAAATGGAAAGAAGAAGTGCCTTTGATCCCGGTTCCGAGATAGAGTCTGCACTAAAATTGAATATTTCCAACCCAGTCTATAAATCTCTGATAAATTATTATGCCGGAGATCTTTTCTTAAGTGCCGGATATTATTCGGAAGCAGAGAAGTATTTTAATATTTCTCATAAATTTCTTCCGGAAAATTTTGATATTAATCAAAAAATGGCTGAATTATATTTTTTGTCAGAAAATATAAGTGAACTTGAAAATGAGATAGAGAAGAATTCTACAGGATTTTCCGGATTCTACGGTTTAGGGAACTTTGGTATCAAATTGTTTCAAATATATGTTAATCTTCACACCGGTAACTTCAGAGCGGCCTCGGATCTGTCAGGAGACTATAAAAAAGCTACAGGTTATATTGAGGGCATGAGCTCCATTTTTAATGGTGATTATGAAAATGCATTTATTGAATCATCCCGTCTTATTGGAAGGCGTACAACTCCCTTTACTCTTTCTGAAGCACGGTTATTATATTCAAAAACTGTATTGTTGAACTATTTTTTTAATAAAAAATCAGATCTTATAGATCATAAAGATATGAAACTTGCTGATTTTTATTTTTCTGATATTGCAGTAAATTCATTGCCTGACGGGCATCTTGCAGCCATGTCAAGAGCATACTTTATGGCTTTGAATGGAGATCACTTGAATGCAGAAAAATATGCTGATGAAACTTTAGCAAAACTCCTTCAGGAAAGCAGTGGAGATATGAATACCAGGTTGTGGTTATTTTATGATTCATTTATATATGGGAAGATCATGGAGATAACAGGGAATAAAACTAAAGCAGTAAGAGGCTATAAAATTTCGTTCAGATCAAATCCTTTTTCTGATCTGGGAGTTCGATCAAAGTCAAAGATAAAAATTTTGAAGTCTGAAAATATATAAATTCTATGAATGTGAAAAATGATTCAAGGAATACACTCGTCAATTCGTCACTGAGAGATTCGTTTCTGAATCGGATTAAAACATTCGAAAATAAAAAAATCAATTCACGCTATAAATTAATGGAGGAACTTGGCTCAGGTGGTTTTGGTGTTGTTTATAAAGCAAATGATTCGATATTAGACAAAGATGTTGCAATCAAATTCCTGAATCCTGACTTTATCAATAGTGAAAAAAAATTTCACAGAGTAAAAAGAGAGATAAATATTTCACAGAAAATTACTGACAAAAGAATTGTGAAAATTTTCTCACTGGAAAAATTTGAGGAAGTTCATTTTCTGGTAATGGAATATGTAGAAGGCAGAAGCCTCAGGGATAAACTGGGAGAGGGAGAGAAGATTGACTGGGAAAAGTTTAAGCCACTGTTTATGAATGTGATGAAAGCTGTAAAAACTCTTCATGATCACGGAATAATTCATCGGGATCTAAAACCGTCAAATATTTTCCTGACTGGATCTGATGAAATCAAGTTATTGGATTTCGGATTATCTAAAGAGATTAGTGATGTGGAAAAGACCTCTTCAATCGGAGAGATTATAGGCTCTCCTCACTATATGTCACCGGAACAGGCAAATATGTCTGATTTAGGTATGAGATCGGATATTTATCAATTGGGATTGATTTTATATAGAGTTTTATCCGGGAAACTCCCTTTTGATGATTCATCAAATACTCTTGAACTGATCTTTAAAAGAGTTCTGGAAAAACCTGATAAGATCGACCGTAATGTTGTTAGTATTCCAAAATATGTGGAATTTGGTATTTTCAAAGCGATTGAGAGAAGAACCGAGGACAGGTTCAACTCGATAGATGAAATGATATTATATTTTGAAAAGGGGAGATATTCTCTATTCGGGAAAATCATTCACACCATAAAAAAACATCCTGTAAGAACCATATCAATGTTCATCTTGATACTATCTTTAACATTTTCGGGTTATTATTTTTTAATTAATTCCAATGTATTAAAATCTATAAGACATCATGGTTCTAAACTTGAAGCTTTTAATCCACTGGGAATTAAGTTGTGGGAAAAAGATTTTAAACCTCATAAAATAAGTGAGGTTTTTAAGATGGATGAGAAGATACTGATAAAGTATGATATAGGGAATAGAAATTCTCTTACTGATACTGATGGATTTATTGCAATCTTAAATGATCCTGAGATCGATCAGGACAGCTCGATCGCTTCACTTGAATTTGATAATAAAGTTTCCTTGTTGACCAATGATGGAAATGAACTTACCAGGTTGGGTTTTTTCTATTTTTTTAATTTGGGAAGATATGATTTTATAAAAAAATTCTATATCCATTTTGTTGAGAGAACAGATCTTGATAATGATGGAGAACAGGAGATCATCCTTAAAATTCGCCATTATATGGATATGTTTCCAACTGCATTTGTCCTCATAAAAGACCTGAATTTTTATTCATTTGCCAACCCGGGGATAATCTCGGAAACTGAGTGTTTTGAAGCTGACAATAAGCATTCCCGCTTCATAATACAGGGGATGAATAATATCCTCTCTCATATCTATTTTATTGCTGAGGTAAAATTTGATTATGAAAACAGCTATATTAAAAATCAAACAGGATTCCCGAATCTGAAGCATGACAATAAATTTTATCCTGAATTTATATGTTTTCTGCCTAAATTTTTTAAAGAAGATATAACAAACTGGGAGACAAAGGGTTTTATTAAAGTAGTAAATTATCATACCGGAGAGGAGATAATAGTGGGTAAAGATTATTCTCTGACAATAAAAAGTGATAGAGGAATTCTCAGGTATAAGAATTCCAGAGAAAATCTTTTCAGGATCTACAGATTAATTGATGATTATTATCAGGAAAAATGGACAAACAAAAATTTAGTGAAAGCTTACCAAATCATTTCAAGATGTTTTGAAATTTCTTTTGAAAATCCGTATCTAAGGTCAGCTTTATTGTATTTTAAAGGTGATCTTGAAGTAGCTTTGGGAAAACTTAGTGAAGGTGAAAGAACTTTAGAAGAATCAATGAGATTTTATGACAAGAACCTTGACTCTGCACGAAGGCTTTGTGAGATCGAATTCCTGAGGGATAATCCGGAAAGGGCTCTGGAAAAAATATTTAATGATTTTGGCCATATCTCAAATTTCTGGGGTCTTAGTTTCGGGAGAGAGATATTCAGAAGTTTTTGTGAAATTCAAATGGGTAATTTCTTAAAGGCTGAAGAGATCTATTCATTATATTTTCAGAAATCTAATTTACAGAACATGAATCTTTTAAATGGTGTTCTGAGTATTTTTAAAGGAAGCTACAATGAAGCAATTGATCTGCTGAGGAAAACAGATGATACCAGAATTTTTACACTAGCAGAGTTGAGGTTATTCCTGGCCAGGGCAATGCTTTTATCAGAAACCGATCTAAAGAGGGCACAATTTTATTTTAAGGATCTTTCTCTCTATTCACTTTCTCTGTCTTATCTTGCAACAATGTCAAATTGTTATTTCAAAGTGAAGAGCGGAGAAACAGATATTTCAATAAAGGATATTATAGATAGTTTTAATGTGACAATAGATCATTCCAAAGTGGATTTTCAGGGGAAGTTATGGCTTTTTTACGATGCATATATTTATGGTAAAACTATGGAAATCCTTAATAATAAAAATGAAGCGATCAGTGGATATAACCTATCCATCAGATCAAATCCATATACAGAATTGGCTGAAAAATCAAAAAAAAATCTGGACAGGCTTTTAAAGAAATAGATCGCCGGGTTAATTCACTGAATTAAGTATTTTACATTCCGAGATATGCTTTTTTTATATCAGGATTCTTTATAAGTTCCTCTGATTTACCCTTTAGAGTTATACTTCCGGTATCAAGTATATAGGCAAAGTTTGAATTTTCAAGAGCAAGCCGGACATCCTGTTCTACAATGAATATTGTTTTTCCTGAAGCATTCAGGTCTTTTATGATACTTATAAGATCATCAACAATTACCGGAGCCAGGCCGAGTGACATCTCATCAATGAGGAGGAGGTCCGGATCTCCCATCAGCCCTTTCCCCAGGGCCAGCATCTGTTGTTCACCTCCGGAAAGACTTCCTGCTTTCTGTTTTCTCCTCTCTTCTAATATCGGAAAGAGTAAATAAGTATTGTCCAGGTCCTTCATTATACTTTTATCTTTTCTTGAGTAGGCTCCCATTAAAAGGTTCTCCTCAATACTCATATCAGAGAAAAGTTTTCTCCCCTCAGGAATATGAATGATCTTGTCCCTTATAATTTTATCAGGAGAAATTCCTGTTATATCCTTTCCATTGAATATTATTTTTCCCGAAGTTGGAGTTAACAGGCCGGAGATCGTCTTCAACAAAGTGGATTTTCCTGCTCCATTGGAACCGACGAGAGCAATTATTTCCCCTTTTTCTATACTTAGAGATATGTCACTTAGAACATTTACATCTCCGTATCCGGAATTTAAATTTTCTATTTCAAGGAATGCCATCTTTTTATTTGATCAATTGTTCATATCTTTTCCCCAGATATGCCTTAATAACTTCACTATCATTTAATACCTGCTCCGGTGTACCTTCAGCTATTTTATTCCCATGATGCAGGACAAATATTCTGTCAGTTATTGATCTTATCGCTCTCATAACATGTTCAATCATAAGAACTGATATCCCCCTTTCTCTGATCTTTTGTATTATTTCCGTTGATCGGTCTATCTCTTTATGATTAAGTCCCGCCATTACTTCATCGAAGAAGATCACTTCGGGATCCATTGCGAGAGTTTTGGCCATCTCCAATTTTTTCCTTGATGCTACACTCAAATTTTCCGCAAGAGATCCTGAGTCATTGGAAAGTCCGGTAAATTCCAATACTTCCTCAGCAATACTGAATGCTTTCTTAATAGTTCTTTTTTTTCCCGATCTTCCATTCATTGCTCCGACAGCAATATTTTCCAGAACGGTCATTCCGGGGAAAGGTTTGACTATTTGAAATGTTCTGGCGACTCCTATCCTGCCTATCCTGTAAGGAGGCAATCCTTTTATAGATATGCCATTAAAGTAGATCTCTCCTCCGGCTGATCTGAGATTCCCTGCCAGCAAATTCACAAGGGTTGTTTTCCCTGATCCGTTTGGGCCTATCAGTCCGAGTATTTCACCTCTTTTTAATTCAAAACTGATATTGTTTACAGCTGTTAATCCACCGAATTTCTTTGTAAGTCCCTTTGCACTGAGAATTACAGGATCTTTTTCCATATTTTCTTAAACCCTGTGCTCCTCGATATTCTTTCTGAAGTATGATAATCCTTTTTTCCTTATATTGATAAAAATATCCAGCATTCCCTTCGGGGCGAACAAGATCATTAATATTATTACTATTCCTAAAAATAATGTATGAGCAACCAGGAAATAAGATGAGAGAAATTCTGAGATAGTTTCTATTGTAAATGCACCGATCAAAGGCCCGAATAATGATCCCAGTCCTCCGAAAACTGACATCACGATCATTTTAATAGTAATCAGAACATTGAAAACCGGTTCGGGTTTAATAAATCCCTGTTGGAATGCATAAATTCCTCCGGCCAGCCCGCTAAAGAATCCGCTTAAACTGAATGCGGCAGATTTATAAATGGTAGTATTTATACCCATTGAATTAGCGGAGTCTTCGTTTTCCCTTATAGCTTTTAGATTATAACCGAATTTATTTTTAAAAATGATGCTGGTCAGGAAAAGCAGCAGGGCAAGAACGATCAATGTAACATAGAAGAAAAATGTGTATATCCCGTCAACTGACATTTCCGGTGGCGGGAGATATATCCCTGAATTCCCTTCAGTAATATTAAGGTTTTGAACCAGAGCTTTAATTGCTTCAGCAACTCCGAGAGTGGCAATTGCGAAATAATGCCCTTTAAGCCTGAGGATTGGCAGCCCCATAAGGAGGGCAAATAAAGCAGCAATAATACCGCCGAGAATCATGGAAACAAAGAAGCCTAACCCGGTATTACTCATTAGTATTGAAGTAGAGTAGGCCCCTATACCAAAAAATACGACATTTCCGAATGATGCATATCCTGTATAACCTCCGATTATATTCCAGGAGCTTGCAAGAATCGAAAAGATCAGGATATCTGTAAGAAATCTTATTAAAAAATTATTTGATGTGAGAAACGGAGAGAGTGAAAAGAGGATGAGAATCGAAATTAATAAAAGATTTTTTTTCATTCTTTACCTTTGCCTAATATTCCTTTTGGCCTGAAGATCAGGATAATGACCAGGATCGAGAAGCTTATCAGACTCTCGAAAGTGGTTCCGAACCAATTCGTTCCGAAAGATTCTACTATTCCAAGTGTCAGCCCCCCTATAACAGGGCCGAGCATTGTTCCGAGGCCGCCAATAATTGTAACAACAAATGATTTCAAGGTGAGGCTTCCTCCCATTGTCGGAGATAAAGGGAAGATAATTGCCCATAATGTACCTGCAGCACCTGCAAGTGCTGTCCCGATACCGAATGTTATAGCATAAATTCTGGAGACTCTGACCCCGGAAAGTACAGCTCCATCCAGATCCTGTGAAGTAGCTCTTATGGCACGTCCCGATTTAGTTCTGGTCATGAAAAAAAAGAGTATGATTGTAATTGCAATAGCCAGAAGAAATGCAATTAGCCTGACATAGGGGATCGTTACACCGAACATATTAAAATTTGAAGCTCCATATGAAACTTTTACTTTTCTTACATCTGCAGAGAATATCATCAGAGCTGCATTGTTTATGAATATTTCAATTCCGAATGCAAGTATTAAAGTAATAAATATTTCAGCTCTGATGACGAGGTTAATGATCCCCCTCTGTATAGTATATCCTATTAAGAACATTATTGATGAAGAGAATATTAAACTTACAAACGGGTCTATCCCGGTGAAATTGAACAGGAGAAATGTTATGTAAGCACCGATCATGATAAAAGCGCCATGAGCAATATTGATTATATTCATGACTCCCCATATCAATGACATACCAAGGGCCATTAAACCATAGAGTCCTCCCTTCAATATTCCGTTAATCAGGATCTGGAGCGTCATTAAATCCCGGGAGTTACCTCTTTTTCCAGGGTGGCATTGGATATACTGATTTTTTCAAAGTGTTGGGATATACTTCGAACACCTTCCCATCAAGTATCTGTAAAACTATACTGGTACCATTTATCTGTCCGTTGGGATTGAATTTGATAGTACCATAGATAGTTTGCAGGTCTGAATTTACAAGAGCTTCCCGAACTTTTTCCCGGTCTAATGATCCTGCTTTTTCGATTGCATATTTCAACACCGAAACACAGGCAATGCCGGCGGCATTATGATAATCCGGATCATATTTGAATTTATTTTTAAAAATATTGATGAATTCTGCAGTATCCTTAAAAATATATCCTTTGAAATTCATTTGAGTTGACCATGATGCAACTCCGAAAACAAATTCGGAATCTTTTCCCAGAGCTTTTCTGAAATCTGATTCTGAAGGTCCTACAGTAAGGCTGAGCATTTTTGGATTTACATCAAGTTCTTTTAATTGCTGGGTTATGTTAAGTGCTTCTTCTGTATGACCTCCTACGAGAATTACATCAGGGTTCTTACCTTTAATCTTAGTAAGGACTGAAGTGAAATCTGATTGGCCCTCCGAATACTTTTCGAATATTTCTATTTTGAATCCCATTTTTTCTGCAATTTTTTTTGTCCCTTCTCCTACACTTAAGTCAAATTTATCATCAGCATAAAGTATAGCAATTGATTTGGGAGTTGGTTTTACGGTTTTTAGATATTCAAGTGTAGATTTGAAATATTCACCCGCTTCGGGAAGTAGTCCGAAAATATATTTATTCTTTTTATTAAATATCTTTTCCGAAGCTCCTCCTCCCTCAATCATGGGGATTCTATACCTTCTTGCAATCAGGCTGTCTGGGATAGTTATTCCACTGCTGTAGGGCCCCAGGAGGAAATCCACTTTGTCTTTTCCGATAAGTTTCTCAACCATTTTTGAGCTTTCAGAGGAATCACTTCTGTCATCATAAAAGATCAATTTCAATTTATAGGTTTTGTCTCCTACTTTCACCCCTCCCTTGCTATTGATCGTATCCACTGCAAGTTTGTAGGAATCAATGTAAAGTTTCCCGGATCTGCTGTGTTTCCCCGTAAATGAAATAGAGCTTCCTAATTTAATTATATTTTCGGCGACCACATTTCCGCTAAAGCAAAAAAAGATGAATACAACTAACACAAAATTAAAAAATGGCAGGCTTTTTTTCATTTTCCCTCCTCGTAATAATAATCAGTTTAAAATAATAAAAAATTAATCTCAAATATTATCCGGATGTTTGTTAGTTATGAACACAGGAGGTTTTGAAAGTATGGATATATGCTTTACAAAATATTATTGTTCTAATAATATTTTCTTATGAAAATTGATTTTACAGAAAAAATTGTATTAGTGACCGGAGGTTCCCGGGGGATAGGTGCTGCTATTGCTGAAAAGTTTGCAGAGGCAGGAGCAATTGTGATCATAAGTTTTAACAATGATAAAAAAGCAGCAAAAAATGTCCTTTCTTATCTCGAAGGGGAAGGGCACAATGCAGTTAAGTGTGATATATCCGACCCGATACTCTCAGAGGAAATGATAGAGAGAATAGTTGATGAATACGGGAGAATAGATATTCTGGTGAATAATGCCGGGATATATGAGGAGAGGAGTTTCCAGGAGTCGGATTACTCTTACTGGCTTGAAACCTGGGAAAGGACTATCGGGTTAAATCTGCTGGGAGCGGCAAACATCTCCTTCTTAGCGGGGAAATATATGGTACAGAGCGGAGGGGGGAAGATCATTAATATTACGTCCCGAGGTGCTTTCCGTGGAGAACCTGATGCACCAGCTTATGGAGCCAGCAAAGCAGCTTTGAACTCATTCAGCCAGTCTATGGCCAAAGCACTTGCACCTTATAATGTCCAGATATATGCTGTTGCTCCGGGATTTGTAGAGACTGATATGACCGGGGAAATATTGGACGGGCCCCGCGGAGATGAGATCAGAGCTCAGAGCCCCATGAATCGTGTAGCAAAGCCGGAGGAAGTTGCAAATGCAGTAATAATGCTTGCTGCCTCAGGGAATGAATTTATGACAGGTGCAATAATCGATGTGAACGGGGCATCTTATTTGAGAAGCTGAAATTTAAATGTTGATTTGCAGCCGGTTAATCTCTTCTCAGGATCACAAGTGAAAGATCATCGTAGAATTTATTATTTCCTACAAAATTATTAACTGTAGCTATGATATTCTTCCCCATTTCCCTGGGCGACAGATCTTTGCCTGCTATCAGAGTATCTTTAAATCTGCCTGTTCCGTAAAATTCACCTTCCGAGTTGATTGCTTCTGAAACTCCGTCAGAATAGACAATGAGATAGTCACCTTTTTTTAGTATCAAATTATCCTCTCTGTACTTGGAAGTGCTCTTGATCCCGATCGCAGGTGATCCCTTAGCCATTTCAACCAATTCCCCATTACTGAGAAGGATAGGTGGTATATGTCCTGCATTTAATACTTGCAGATCTCCCTGATCTTTTTTTAATGAGATATATACCATTGTCGCAAACCTGTTTGACTCACTGTCTCTGTAAAAGATCTTATTAATTTTTGATCCCAGTTTTGACAGAGAATCAAAATCTGATGCCAGAGCTCTGAGTGTAGATTGAAGTTTCACCATATATAATGCAGCCCCAAGTTCTTTTCCCGATACATCACCGAGTACAACTCCGTAATTAATATCATTAATCGGGATAAGATCAACCATATCACCCCCGACACTATTTGCCGGCCTTGAATAGAGCCATAAGGACCAGCCTGGTACTTCAGGATTCTCGGGAGGCATAAAAGCTGTTTGTACAGCCCGCCCTGCACTTAGTTCATCTACTGCGATCAGTTTGTCTTTTAGTTCAAGGATCAAAATAAAAAGGAGAATAATAACACCCAGGAAAGAATAATTAGAGTTGTCAGAATTGTTGACTGATATTCTGATAAAGGAAAAAAATATTGCTAATGCCAGAAGGAGCCGTCTGATACGGGTTAATTTAAAAAACATTATTCTGAGCAGCCAGGCCGGGATAAATATAAGCTTTTTGAACCATCCCATCTCTTTCATTCTGGTTTTCTGATCTTCAGTGAGATAGAAATCAAGAGTGTCAGTAAGGTCGTATTTTACTTCCCGGGTTATTTCACTTTCTTTAAAATCTGTTTTAACAGTTTCCCAGATTCCTGAATTCTTCTTTTTGTGATTTTTTGGATCCATTACTTTATTTTACCCTATAATTATTACGTAAATCAAAGCATATTGTTTTTAATTCGGTTTCCACTTTTTTTATAATCAGTTTTGGTATAAAATATTAACCGGAGTTTTAATGAAAGGATTTCAAATGATAACTGGTAAGTTTAATAAAGAAAAAAAGATCATTTCTTTATTTCGCGAGAAGGGAGCCCTCTCTGTTGAACTTGCAAAAGATATAAAGAATATAGGTGAAGTTAACAAATCGGTCTTTAATAAATTGTATGGGAAAGGAGTACTCGACAGTGGAGGAGGAGATACGTTTTTTCTGAATGAGCAGGGTCTTATGAAGTATAGGATGGACAAGGTTAAGTGGGCAATGATCCTGATGTTCACAATTCTTGCAATTCTAATCCTCCTCTCCAAGTCTTGATAATATCATGATTAAATTATTTAAAGAATTCAGAAGTTCTCTCAAGGACATTATAGCGGAAGAGACGGTTGACCTTTTCTTATTCAGGCCTGTCAGTTTTGTTTTTACCAAGTTTCTTGTGAAATTCCCGGTTACACCAAATCAGATATCATTTATGTCTATGATAGCCGGAATTATCAGCGGGATATATTTCTCATTCGGGGATAAAAAAAGTTTTGTATATGGAGGCCTTTTCTACCTTTTATGTCATATCTTTGATCTGATCGATGGAATGATCGCCAGATTAAAAAAGAATGGGACTCCTCTTGGGAGGATCATTGACGGATGGGTGGATTATATTACCTCGATAGCAGTTTTTGTTGGTATGTACATCGGATTAATAAAAGTGGGATTTAAACTCCCATTCGGACTTTTGCCTCTAACACTTGCAGCAGGGGCATCTATGATATTACACAGCGTTATAATTGACTATTACAGACAGCAATATCTTTCAAGTTCAACCGGAAGAAACAACACCATTGGTGATGATTATAGAAAATTTAAAAAGAGATTCAGTTTTATAAGGTCAAGGAGAGGAAATTATATTGAAAAACTTCTTCTTTTTGTATATCTGGGTTATACAAAAGCTCAGGTAACAGGTACCCGGGATAAATCCAAAGTACTAATTAAGAAAAATACTAGGGCAGGTAAGATCTTATTAGTGTTCTGGAATTTGATAGGTGTTTCAACACACAGGTTTTTTCTAATCCTGGCCGCTTTATTGTATCAACCAATGATCTTCTTTTTCTATGTTATAGTATTTTGTAATGTATTACTTCTGGTCCTGTATCCTATTCAGTGGAAAGTAGATAAAAGGGAAGATCCGGTTTCTGATCGATCTGAATAGGCTTTACCAATACCTGTTTTTTTCGTATAATCATTTAAAATAAGAATCGGAGGATTACATGAAGAAGGTAATATTGTTTTTTCTGATCACAATAATTATTTTATCGGGGTGCAAAGTGAATAAATACAAAGATGATGGCTTATATGCAGAAATAAGTACAGGTAAGGGATTAATTGTTATTAAATTAGATTTTGATAAGGTTCCTATGACGGTAGCGAATTTTGCAGGACTGGCAGAGGGTAAAATACCCAATAGTGCGAAAGGCGAGGGCGAACCATTTTATGACGGCCTGACCTTTCACAGGGTTATTAATGATTTTATGATCCAGGGTGGAGATCCGCAGGGGAATGGCAGCGGGAATCCGGGATACAGTTTCCCTGATGAGTTTCATACTGATCTGAAACACGACAGCAGCGGAATACTTTCAATGGCTAATGCAGGACCCGGAACAAACGGGAGTCAGTTCTTTATTACCCATACTGCAACTCCCCATCTTGATAACAAACACTCAGTATTTGGAAAAGTTTATAAAGGTATGGATATTGTTAATCAGATAGTTCAGGGAGACAAGATCGAGAGTATAAAGATCGTAAGAGTAGGTGATGCAGCAAAAGATTTTGATGCACCGGTTATATTTAAGAAATATACTGAAGATAAAAAATCTGAATATGAAATGGAATTAAAAATAAAGCAGGAAGAAGAGAAGAAGCTTATTGAAGATAAGTGGCCCGGAAGAATTACCACAGAATCAGGCCTGATGTATATAGTTCTCAATGAAGGTAAAGGAAACAAACCAAAAAAAGGCGGAATGATCTCCGCGCATTATACAGGTACTTTTCTTGATGGCAGAAAATTTGACAGTTCTGTTGACAGAGGTACTCCATTGGATTTCCCTGTTGGTGTCGGGAAAGTGATCCGGGGTTGGGATGAAGCACTTCTTGACATGAGGAAGGGAGAGAAGAGAGTCCTGATCATTCCTTCTCACCTTGCATATGGAGAGAGAGGCGCTGGCGGAGAGATTCCCCCTAATGCGACACTCGTATTTCAGGTAGAACTTGTTGATATCAAGTAGATTAAATTTTAATTTACGATCTTTTTAAGATCACTTTTAAGCATTTTATTGAAAATCTCAGCACCTTTTTTTGACATATGAGAATTCCCGATTCCATAACCACCATCAATAAATAGAGATTCATCTTTGAGGTTAAATTTTCTATTAAAATTATAATTCAATATTATCAGGTTATTATATTTTTTTGTTAATCTATTTAAATGTCTTTTAAACCTTTTTTGAGATATGTTGGTTTTTACAGTTCCAATATAGTCGGGGATTACAACCAGAACTATCACAGCTTTATCTTTTTGTATTTCATCGAGCATCTTAATGAAATAATCACCCTCCTTCCCCGGTAATCTCCAGAAAATTCTTCTCTTATATGATGGGTAATCTTCAGTAATGATTTTTAAATTTGGAAGTGCAGATTTTTCCACACCTGTATAAGTTTGGGCATCTTTAATTTTATTATAAAGAGAAAGTTCAGAAATTTTAATTGAATTTAAGATATCATTAAGCAGAATATCCGTTTCACTTTTATTTTTTAAGAGCAAAAGAGTTGGCGAAAAAAAATGCCTCATTATACTGGTAGAAGTATGTTCTTTCACCTCTGATAAAGACAATGATGAAGAAGCAATTGAATAAATAAAATAGTCCATACCCAGAACCACCATTTTTGGAGTACCTTCGATTTTTTTATATAACTTATAAAAATAATAATTATATTTAGGACCATTCCCTGCATGGCTCCATTTGAATGGAGTGATTTGAGGACTCTTAATTAATTCAGGATGTATTGCCTGGTAAGTTCTTGAAGTTCCGATGATTAGAGTATTGAAATCATGATCTCTGAGGTATTTTGAAAGGGGTTTTTCTATAGGATTATTTTTAAAGAATTTATAATTATATTTAAAAATAAAATAAGACAGTGATCTGTCAAAGAATATCAGAAACAAAAAGAAAACAAATATTTTAATTGTTTTTCTTTTCAATTAGAACCTCAGGTAAATGAACTCGTTGGAGGAGTCTAAGGAAAACAGGATTATAATACAAATAAATAGTGCAAATACGGCTGTTTTAACTAGCATTGGAGAATTTCGTATGAATTTTATTTTCTCTCTTTTCATATAAATGATCTCAAGTGTAATAAAAACAAGTACTAAAAATACATTAAAAATCAAATGCTCTGATCCCTTTGATGCGAATGAAAAGTGGAATGAGGATATATAGTTATATGCATCTGAGAATGATTCTGATCTGAAAAATATCCAGGCAAATGACACAAAGTTAAATGTCATGAATATTCCCATAAATTTGTTAAATGTTTTGAATTTTTTTAATCCTGTTTTTTTGAGGATCTTTTTTCTTGCTTTTTTTGTTGTATAGCCGATTATAAGAAACAACCCGTGAAGCATTCCCCATATTACAAATGTCCATGCTGCACCATGCCAGAGTCCTCCGAGAAACATTGTGATAAACATTCCGGAAGCGTATCCTATGTATTCTGTCTTTATTCCCCATTTTTTCTCACCTGGTATTTTCCTCATGGAAGAATAAGCTATAGGAAGGAAAAGGTAGTCCCTCAACCATGTAGATAAAGAAATATGCCACCTATTCCAGAATTGTGTCATATTAGTGGCGAAATAAGGGAAATTGAAATTTTTCATAGATTTAAATCCCAGAATTCGAGCTATTCCGATAGCGATATCAGAATAGCCGGAAAAATCACAATAGATCTGAAATGCATAAAAATAAACTGCAAATAATAGATTGATGCCCTGATGGTACGGAGCTGCAAATATTTCATTTACAAAAATAGCCAGCCTGTCTGCAATCACCATCTTTTTAAAGACTCCCCAGGAGATGAGGGTAAGGCCCGAAATAACTCTGTCAAAATCGAAATTTACTTTTTTCTTCAATTCAGGGATGAAATTGACAGCTCTTTCGATTGGGCCCATAAGAAGTTGGGGAAAGAAAGATATATACAGCGCAAAATATCCCAAGTGTCTTTCCGCAGGAATTTTTTCGTTATAAACGTCTATTGAATAACTTACAAGCTTAAAGGTGAAAAATGATATACCGAAGGGGAGGATAATATCTAAACCTTTGAATTCAGTGTCAGGAGAAAATAATATAGTTATTGAATAGTAAAGAAAGTTAGTATATTTAAAATAAATTAATATTGAAAGTGAAGATAAAAGAGTTCCAAAGAGATATTTTTTTTTTGTTTTTTTATTATTGCTATTATCTATTCCTATCGAAAAAACATAGACAAGGAGAGTTGGAATGGCAAGGTAGGAAATATTCCAGATATTATGGTATCCATAAAACCAGAAGCTTGCGATCAAAAGGTAGACCCATCTGAATTTATGTGGAATAAGAAAATAGAAAACTAAAACAATTAAAAAGAAATAAAAAAAGGACAGAGAGGTGAAGATCATTTGTTGAATTGTCCTTTTTGAGCTGATTTCATAGGTTTCTAATTATACCTATATCCTATTATTAGTCAAACTGCTCTATTTTGACACCGGATGGATCAGTTCAGGCTATAATGTTCGTGGGGTCTCACTAAAATTGATTTCTCCCAGGTCTTTTTTCAACATCTGATTAAGTATTCTGGCACCTTCTTTTGATACATGAGAGTTTCCATAGCCATATCCGCCATTAAGGAAAAGGGACTCATCTTCCAATGCAAACTTTTTTTCATTGCAATAGTTAAATACTTTTAAATTGTTATACTTTTTTGCAAGTTTTTGTAAATGTTTTTTGAATGCTCTCTGAAAACTGTTTGTTTTTAATGTTCCTATATAATCCGGTATAACAATGAGTGCGATTTTTACATTATCTTCATGTATCTCATTAAGCATTTTAGCAAAATATCTTCCTTCACCTCCAGCTTTATGTCTGAAAGGTATTCTTTTATATTTAGAAGGTTTTTTTGTATAAACTTTACTATTGGGAAGAGCTGATTTTCTCACTCCTGTGTAATTCTGAATATCTACTATTTTGTTGTGGAATGATAACTCAGAAATTTTAAATGAGTTTAGTACATCGTTGAAAAGGATGTCTGTTTTGCTTTTATTTTTCAGGAGTAAAAGTGTCGGGGAAAAAAAGTTTTCTAGTAATCCATTTGATTTATTCACTTTAACTTCAGATAAAGCTAAAGGTGAAGTGACACTCCAATAAATAAAATAGTCTATCCCATATATAACTAATTTTGGAGGGCCTTTTATTTTTTTATAGAGTTTATAAAAATAATAATTGTATTTCGGGCCATGTCCGACATAACCCCATTTGAATAATGAGATTCTTTCACTTTCCAGAAGTTTGGGATGTATTGCTTCATAGGTTCTGGATGTCCCGAGTATCAGAGTATTGTATTCTTTATTCTTCAAATATTCTGAAAGTGGTTTCTCAAGGTAATTATTTTTGAAGAATAAATGATTGTATTTTGAAATAAGTAAAGAAATAGTTCTGTCAAAAAAGATTATGAAAAAAATGAAAAGGAGTGTCTTAACAATTTTGTTCTTCAATTGAACCCTCAGATAAATGAACTCATTGAATGAACCATTGAAAAACAGGATTAAAATAAGGACAAATAGTGCAAATAATAGTTGAATTCATCAATTTGATTATATTTGTTTTCTTGAAGGAGGTCAAATTTGATTCACTAAACCAGATTGGATTAATATAAGCAAAGGATGAAAATGTAAAAGAGATCTGGTTGACATTTATTCCCTCTTTAGCTCTAATGATACTTCAATGTTGAAGAATATTTTAAAAATCATTGCAATTTCCGGAGTCATACTTTTTGTTTTTTATTTTGTTAAAGCGGGGCCTCATAATATATGGCTGAGGGTCAGGGAATTATCTGTCCTGAATTTTTTCATACTAATTCTTTTAAGACTTGTTTACTGGTCAGTCCGATCATTCAACTGGAGTATAATTTTGAGAAAATTAGGAGATACTCCCGGATTCCTGAAAGTACTAATTGCAAGACTTGGAGGGCACTCAGTCGGATACTTAACTCCGACAGCAAAAGTAGGTGGAGAGGTTGTCAGGGTATTTTTGCTTGAAACTGTAGACAAAAAAAAGCTGGCTGCATCAGTTGTCATTGATAAAATGATAGAATTTCTATCTGCCATACTTGTTGTTTCATCGGGTGTGATAATTTCAGTACTTATTCTCCCGATTTCTCAAAAGATAAAAGCATTTTTCTTAATGCTTACAATAATTCTTTTTTTACTTTTATCTTTTTTCTTTATGAAACAAATTGATGGATTTTTTTTATGGTTCACAAAGAATCTCAGAATAGGGAAAAAGTATTTCAGTAAAAAGGAAAATGACATTCTTGAAACAGATAAGAATATTTCAGAGTTTTACAAGAATGAAACCGGAACTTTTATTTTTCTTGTATTTAGTAACATTTTTAATTACATCATATGGATATTTGAGATCTACATAACAATGAAGTTCCTGGGATCATTGAACATTACTTTGCTTAAGAGCTATTTAATTGCAACTCTGGGTTCGTTTGCTTTCCTATTCCCGCTTTTCCCGGGATCTCTCGGCATTTTCGAGGCAACTTATATTGGCCTTTTCAGGATATTCTATATAGATCAGATTGTAGGGATCGGATATATTATTACAAGAAGAATTTTAGGCCTGATCTTTGCCGGTGTCGGCCTTTTTCCCGTTATCAGAAGCGGATTCAGATCCGGGAAGGGGTAGATTTTTTTCACCTAACCTTTTATACATAATTACTCTCATAGATATATTACTTAATGATACTATTGTCATTGATATTATTATTATTTCCAGATGATTCAAGATTGAGAGTAAAAAAAAGAAAAATATCCCGAGACCTCTTGCTTCAGCACTCTCCCCGGCGTTGAAGTCCCCCTTATATATTTTTACAATGTAGAAGAGTATTATCTGAAGTGAATATAATCCTGTGTTTACAAGTCCGAGTATCAGAAAAACAATATCACCTGAATAAAGATAATAACCGGCGGCGACCCCGAGGAAGAAAAAAAAATCAACAATTCTATCCAGAAAAAGATCAAGGTATGCCCCATATCTGGTGCAAATATCTTTCGACCTTGCAAGCATCCCATCAGCACAATCGAAAACAGATGATAATTGCATTAAAATTCCCCCGGCAATAAAAAAATGATATTGTCCGAAAGAGTAAGATATTGCTCCGAGGATACCAAGAATGAATGAAAGAACAGTGATCTGATTGGGAGTAATTCCTGTATTATATATTAGTTTTACGATTATTGAAGCGAGAGGTCTTGTAAAATACCGTTCGATCCTTATGTAGTGCAGTAGGGGGTATTTCGGTCCATCTTTAAGGGAACTTTTGAAGCTGAAATTTTCAGAATTTTGTTTTTTCATTTTAGAAATTAATATTAATACAGACGATACGAACTTTCAATAATATTGCTTGATAATCATATGAATGTTGAATTTTTTTTTTAATTCAAATATAAATATTAAATGTACGTAAAGAACAAATGGAATGATCAGTCGATCGGTTTTACAAGTGGAGTATTTGATATGTTCCATGTCGGGCATCTGAATATTCTCAGAATGGCAAGTTCGATGTGTGATAAGCTTATCGTTGGAGTAACTGTTGATGAGCTTGTTGCTTACAAGAAAAGGAAAGTTTTGATTCCTTTCAGTGAAAGGATGGAGATCATTCAGAGTATTAAATATGTAGACCTTGCAATTCCCCAGGATGATCTTGATAAATATGTTATGTGGAAAAAGCTTAAGTTTAATGTGATGTTTATCGGGGATGACTGGTATGATACTGAGAGATTTGATGAATTTGAGAAAAAACTCTCTGAAGTTGATGTGAAAATAATCTATCTCCCTTACACAAGTAATGTTTCAACAACGGTTCTTAAAGAGAGACTTTTCGATGTATGTCGTGAAGTGGAAAATTTCGAAAAAAAAACTAAGTGATAAAAAACTTAAAATTGATTTTCCTTCTTTAATATCATAAATTATATAACAGGAGATATCCATGAATTTACTATTACACTTATTATTTTCAGGTGTGGTTGTTGAGGCGGAAGGGGGAAAGGGGAATCCTGTATCTTTTACATTGATATTGATACTTATCATCGTTGTATTAGTAACTATTCTTTTGATCAGGGATAAGAAAATAAGGGAAAAAGTAAAGGGTGGTTTTCAATTTATAGGTAGAAAAATCAAAAATTCCAGGATAAACTCAAAAATTGAAAAAGAGGAAAAGGGACTATTGGAACTTATTACCAAACTTGGCAGCAATGGATACGAGAACAGGTTGTTTCCTGATAGCTCACTGGAGATCATTGATAAGATAAAAAAGGAGAGGGAAATAGCCGGGAAATTTGAGTCTGCTCTTGATGATACAGAAAAGAAGATTGAAAAGTTGAAATCTGAGCATGAAATATTTACGTCCCTGAAAAAATCAAATATCGAGAACGAATATAAAGTTAAGGAGCCAATTACAACAAAGTATAAAGAAGTGAGCAGAATACTTTCTGATCTGAAAAAAGAATCAGAAGAGAATGAGAGGAAGATAATTAAAATAGGTAAGGGGATAGATAAAGCCGAGGCTGAAATTGAACGTCTCTTAAAGGACGGCCTTCTCGATCCTGATGAAAGGGAAGGGCGAAAGGAGAGAGAGGAGAAGACCCTGATCGAACTGAAACAGGAATTATCAGACAGGACAATGAAGGAGGTTTCAATTCCCGGAGAAATATCGATAATTGATAAAGAAGAGAAGGGATTAAGATCGGAACTTGATATAATTGAGAAGAAGATAGAAAAGCAGGAAACAGAGTTAAAAGAAGCTGAAAAAGAGCATGAAAACAAGATAGCTGAGCTTGTAAAGGAAAAGGGTCACTTTATTGCAGAAAAGGCTAAAAGTAATATTACTTTAAAAGCTATTTATGAAGATCTTGGCAAAATATTGGATAAGGAAAGGCCCGATAATAAAGATCTTTCCGTTATTTATATTGACATTGACCGTGCCCGGGAAAGAATAAAAAACCTCCGCTCCCAACTCCAATAATCCCATATTTTTTATTCTTTTATTTTGGCTTTCGCCATCATCCACATTGCTCCGCGACACGTCTGACCGGGTATTATTCAGCGGCATTAAAGAGGCCAACTCGCATACCTAAAAGACGTATGCTCAGACAGTGGCCTTTTCCCTTCGGAACATCGCCGCTTCGGTAAAACCGGTTCCCAGCCGCTCCTCAAGTTACTGGAGTGACTCATTGCACTCCTGCCTGCTGGCTCCCTGACTTTGTCAGGTCGTGAAGATCCACTTAAAGGCGGATCTTTCGTTCCCTCACAAAAAAAATGATATTGATATCAAGATGAGATTAAACCGTGGCCGTGTTTTGCTTTAGCGGGACTGGTAGCCCGAGTCTCGCTAAGCTCGAACGGAGGGCGGACGTTCAGCAAAATACCAGAAGGATTTTGCGGTAGCTAAAGTAATTACGGCCAGAGGTATATCCAGGTTAATGAAGTGGATGATGGCGAAAGGCAAAATTGAAAAAATTAATATAATTCCCTCCGTCCCCATGATATTAATTTTTTGACAAACGGGGAGAATTATACTATATTATAAACGAACAAAAGGCGAACTTATGATAACAAAAAAACAGAAATATTTTCTGGAAAAATTAAAAAGAACAGTTTTGAGTGAAGGGTATTTCCCTTCGGTCAGGGAGATATGTGAATTGACCGGATTATCCTCTCCGGCAACCGTCCACTCCTATCTTACCCGCCTTGTGGATAACGGGTACCTCCGGAGGGACGGGCGGTCATGGATCGTGATCCCTGAAAGGGCGGTAGTTCCCCTTGTAGGTATTGTTCCCGCAGGATCTCCTCTGGAAATATTTGAGTCTCTCGGAGAAGAAGTGGAACTCCCGGAATGGATGGTTGAGAAGAATGGTGACAAGGTTGCGCTGAGGGTCCAGGGTGAAAGTATGAGGGATGCCTATATCAGGGAAGGTGATGTTGTAATAATAAAGAAGACGCCCGATGCTGACTCGGGTGATATGGTTGTTGCCCTAATGGAGGATTCTACAATAACACTGAAGAGACTGAAGAAGAAAGGTGAAGACGTATGGCTTGTACCGGAAAATCCGGAATTTGATCCTATTCATGATCCGTTCGAACTTGTAGGGAAGGTGATCGGGGTATTGAGGAGGTATTGATCTTGATATCTCCCTTTGTGCTCCATATTGATATCGATGCATTTTTTGCCGCGGCGGAAGTGATGATGCGTCCCGGCCTTAAGGGGAAACCGGTAATAATAGGGGGGATGCCTGATGAGCGGGGCGTTGTAAGCACCGCTTCCTATGAAGCAAGAGAGTTCGGGGTACATTCTGGTATGGCGTTGAGGAATGCTGCCCGCAAATGCCCGGACGGAATATTTCTAAGGGGCAGGTTTCATATATACGAAAGGATATCCGGCCAGTTCTTTAAATGTCTTTCGCGGTTCTCCCCCGTGGTGGAAGCTGTATCGGTGGATGAGGCATATATTGATCTAAGCGGGATGACGTATTTTCGTTCTTCCGTATATGAGATCGTATCCAGGATCAAGGATGCGGTTGAGAAGAACATCGGGCTGAAGGTGTCGGCCGGTTTGGGCTATACGAAGCTCGGGGCTAAACTGGCCACTGAAGCTGCAAAGCCGGGCGGGATATTTTTCATGGATGATGAGAAAGAATTTATTTCAGGCCTGTCTCTGGAAAAGATACCCGGGATAGGGCCGCATACACTGGTCATACTTCAGGGGATGGGGATAAAGAGAGTTCATGAACTGAGGGAGAAGAATTTTTCATTATGGAAGAGGGTGATAGGACACTACTTCTACTCTTCCCCGGGTGAATACAGGAAGAATAGGGAACCGAAGACCCGGAGCTTCAGCAGAGAAACAACTTTTATGAATGATATCCGTGACAGAAATATGATCCTGTCCCATCTCGCATATCTGCTGGACAGGCTTTCTGTCTATCTGGTGGAAAAGGGACTCTATGCGGGGAGAGTGGAGATTAAAGTTAGATTCAGTGATTTCTCTACATTTACGGCGAGGGTTTCTCTCGACCTTCCTACGTACTCATATCAGGATATATGGAAGAGGTCAGTGCCCCTTCTCGACAAGTTACTAGAAAAGAGAAAATTGCCCCTCAGACTTGTTGGTATCAAGGTGGAGGACATCACTGATAACAGGTCCCTTCTCCCTTTTGTTTCGATAAGGGGAGAGGAATTGAGCAGAACAATAACCGCTATCAAAAAAAAGCACGGATTTTCATCAATTTTTACAGCAAGGGAATTTCTCCTCAACAGGGTATATCCGGTGGAAAAAGAAGGTGTTGTTCTAAAGACCGCATCTCTTACCAAATGATGATCCGGATCATCAGGGTTGATTTAGAGGAGTGATTTATTTATTATCCTAATATGGATAAGCTTAAAGTGGAAAAAGAGAAGGAATTGGGGATAGATTATGAACCTCAATTCGGTATTTTTCATGATCTGATAAAATTCAGGGTAAGGGAGATACTTCTTGTTTCAAGTTTCTATGATGCATTTGTCCTTGAAGAGGATGGCAGATTATCGGAAAGGATATTCAGTGAATATATAGATCTTAACCTGAGATTTATTCCCCGTATCATCCGTGTGTCGAGTGCTGAAGAAGCTATTGCAGCTCTCGAAGAAGGTTCATTTGATCTGGTCATTACAATGACAAGGCTTACAGGAATGGATTCTCTGGAATTCGGGAAGAAAGTAAAAACTATGGATCCTGATATGCCTGTGGTCCTGCTCACCTACGACTGGATACCTCCGGACAGATTGATCATGTTCAGGGAGACCGGATATATTGACAAGGTCTTTTACTGGGGGGGGGACACAAAAATTCTCCTTGCAATCATTAAATATGTCGAAGACCGGAAAAATGTGGATAATGATATTAAACTCGGTGTAAGGGTAATTGTGGTTATTGAGGATTCTCCGAGGTATTATTCCCTTTTCCTCCCGATAATCTATACAGAGATAATGATGCAGACACGGTTACTTATCTCTGAGGGGGTAAACGATCTTCACAGGTTACTCCGGATGAGGGCTCGTCCGAAGATCATAATGGCCGAAACCTACGAACAGGGGATTAAACTTTATAAAAAGTATAAGAAGAATCTGCTGGGTATAATTTCTGATATCAGGTTTCCCCGGAAGGGGAAAATAGATCCTGAATCGGGATTTCGATTTGCCAGGAAAATAAAGGAGGAGATCCCCGACCTGCCGATCCTTCTACAATCATCGAATTCTGATAACAGAGAAAAAGCATATTCAATGGGCCTGGACTTCCTAAGCAAGTATTCGAACAATATGCTTCAGGAATTACAGACATTTATTCTGACAAATTTCGGATTTGGTGATTTTGTTTTTAGAAATGAATCCGGAGAGGAGATAGGCAGGGCGAGAAATCTTCAGGAATTTCGAAAAATGATCGATATAATTCCAGATGAAAGCCTCAAATTTCATTCCGGTAAGAACCATATTTCTATCTGGTTGAGAGCAAGAACAGAATTCGAAACTGCTGAAAGCCTGAGGCCAAAACAGATCAGTGATTTTAAGGGAATAGATGGATTGAGAAGTTTTATCAGAAGAGAGATCCAAAATTTGTTGACCAAAAACCAGTATGGAGTGATAACTGATTTCGGACAGGTGACATTTGATTCGGAAAATTCATTTGTAAGGCTTGGCAGCGGATCTCTGGGGGGGAAGGCGAGGGGATTGGCATTCCTTAATGCTCTTCTGGCAAAAACCGGACTGAATGAAAAATTTTCTGAAGTTGAAGTTAAAACCCCACATACATTTGTTATTTGCAGTGAAGTGTATGAAGAATTTATTAAAAATAATGAGCTCCTTGAATTTGCAATAAATGAACAGGACAACAATAAAATTGCAAAAAGGTTTGTTAAGGGTAAACTTCCGGGAAAAATTATAAATGATCTGAAGATCCTGTTGGAAAATGTTGATTATCCGATTGCTGTCAGATCATCAAGTCTATTGGAAGATTCACAATTGCTCCCGTTCGCAGGATTGTACTCAACCTATATGCTGCCGAATAACAGAGCAGAAAGTTCAAAGAATTTCCGTCAGTTAAAAGATGCGGTAAAACTTGTTTATGCATCTGTCTTTTTCAAATCACCGAAAGAGTATGTCAAGAATACGAACTTCAGGATCGAAGAAGAGAAAATGGCAGTTATTATCCAGCAGATAGTCGGGCATGAATATAATGAGAAATTCTATCCTGTTATATCCGGGGTTGCTCAGTCATACAACTTTTATCCCATATCACATATGGAACCAGAGGATGGCATAGTACAACTTGCTCTGGGACTGGGGCCGATTATTGTTGAAGGCGGACAGGTATTCAGATTCTCTTCAAAGTATCCTGAAATGAATCCTCCTTATTCCAATGCAGTAGAATTTTTAAAAAACTCTCAAAATATTTTTTATGCTCTTGATATAAAGAATAGCCCGCAGAGTATTGGAATAGATGAAAAATTCAGCTTGAAAGAATACAATCTTAATGATGCCGAAAATGATGGGACAATATTTTATGTAGCAAGCACTTTTTCGGGTCAGGATAATGCTATCAAGGACACTGTATCGATAGATGGGCCGAGGGTGATAACATTTGCCAATATTCTCAAGCATAATCTATTTCCACTCTCTGATATTCTAAATGAGATACTTGATATAGGGAGTAAATCATTCGGCTCTCATATAGAGATTGAATTTGCGGTCAACCTTTCAAGAGAAAAGGGGAGTCTTCCGGAGTTCAATTTTCTCCAGATCAGACCGATGGTTGCTGGTGGAGAATTTGCTGAGGTTGATATTGAGAGTGAAAATCCTCCGGAAATAATCTGTTCAAGCCGTCATCCGATGGGGAATGGAAGGATCAATGATATCAGTGATATTGTTTTTATAGATCCGGAAAAATTTGATATATCGAAAAGCAGGATAATTGCCTCAGAGATCGGATCAATAAATATGCAGCTTGTTAAAGAAGAGAGAAGATATATATTGATCGGATTCGGAAGATGGGGGACTTCAGACCCATGGCTGGGAATACCTGTAGAATGGCATCAGATCAGCGGAGCGAAAGTAGTTGTCGAGTCTTTCATAAAGGATTTCAAGATCGATCCGTCACTTGGCAGTCATTTTTTCCACAACATGATCTCTCTTCAGATGGGATATTTTCACATTAAGGATAAAGTTGAGGATGAATATATTAACTGGGAATGGTTGCAGAATCAAAAGATCCACACTGAAACAAAGTTCGTGAAACATATCCGGACAGAAAAGGATATATCAGTAATAATTGACGCCAAGAATTCAAAGGGCTTAATATTTAACCCTTGAATGAAGTGTCCTAAGAATTATTTAACTATATGAACCCAATTGTGTTTATCTTCCAGTTCACCGTATTGGATCCCTGTCAGTGTATCAAAGAATTTCTGTGACCATGGCCCGGTTTTATTTTCATTTACGACATACTCTTTTCCCTTATAATTGAGCTTGCCGACAGGGCTGATTACAGCAGCAGTACCTGCTCCGAATATTTCTGTGACCTTTCCTGATTCTATACCTTCTATAACTTCATCTATTGAAATTTTTCTTTCCACCGGTTCTATCCCAAGATCATTTGCCAACTCAAGAACTGACTTTCTTGTAATTCCCGGTAGTATAGTACCCTGAAGAGGAGCTGTAACAAGTTTGTTGTCTATGACAAAGAGGATGTTCATTGCACCGACTTCTTCAATATATTTATGTTCTTTTGCATCAAGCCAGAGTACCTGGCTGTAGCCGTTATCATTTGCTATCTTAGAAGCAAACAGGCTTCCTGCATAGTTCCCACCTGCTTTTGCTGCACCTGTTCCACCTTCTGCAGCTCTGGAATATTCATCACTGACCCATAAACCGATCGGATTAAATCCTTCCTTGAAATATGCACCCACCGGAGATAGTATTATGAAAAAAAGATATTTTGTTGCAGCTTTAACTCCAAGGCCTGCTTCAGTTGCAATAGCAGTTGGCCTGATATATAGAGAAGTTCCCTTTACGGTGGGTATCCATCTCTCCTCAATCTTGATCAGTTCATTTTCATAGTATAAAAAATCATCAACATCGAGTTCCGCCATACACATTCTTTTCAGTGAATTGAGGAATCTTTTTGCATTTTCTCTGGGCCTGAAGGTGAGGATCTCTCCTGAGGGGGATTTGTAGGCTTTCTGACCTTCAAAAATTTCCTGCCCGTAATGAAGGACCTTCGCTGCAGGGTCCAGCTTGAGTGGCTGATATGGTTTTATTTCAGCATTATGCCACCCCTTCTCAGAATCATATTCAAGGGTAAACATATAGTCAGTATAAGTTTGGCCGAACCCTAACTGAAGTGGATCTTTGAATAAAGGTTTTAATTCATTTTCCGGCAATAAAGTTTTTTTAATGGTCATTTCACCTCCCTAAATTAAATGTTAAACAAAATTTTACTATGTGTCAATCAAATGAGCCAGTTGCATAATTACCTTCTACGGCGGTTTGCTGCAATTCTCCCTGACTTCGTATCCTGTGAAGAAATTGTCCTCACCTTAGGCATAGCTATGTTTCCGGCAATTTATTCCCATATGCTATGCCATGAAAAATTTCGCTAAACCTCGTAACGAGACTAATTATGCAACTGGCTCATAATTAATAATTAACTAAAATAGTGAATTTCAAATTTTGACGGATTATGGTATCGGTGTTAAAATTACTTCAAAAGGTGACCAGAATGGAAATGAAGATCTACTTCCCCGGAAAAAAAAAGTTAATATTACCGGAATCGTTCCCCGAAAAATACAGGGGTGCTGTGATTCAATCAGCTAATCTCTGTGCTGTTAAAAAGCATATGGAAACTCCTCCCGAATTCAACGTTTTTACAAGCCGGTAGTGTGGAGTTCCCAGACCTCTTCATCATCATTTTCAATTAATATATAAAAGGTTTTATTGAAGATATCATATTCGGGTAAATAGTCCATACCATAAAGTTCAGGGTAGGGGACAAAAACTCTTTTGATCTCATTCCCCTTGAGGTCAAGAATTATACATTCCGTCTGGTTATCCTTCTTTTTAAATGTGATTACGTGAATCCTGTCATCAGTAACCCGCACATCCTGGATAGCAGGATAGTACTCCTTAAATTTTATTCTCTGTTTGAAGAAATCGTAGAATTGTTTAAAATTAGGATTGGTTTTAAAGTTATGGAAAGTTTTATCTTTATATTCTCCGGTAACTTTTATCTTCTTATAATCTTTCTTGATAGAATAAAGTGATTTCCCTTCCAATGACATTACCTCGATCACAAATCCCTCTTTGCCTCTTACCAGATATAACTTATTTTTATATGGCTCATAAGTGAAATTATTCATGGGGTAGTTGAAAGAGGCATTAGGACCGACACTTACATCGGATTTATAGAGTTCTTTGATCTTTTCCAATTTAGTATTATGGAGATTTATAGTCAATACGGTTTGCTGGTTTTTATTTACAGATGAACCCGTAGCAACATACTGATCCCTGAAAGGGCGGAAGACGGCGAATGGAGGAGTTCTCATCTCTTTTATGAATTCACCTGCCGGAGTAAAATATGATATTTTTGAATCGCTGCTGACAAAAATATTGTTCTTATGAAAGTATGCGATCATTGGCACACCGAAAGCAGATACTTTGAATTCCCTCGGCCCTTCTCCTGCTTGTCCGAATTTTTTCACAAGGGAAAAATCCTTCATTGAGTAAACAAAGATCGATGGGCCCTCAGTTATCAGAAGAAAATCTTTATTGATTGACATCATCTGCGGTTTCGATATCTCGTCAAATGAAGTTATTACTTTTCCATGGGTAAATAATGATATTAATATAAATAAAATAATAAAAACAATTCTTTTCATTTCATTCTCCTTTTTGTTTCATACTCAATATATATGTTGTTACTACAGATTTCCCCTGTTTTTCGGTGAATGTACTCTTTCTATCGGTGAACGGATGATATTTCCGGTCTTTACCAGGTATTTCCAACCGTTCTGATCATGAGTGGGATTTACTCCTCAATTTGTTGATATTCAGGTCCTCGAAAATTATTTCAACGGCGATCTTTGACATAAATGTGAAAAGGAGAAACCCGAGTGAGAATATCATCACTGAAGTTCTTATCTCGATCATAGATGGCTTGTAAATATGAAGTTGCCCCAAAGAGTCCGGAGAAAATCCGGGAATGATCAGAGCGATCCCTTTCTCAATATATACTCCTATATAGATCAGAACGGCCCCGATGTTAAGCGTTACGACATTCATTCTGGTCTTGGGTATCAGGAACAGCAGGAATGCAACAATACTGAAAATTATGGAGGCCCAGGCATAAATAACGAGATCGGTATGTCCCTTAACTCCCAGGAACAAATATTTCAAATGAACAAGGTGATGTGTACCGGAATAAACTTCTTTGAATATCTCGCTGAAAAAAAGGAAAAGATAAAGGAACATGGAGTATGCCATCAATTCTGCAATTTTCCATATTGCCTCTTTTTTAATATCAAATTTTGTGGTTTTCTTCAGTATTTGAAACAATATCAACAGAACTGCAGGGCCGGAACAGAATGCTGATGCAATGAATTTCGGTGCAAGGAGAGCGCTGTTCCAGTATGATCTTGCCGCAATGCCATTAAAAAGAAAGGCTGTAACCGTATGGATCGAAATTGCCATAGGGATAGAGAACAATATAAGCTTATCAAAGATCTTTTTATTGTATTCTTTTTTTATGAAGTGCATGTACAACAGATAAGTAACAACGACAAAGTTCAATAAAAAATAGAGGGAAAGGACGATCGAATCCCAGGCGAGAAGAGAGTCAGGAAAGTTCAGCAACCCGACAACAGGGATCATGTGCCATAGCCGGTCCGGGCCCCCCATGTCAGCAATAACAAATCCCAATGCCATTATAACAGCGCTGACAGCCAGCAATTCACCGAAGATCGTTATCTCTTTGATAGGTTTCCAATGGTAAATATATGCAGGGATTACAAGCAGGATAGCTGCAGCTGCAACGCCGACGAGAAATGTGAAATTACCGATATAAAATCCCCAGGATATCGAATCACTCATATTTGTTACGATCAGACCGTTTTTCAATTGCTCAAAGTATCCGAGGCCTCCCCATACAATCAGGACTAATAGAGATGATATCCATGTGTAATACCACTTGTTCCCTTTCAAAATTACTCTAATTGATTCTTTTATAAAATTTATAAATGTCACTTTCCACCTCATTTAATAAAAGTAGTAGAACTTCGGCTGGGTATTGAGTTCTTCTTTCAGGACCAGGACCCTTTTATGTTTCAGGATATATCTGATCTCACTGTCAGGATCCAGAAGATTTCCGAATTTCCTTGCTCCGACAGGGCAAATTTCCACACATGAAGGGTAGAGGCCTTCTCTTACCCTCTGGACACAGAAAGTACATTTTTCAACCACCCCTTTATACCTCGGCCGGTTACCGTAGTAATGTGTTTCCGGATTTACTTCATCCTTTGGAATATCCGGTTCTGACCAGTTAAAATGCCTTGCTCCATAAGGGCATGCAGCCATACATAATCTGCATCCGATACACCAGTTATAGTCTACTACAACGATACCGTCCTTCTCTTTCCATGTTGCCTCCACAGGACAAACTTTCGTGCAGGGAGGATTCTCACATTGCTGACATGCGACCGGAAAATAAAAATGATCGTCATCAGGGACAAGTTCCCGGTCATAATCAGAATTTGAATGAAAAAGGTCAACACCTTTATCCTTAGCCATTTCAAGAACTGTTATCCAATGGATCTGTGGATCTCTTGATTGATTGTTTTCTTCAACACAGGCATATACACATTTTCTGCACCCTATACACCTTGAAATATCCAGCCCGTATCCGAAAAGAGTATCATCGATCGGGTCTTTACCAGATACAGTGAATTTTTTTCCATATTTTTCGGTATATTTTTTTTCCAGCCTCTCAATGATCTTGTTCTTATCATCGTTTTCAAGTGTTTTAAAATTCTTCTGAAAGAATTCATCCCAGGAAGTATCTGATCCGCAAGCTGCAAGCGTGGCGAATGTAGAAGCCAAAGCGGTTTTTTTTAGAAAGGTTCTTCTTGATTCTTTCTTTTCTTTTATTTTATTGTTACTCATGTTCATTTTCTCCCTTTCATAGGATCATCCGGAGCCGGATCGGGTTTCATTTTTTTAAATTTCGGTGAATGGGGATTATGGCAATGTGCACACAATAGATATTTCTTCTTTCCATTCCAGTATCCTGTTCTTTTGCCATGAACTCCATTCTTCCACTCTCTAAGTTTCGGGCCGTGGCATTGGCCGCACAATTTATAAGATTCGGTAAAATCTATGAGTTTTCCATTTGCAAGATGAAGTTTATCTCTGTTTTTCAGATCATGACAGTCCAGGCACCATCTGTTCTTTTCATCATGTTTCAGTATGATATCATCATGCATATCCTCCAGCACCCTTCTCTCCGGATTCGGTTCCATTTCCGAATGACATTCGGTGCAGGGAAATATATCTTCACTGAACGGGGGAGGGGGGGCCTGAATGAGGGCTTCTTTTTTCCCATTGTCCCCGTAAATTGTATCCGGGATTAATAGAAGAGCTGAAATTAAGACCATAAAAAATATAAAAATGTTTTTTTGAGTAGTTACCATTTTATTTCCCTTCAAATATATTTAATTAAATATTTTGTTGAAGCCTGTATAATTTTAAATTTGACTATATCCCGATTTAAAAGTCAACCAATAAGGTTGTAGAATACTTAAAAAACAAACTGGTTGACTACATGAGAAAAATTAAAATAAAAGAGAGGAAGAATTTTGTGAAATTACAATTTCTTCTGCTTCAGGTATATATATGATCCACCCATGAATAAAAGCTCAAGTAAGATATAAATTATCAGAGCGGAAGCGACATTTGAAGAAAAGCCGTAGTTGTGCAGTCCCACACCAAGTAAATTTACACCGAACCAGGCAAGAACAACTGTAATTATTCCTAAAATCGAGCCGAGTGAGAATCCGAGTTCTTTGATCATTTTACCCAACTTTCCATGGAACATTATTGCCGACCATAGAATGATCAGTAAAGCTCCATTCTCTTTCGGGTCCCAGCCCCAGAATCTTCCCCATGACTGATCTGCCCATATTCCACCGAGAACGGTGCCTACAAATGTAAAAATAAGGCCGAAGGCCTGAGTTGCATAAACCGATTGATAAGTGTCTTTCAGAGTATCTTTCTTTTTGCCTTTCTTGAACATAGCCTGGAGTATATACAAGTGCCCGAGAACACCGGAGATCACAACTCCCCCATATCCGATTGTTATTGTTATGACATGGGTCGCCAGCCAGAAATTTGAATCGAGAACGGCAACCAGCATTCCCATAGTGTCACCCTCTAGAGCGTATCTGCCTGAAATGATAAGCAGAACAAGTCCTGAAAGGCTTCCTGTGAGTATTCCTATGTTTTTCTTTTTAAATAATTCAAGAGCTAATCCCAGTACAGCAGTTATCCATGCTGCAAACACAAATGTTTCAAAAAGGTTAGTAACCGGAGGCCTGTTCCGGATTATCATTCTTGCTATAAGTCCATAGGTATGAGGAAGAAGTCCGAGTATCAGCAGGAAGTAACTGGAATAATAAAATAATTTCTTGAATTTAATATATGAGAAAAGAAGGAATAGGAGAGAGAACCCATAAAAGAATTCTGATTTATAAAATGGATCTATCCTGTTATACATGATCTCCATTTTTATTCTTCCCGGGTCTGCTATATTCTTTGACTCATTCATTACAAAGTCGTTGAATTCCTTAACATTAACATCAAATCCGGCCTGATCGTTATTTCTAAAAGAAGATACCATTTTATTGATTAGTAAAACAAAGTCGGCGGGCGGTTCATCAAACTTGAATGATCTGTTCACAGAGTCCCATGGACTTTCCCACTTTTCCTCTCCGGAACTCAGGTTAGGTAAAATGTCCAATTTCTGATCTTGATAAAATCCCGACCATTGATCCATTTTATGTGAGATGTGAAGAATTTTTCTTTCAGCTTCAGAGAGAGATTCAATTTCCTTCGCCTTTATATCCTTAATATCTTTGATCTTTGAGAGGTAACTAAGAAATGAATTGTTTTCAAAATCCGGGCTGGGAAAGCAAAATTGGAAAGACCCGGCAAGTTTATGATAGACATAGATCTTGTTGTAAAGGACAATTATTTCACTCTCGACTATACTTCTTTTCGAATTTTCTATTCTCGAAGCCGATATGGCAAGCTCACGTAATTTTGAGATGTTATGGGATAATTGTCTATAACTGTATCTTCCTCTGCCTTGAACTTCATCAGATCCGATAGAACTCAGCACTTCCGGATTGTTTACAAGAAAAACCATATCATCATAACTTTTATCCGGAGTGAAGAGCAATCTTGCTAACCAGATCACTGCGGGGGCTTTTTCTAATTTGCCCCTTCCTGATAATTGCTTCAGGATATTTTGTGCAAAAGTATCGATAGGTTTTTTCCTGCCATCTTCAAGGATAACGATCTTTTTAAATTCATCAAGCGATACAGAAGAATCAGGTATCAAAGCGGAGGATACTAAAGTAAAAGTTATAATAAATATTAAGATCTTCAGTTTGAATTTCATTTTAATTCCCTTTTTGTGCTGAGCTGTTCTCTTTTTTTCTTCTGAAAAGCATGATAATAAAATGAATCAGCATACCAATGAAAACAACAATGCTAGAGATATATGGTAATAACCTTCCTGAATTTTTAACTACTGCGAATACCGAGTATTCAACTCCGGCAGGAGTGATCTGGTAAGAAGACTGGAAAAATGTATAGTCTTTATACCTGAGAGGTTTGTTCATTGAGATTATAACTTCTCTCTGGATGTCATCGTGCCTGATATCAACAGTACTCTCATAGCTTTTTACAATTTCTGAACCGGGATATTTTTTTATTCTAAAATCAAGAAGCCCCAATTCGATCGGTAGTTTTTTTCTTAATTTTCTGAGTGAAAAATTGTAAATATCGCCTTTAATTTCAGCGGAAGTAGATATGTTTTCACCTCCGTAGAGTAATATGTCTTTCTTCAGATCTTCGGAAAACAATACGAGTCCCGGTATATTTGCCTCTGGTTCCGGCTCAGTCTTCTTTTCATCAATTGAAACAATACCGGAAGCGTTTAGTATATCAGTATTTGAAGATCTTTCCCCGTTCCTGAATGCAGAGGAATTATGAAAATCTTTTTTTACTATTATCGTGATCGGAAAGTCTGGGAAATTGATTTTCTCACCTTTTTCAAGATCACTAAGGCTGATGCTCGAGAAATGCCTGACACCCTGAGTATCTTTCCATACCGAAAGTTCCCAGGCATGATAGGAATTGGACCAGGAGCTTTTTTCGCCCTCCTTAAGCATTAGAACACTTTCCTCGGAAAAAAAGAATGTAAAGAATCCTCCGATTAAGAGGATAAGTATTCCGAGGTGGGTAAGTATATTACCAATGTTCTTAAGTCTTAATCCGATCCTGAATATCATCACACTGATCAGATTTATAAACAGGACCGATAAAACAAGTCCCGCGCCTGGCAGTGGAATAAATCCGCCAGCAAGGAAGAACCAGGATGTAAAAAACTTTGCTTTTGCTGCATAAAGGCCGTTGTCAGCCTGATAAATTGTTCCCCATGTAGTCAATATTGCCAAAAGTATAAGACAGGCAACTGTGAGTTTAAGTGAATAACTGAATTTGATGATATTTTGTTTTTTCAGATCGTTTAACATTATTCTCCTGATTCAATTGATTTGGATAACTTAAAAATTTTATCAGTATTATTCTTAACAACCTTTTTGTCCCCATTAAGTTTAATAAAAAGTGTCTTGCCGGGAAAATTGATTATTGAAACAACAATAGAGAGATCAAACTCTTTACTGGTTATATCTGTAAAATCTATAAAAGTACCTTCGTTATTACTTCTTGTTCTAAATTTTTTCTGTTTTGAAATGAAATTGTCCACTTCACTTTCAGAATATTCTCTATCCGCAATACTGGCAAGCCACATCTGAACATTGGCTTTCATTCCGCCTGCATCCCCTGAAAGTGGAATTATTGTACATATCGCTTCTCTGTCTCCCTCTTTAACAGAGAAGGTAGCCAATCTGAGTTTGGATTCTGTTTTTATAC
The DNA here is from genome assembly GCA_029938635.1 of Candidatus Aminicenantota bacterium. Classification (GTDB taxonomy): domain Bacteria; phylum Acidobacteriota; class Aminicenantia; order UBA2199; family UBA2199; genus UBA647. The sequence goes on from JAOZUQ010000009.1 coordinate 36,960, forward strand.
TTGTCCAGCCTTCCGGAGTATCCCATTTGATATTAGTTTCTATAGCACCCGGGACGTTCATTCCGTGGCCATGGGATTCCATTGCAGGCTTCTTCTCTGTTATCTCTTCTTTGAAAGAGCGGACTTCATTTTTCTTTCCGCAGGATATAGAAAAAATTAAAAATATAATAGTTGATAAAATAACCGGTAAAGAGTATTTTGATCTCATTTAATTGCCCTTTTTTACTTTCTGTAAACGTGGTTTATCTTTTTAAAATATTCTTCCTTGTTAAAAGGTTTTGCTGTATCACTTTTTTTAGGATCATGACAGGTCACACAGAGCTTTTCATCAGGAACAATGAGTCCTGCAGCTATTGATTTTGCCTTGTCTTTCATAATGCTCATTTTCTTGTAATCCGATCCTGCTCCATGGCATGATTCACAGCCTACGCCCTCAAATTTTGCATTGTTCGGATCATCAATTTTGTATCCGCCCTTATTAAATGCAGTTGTATGGCATTCAAGACATGCCGGATCTTTCTCTTTTCCTTCTTTTTTCAGTGTTTCAAAAGCTTTTGAATGGTTTCTTTCCATCCATTTTTCAAACACATTTCCCTTCTTTTCACCTTTGTGGCACATTTTACATTTTTTTGTACCGACGTAATCTGCTGATGTCATCATTGAGAACAGGAACAAAATTGCAACTAAGATCAATAAAGTTTTTTTCATCTTTTCTCCTTTAACAAATATTTAAACTAGAATATTTTATAATTTATATAAGGGCAATTGTCAATAGTATATTTATTAACTATTTTTGATAATAATTTGATTGTTTATTTCCGAAGCGGTAATGTTTAGAATAACTTGCTTCTTAATGCACTCCTGGTAAGCCCCAGATATTCTGCAGTTTTTGTTTTATTGCCTTTGAATTTGTTAAGTGCTTTTATAACTATTTCTTTTTCCAGTTCCTTAAGGTTCAGACGATCTTGTGGTAATTCAAATTCTTTTAGATGAGATTTGGTTGTTTCAGAATCCAGTAGTATTTCGATTATTTCCAGATATTCTTTAAGGTCTTCGCTTGATGCATTTTCTTCATACAAATACAGGATTTTCCTTATAATACTCTTCAGTTTTTTTCCACTTTCCTGGAAATTATCATAATTGTGAAGGCCCAGAACCTTATCTATTCTCTCCTTTTTTCCCAAAATATTCATTTCAAGCCACTTTCATTTATTATAAGCATAAAATTTTCCAAATAAGAATTGGATTCTTCTCAGATAAAAGTAACTAATAGTTTAAACTTTATCTTGAATTTAATATCTCCCTACTGTTCAGAATCGAACACTGGTTGTATTTGAACACCTGAATTTGTTTTGTAATGCTAAGTAATAATATTGATCCGGATTAAAATTTACTTCTTAATGCACTCCTGGTAAGTCCCAGATATTCTGCAGCTTTCGATTTATTACCATCAAATTTTTCCATGGCTTTCATTACGATCTCTCTCTCCAGTTTTTTGAGATCTAACTTTTCTTCGGGTAATTTTATGTTTTCAGGGTCAAACAGCGTGTGTAAATCAGAAAGTGAGATGACATCATCCAGAAATCCAAGATGCTCCTCACTTATATTTTCCTCATCATAAAGCAGTATTATTCTCTCAACTACATTATGAAGTTCACGGATGTTCCCCGGCCATGGATATTCTTTCAAAATTTCTTCTGCCCCGGGTGAAATAGAATTAAAGTTCTTGTTCTTTGTTCTACTGAATTTGTTCATGAACATTTCTGCAAGGGGAAGTATCTCATCTTTTCTTTTACTGAGAGGCATAAGGGTTATATTTGCAGTATTTAGCCTGAAGTAAAGGTCGTTCCTGAATTTCCCCTCTTTCACCAATTTCCTCAGGTCCTTGTTTGTTGCACATATTATTCTGACATCTACTTTCACTTTTTTTATCCCGCCGAGCTTGAAGAACTCTTTTTCCTCAATAACACGAAGAAGTTTTGCCTGAAGGGTCGGAGGGAGATCTCCGATCTCATCAAGGAAAAGGGTTCCTTCATTTGCAAGTTCAAATTTCCCTATATTACCTGTTTTCTTTGAATCGGTAAATGCTCCGGCATCATATCCGAAGAGTTCTGATTCAAATAAAGAGTGGGGGATGGCAGAGCAGTTTAGTGGAATAAAAGGTGTCTTGTTCACTGTATTGCCGGTATGGACCATTCTTGCAACTATCTCCTTCCCGGTTCCGGTTTCTCCATCTATCAGGACTGGAACATTCCGGTCTTTATAAAGTATCTCGCATTGCTCTCTGATTTTATTCATGTGAGGTGAAAAAATTCCTATTTCTCCATATCCCGCCAATTCCACATATGTATTATGAATCTCCTGACATTTCTCTTTATATTTTATCTTTTCAGTTCTTACTATTCTGTTAAGATTTGTTCTGAATTCTCTGTTCTCATGAAGGAGGGAAAGATGATCCATACTTCTCTTTATCACTTCATTGAGTTCATCAATATTTAAAGGTTTTTGAAGGTAGTCAAATGCTCCTGAGCGGAGAGCTTTGATAGCTGAGTCGATATTCCCATACCCGGTGATCAGTATGAAATCTGTAATTTTACCACTATCCATTTGCTTGATCCTGTCAAGAAATTCCAGGCCGTCGATCCCCGGCATCTTAAGGTCTGAAATTATTATATCGAAGGGTTTTTCAGAATAAGCTGTCAGCGCAGAAGTGACATTATCAAACTCATGGACATCAAGAGAAAGCTGGACTTTTAAAAAATCATAGATCGAATTTCTGCTCAGTTCTTCATCATCGACCAGTAATATTCTCATTTTAGATATCTATCAGTGGAAACTCTATAACAAAAGTGGCACCACCATATTCATTGTTCTCAGTTTTAATATTTCCCTTATACTTTTTAACATAGTGATTTATAATTGCAAGCCCGAGGCCTGTCCCTTCCCTGCTCTTGCCTGTCGAATAGAATGGATCAATTAATTCATCAATAGTTATATCAGGAAGTCCTATGCCGTTATCAATCACCCTTATGATTGCTGTTTCCCTGTTTTCTACTGTTTCAATATTTATAAACTTTTCTTCTTTCTTAGCTGATCTTATGGAATTGATCGCATTTGTAAGGAGATTGACTACGATCTGCTCTAAATGTGCCAGTGCGCATCTTATTTTCACCGGTTTCATAGATTTTTTATGATGAAATTTTATATCATGGCTTTTAAATTGAGATCTTACAAGGTTCACGGCATCTTCAACGGCTATATTAATATCAATACTGCTGCTTTCATTATCTTCGGGAAGTGTCCAGAAGTTTCGCATATTACTTATTATTTCCGTTATCCGGTTAACACCTTCTGAAATACTTTTTAGTTTTTTTAAGTAATTTTCATCAAGTTTCTCAATCTCATTTTCACTTTTGTAGATGGCGCTGTCAGCTGAGATCTTAATGGCATTTAAAGGCTGATTGATCTCATGGGCAATACCTGCAGCCATGACTCCAAGGGAAGCCATTTTTGAACTCCTTTCTGTAAGTTTTACTGCTTTCAACTGACTTTCTTCAGCTTCCAGCCTGGCGTTTAACTCCTGCTTCACCTCTTTTGTTCTCTCCTCGATCATCTCTTCCAGGTTTTCCCTGTATTTTCTCAATTGACCTTCTGCATGCTTATGAAAGTAAACCATAAAAAATGTAAGGATGGTTAGGAAAAAGAATATTATGATCATTAAAATTGATGCCTGACCAGATAATTTACTGAATACATCTGATACATCTTTAAGAAAATAGATGACCCCTACTTTTTTGCCTGAGGCATCATATAACGGCAGTACCCCCCTCATTAAATGAGTTCCGTTTTTTCTGCTGATTGACAGGATTTTTTTTTCTGAAGGAAAATCTTCAGGGATTTCTGACAAATTAATTAGTTCTGTATCGTCAGTGGTCTTACCGACTAAAAGGAATTTTTTATGATCATTCCAATTATCTCTCAATCCTTTCTCATTTCTGACAGAGTTCCATTTAGATCTATCAAGATAGGATTTTTCAATAATCAAGCCCATTTCTGCTTCAAAAATTCTTTTAAGGTTCTTAAAGAATGATTCTATTTCAATTCCAAGTTCTAAATATCCTATATGAACTCCCTTATAATACCATGGATGAACGGCCCGGATAGCAAAAGCAGTTTTCCCCAGTTCTTTTCCGGAATAAAGTTTTTTAGACTCAATGGATCTCTTGTAAGTATATCTGGTGATCTTGTCACCGTATAATTCTTTATTATGCATTCTGAGAAAACATGTTCCCTCTTTTTCTGTATTAAGAAAATACCAGTGGGTAAAGTAATTTTTTTTTTCTATATGATCAAATAATTCTTTTGAATAACTATATAGAGCATCTCTGTCCCTGGTCATGAAAATTTCTGCTAACTTTTCATTTTTTACCAGAATATCTATTGAAGATTCCAGAGTTTTGGTAAGATAAGCTTCATAATCCTCAAGATTCTTTTCGAGTCTGGATAGGATGTTTTTTGTCATGAACTTGATATTAGCCTGCTTTGAAATGTTCAGAAAGGTAAAAACCCCCCCCAGATTGATAAAAGCTATCAACACTATCATCGATATGGCTTTGTTTAGTCTGAAAGGTGTTCTGCTTGTTTTACTCATTGTGCATAGGGATATCAACATAACAAAACAAAAAAGTCAAATTCTTTAATTTAGTAAAAGATCAATGTATCAGGTCAGTTATCAATTTTTCATAAAGCTCCGGATTATGGATCCCTTTACTCCCATCCTTTTTCAATAATTTGTATAGCTCGAACAGCCTGTTTCCACTTCCCAGGTTTTCTTTTTCAATTTTCATTTTCAGTTTCTGCATCAATTCTATTGTAGTATTTTTCCACTCGACAAACATTTCTTCATAATCCTCTTCATGACAATCAGAACATTTTTTCTTAGTTGGCCTTATTACTTCGTTATCTCCGGATATATGACAGTCTGAACATTCCACATCTATAGCCATAACATTTGGAATTTTGAGTGTAAGATGCTCGATCTTCCCTTCATAAATATTCCCCTGCACTGAATGGCAGTCGATGCACTCTTTTTTACTCTCTTTTTTATGATGGCAAGCCATACAATCACTCTTCTTAATTATCAATTGTCCATGGACTGCTTTATTGGAATGACATTTTCTGCATGTCAATTCCTCCCCGACCAAATGTTTGTAGTGTGGAAAGTCCCATCCGTAGATCTTAGCTGTTCTTAACTCAATTCCGGAATGGCAATTAGAACATTCCCCGGGAACTATGTTCGTTTCCTTATCAAATTTCGGGATCGCAATCTCCATTTTATTTTTCCCGAGACTTTTTAACAGCATATTATATGACTGGTCCAGAAGTTTGTTTGCAAAGGAAATATTATGAATCGAATTTCCAAATTTTACCATCTTGAAATTAAATTGAGCATCCTGATATATCTTTTCAGAACTCTTCTTTTTTTTCTGGTTGCTGATAGAAGCTATCTCATTCCGGATCACCGGGAAGATCCTGGTCAATTGTTTTATTTTTTTTTCTGTCTGATCTTTCCAGTTCTTAAGGATCTTATTGTATCCTTTGCCATGACAAGGTTCACATGAACTTGAGTTTGCAACAAGAGTATCCCCTTTTTCCTCAAATGATACTGAGAAATTATGATGTTGATGACATGCCTTGCAATTTAATCCGGATTCGAACATTGTACTTGGATGGTCGGGAACATTTCTCCCGCCCTTCCCTGTGAACATCATCAATTGAAGCTTGTGAGGATCGGTATGACATGAACTGCACTCGGGAATGATCTCCTCAGTCCTGGCAACAGATTTATGCTGGATCTCAGTGTGACACTGAATACATTCAACTTTGTGGTCAGTTATATGTTTCTTATGGATCAGGATTGTTTCGTCATATTGATCGATCTTTCCCTTCTCAGCATGGCAATTATTACACCTGTTCCTGGGGACAGCTCCATCTCCGACAACCATCTCCCCGTGACATTTATAACAACTTACTTTTCTGGCAAGGATATTGGTGTGATCATATATGATCTCAATATCTTCATTGCCTTTTTTAACCGGAGGCAAATGACACTTTGTACAATTTGAGATAATATTTATTTCTTCTTTGATCCCCTTGAAATGACATAAAAAGCAGGAACTTTCTGTAACCGAAAGATGAGAGCCCTGAACTATCTGAGAGTGACAACTCGTACACCTTAATTGTTTTTCACGTCTGAGACCTTCAAGATGCGGAGCATGATCAAATATTATGTTCTTCTTGAATTTCACTTTACCTTTGAGATTCCTGGTCTCATGGCATCCGCTTCTCAGGCAGCTTGCATCTGATATTTCGGCCCATGGTTTACTTTTTTTGTATACTCCGGTGAAATAGTTTACTACCATCGATGCAGCGGTCAATTTACCCTTCAATTTGTTTTTCAAGCCGGGAGGAAAATGGCAATCAGTACAAGTTACATCTTTGTGAGATGAATTAGCCCAACTCTCATAGTAAGGCTGCATGAAATGACAAGTTGAACAAAATCCCGGCCTGGAAGTAACTTCAAGGGTTATCGATCCTAGAACAACCAGGACTATTATTGTTATTGTAAAAGCCAGAATTAGTTTTTTCCACCCTTTCCCCCAGATAAGTCTATGGAGAGAAACTATATTCCTTTTCGTTAATTTTAGTATTTTGAAGATTGACTTGAATGGTAATAACAAAAATTTCATTTTTTCACCTCTTCTCATCCTGAATAAAAAAATATTCAAGAAAATTATAGCTTTAAAGAAAAAAATGTAAATAATTAGTGGTCCTAATTTCTGGTGTATTCTTGCTTACTAAAATTACTACCAAAGTTGTAATCTGACCTGAATTATCTGCAGAATTTCTATGAACTCTTCAGCCAGAAATTGTTTTTAAAATTTACTTATTGAAAACAAAAAATTATTATGATAAATTTTTTAAATAATTAAAATTATTATAATCAAATTTAATGGATTTTATAAATGTGTATCAACTCTATGAATACGGAGATTTAATAATTTATGCTCAGTTAGTATAAATATATTAATTAAATATATTTCAGATTTCAGGTTGATAAACCTGATAGATTGTAAAAGGAGTTGGCATTGATTAAAAAAGTAAATTTAATTTTATTATCAGTTTTTCTATTCATAATCCCTCTTTACTTAACCTCTTCCGATAATGAAACCTGCATGGAATGTCACTCGGATAATAGCCTTACAACCATCAGGGGGGGGGTAAAGGTCTCACTTTTTGTAGACATAAAGATTCATAACAGGTCAGTTCATAAAGACCAGGATTGTATAAATTGTCATGAAGATGCCGATGTTGAGGAATTTCCTCACAAGGACAGACTTGTACCTGTAAATTGCGGCAATTGTCATGATGAACCCCAGGAAGAATTTGATTCGGGTATCCATGGTAAATATCTTAAATCCAACCATTTATATGCACCCTCCTGTACCGAGTGTCACGGGAAACATAACATAGCTCCCGTAACTGATCCGAAATCACCATCATTCCGAATGAATGTTCCATATCTCTGTGGAAAATGCCACAGGGAGGGAGCACCGGTTGCCAGGATCTATAAAATAAATGAACGGAATATTATCGAGAATTACAGCCAGAGTATCCATGGTGAAGGATTATTTAAAAAGGGATTGTCAGTGTCAGCAACATGTGTAGATTGTCACAGCAGCCATAAAATACTTCCTCACACTGACAGAGCATCATCAATTCACCCGAGAAATATTGCAGGTACCTGTATGCAATGTCATACCAGGATAGAAGATGTGCATAAACAGGTAATTGAGAACAGAAAATGGGAAAAGAGCAAGGGTGCAATTCCAGCTTGTACAGATTGTCATCTGCCCCATAAAGTAAGAAAGGAATCGATAGTCCTCCGTGTTTCGGACAAAGCATGTCTTAAATGTCATGAAGATGAGAATGTTAGTAAGATGGTCGATGGTGAAAAAGTATCACTATACATTAATAAAGAGGATATAAAATCTTCAGTTCATATGGAAGTGACCTGTGTGAAATGCCATTCTGATGTAAATCCGATGTTGAACAGGCCTTGTCAGACTGCCAACAAAGTTGATTGTGCAAGTTGTCATATCAGTACAGGTGAAGAGTATAAAAATTCCGGACACGGTATTGCAAAGAAGAATATGGTGGAAGATACACCGGATTGCATAACCTGTCACGGTTCACATACTATCCAATCGCATCGGGACGATACTTCTCCAATATATAAAACTAATATCCCATCTCTATGCGGTGAATGTCATAAAAAGGACTCAGATGTAAAAAGGGTTCATGAATTATCTCAGAAAGAAGTTATCAATGACTATTCAAAAAGTATCCATGGACAGAAACTGACCGAGAAGGGATTTCTTGTGAGTGCATCCTGTACGGACTGTCATAATAAACACTATATTTTGTCCAGTAAAGATGAAAAATCTTCTACCCATATCAAAAATGTCCAGGCCACATGTTCCTCATGCCACAGAGGGATATACAACGATTACATTAAAAGCATACATTTTACATCTGAACAATACAGAAAAGAGGACCGCCCGACATGTATCACATGCCATTCCGCGCATAAGATAAAGGATATAACCAAAGATCAGTTTATGACAGAGGTGACGGATCATTGCGGTGAGTGCCACAAGGAGTTGTCAGAAACATATTTGGATACAGTTCATGGAAAGACCTATCAATTAGGATATTTAAAGTCGGCTAAATGTTCCGACTGTCATAATGCTCACCTGATCCTCCCAACAAATGATCCCGATTCAAGTGTCGGAATGAACAATATAGTGAATACGTGTCAGAAGTGTCATGAAGATGCAAATGAGAGATTTACCGGATATCTTACCCATGCCACCCATCACGATAGAAATAAGTTCCCGATCCTTTATTATACTTATTGGGCAATGACACTGCTCCTGATCAGTGTTTTTACATTTTTTGGAATTCACACATTATTGTGGTTCCCGAGATCATACAAGAACATGAAACTCAGGAAGAAACAGGCTCACGGACATGAAGAGGTATATGTTCAAAGGTTTGAACTCTCTCAACGTCTTACCCATTTGTTTGTAATTCTCAGTTTTCTTACTCTTGCATTTACCGGACTGATCCTGAAGTTTTCTTTCATGCCCTGGGCGGCATTCTTTGCAAATATAATAGGAGGGGCTCATAATGCCGGTTTGTTACACAGGTTCGCTGCAATTGTGACCTTCGGATATTTCTTCTTTCATGTAATCCAGTTATTTAAGTTAAAAAGAAGGGAGAAAACTTCAATATTCAAATTTATTTTCAGCAAGAACGGAATGATGTTCAACCTGAAAGATCTTAAAGATTTCTGGGGCTCGCTGAAATGGTTCCTTGGATTCGGGAAGCGTCCTGAGTATGGAAAATGGACATATTGGGAAAAATTCGATTATTTTGCTGTTTTCTGGGGAGTAGCTGTGATAGGACTCTCAGGTCTTATATTGTGGTTTCCCGAAATTTTCACTAAACTTCTACCCGGTTGGGTAATTAATGTTGCAATGATTATCCATTCTGATGAAGCACTGCTGGCTATCGGATTCATTTTTACGATACACTTTTTTAATACTCACCTGAGACCGGAATCTTTCCCAATGGATAAGGTGATATTTACAGGTTTGGTTCCTCTTGAAGAGTATAAAAATGACAGGCCTGAGGAGTATAAAAGACTTGTTGAATCCGGTGAACTGGAAGGCAAACTGGTTAAACAGAATATTTACAAGAGATTTGACAGGTTTATTACATTTATAGGTATGACTTTTCTACTGACCGGACTTGCTCTCACAGCATTGATAATCTATTCCATGCTGTTTGGATATAAATAGATAGAACATTTTTATATAGCGGGTTGCAAATCAGTTAATTCGGGAATAAGAATAGAAGGTTTATTTACCAGTTAAATTTTTCAGGAATTAAGAACGGGTTATTCTTCTCTCAGGTATTCTGCCTTATGCTCGGAAAGTTTAAGAACAAACTTGGACATGTTTTCAATGATCTTCAGAAGTCCTACATCTGCAAGTGAGTAATAAGCATAAACACCATCTTTTGATTTATTCAAAACTCCCATTTTAAACAATGCATTCAGGTGGTTGGAAAGGCTGCTTGTAGATAATTGAGTTTTTTCCTGAAGTTCAGATACATTCATCTTATTTCTACCTAAAAGATCTATTATCAAGAGCCTTGATGGTTTTGTGATTACCTGACATACCATTGCGTATTGTTCGTAGAATTTAATATTACGTGCCATTTGATTATATTTTATTAAAAAACATTTAAAAAGTCAAAACTATTGAACTCTAAAATAATGAAATTTGCAAATTAACAAATAGTTATTAATATCTTTTAAGATTCATTGTATAATAAATACATTGTTAGATTGGAGAAAATGTAAGATGAATAGACTTGTTGAAATTTATACTGATGGCGCTTGCTCCGGAAATCAGTTCAAGGATAACTTAGGAGGTTGGGGAGCAGTATTATTCCATGGTGATAAAAGAAAGGAAATATTTGGCGGGGAGCAGAATACAACCAACAACAGGATGGAGCTGAAGGCATGCATTATGGGACTCCGGGAAATGAAGAGCACTGATCCCCGGATAAAATTATATTCTGACAGTGCTTATATAGTTAATTGCATTAATAAAAAGTGGTATGTGAAATGGGAAAAGAACGGCTGGAAAACAAGTAAAAAGGAGCCGGTTGAAAATAAGGACCTCTGGGTGGAACTCCTGAAGTTAACCAGAAAATTTGATGTTGAATTCATAAAAGTTAAAGGGCATGCCGGAATAGAGCATAATGAAAGAGCTGATGAACTTGCCAATAAGGGGATGGATTCCATATAGAATAGACCTTGTTTATATTGAATACTCCACATTTATATGATATAAAACAGACTTAACGGGGCTGTAGCGCAGTTTGGGAGCGCGTCTGAATGGCATTCAGAAGGTCGTGGGTTCGATCCCCATCAGCTCCATTTTATTTTTGTCCCATGAGGGTCCATTATGTTTAGATCATTATTTCTTAAGAAGATAGACCAAATAATCAAGAGATCCAAAACCCTGGAGATCAATAACGATTCACGTATCATAATCTTTAGTGATTGCCATCGGGGGCACGGTGACAGATCTGATGATTTTTTCCATAATCAATATGTTTATATAAATGCCCTTAAACATTACATGAAAAAAGGTTTTACATATATTGAACTTGGAGATGGTGATGAACTCTGGGAGAATGCAAATTTCAGGCTTATCAGTGAAAGGTACAGAATCATCTATCAGATGTTCGAGGAGCTTCACAGAAAGAAGAGATTCCGGTTCATTTGGGGAAATCATAACAGAAGGTGGAAAAACCGCTACTTATTCAACAGGCAGTTCGGAAGGGTCATAGATGAGGAAAGCGGGATAGAAGTAAAACTTCTAAAGGATCTGGAGGCGGAAGAAGCAATATTATTGAGATTTAATAAAAACAGATCAAAGGAGATTCTTCTTATACACGGTCATCAGGGTGAATTGTTAAATGATACTTTATGGTGGTTCGGAAGATTTTTCATAAGGGTGTTCTGGAGGTTTGTTCAGATGAGATTCGGAGTAGCGGATCCAACAAGCCCTGCAAGAAATTTCAGGATCAGAAATAAAATAGACCGGAGATTCATAGATCTGTCAGAAAAAAGTAAAAGGGGCGTTATCATAGGACATACTCATTTCCCTATCTTTCCCGATTATGGTGAAGTACCATATTTTAACGATGGAAGCTGTGTTCATCCCAGATGTATCACCGGAATTGAAATTGAAAAGGGAAAGATCGTTCTCGTAAAATGGTCCTATTTCCAGAATGGGACCGGCTATCTGAAACTCAAGAGGGAAGTGATTTCCGGGCCATTAAAAATAGAGGAATTGTTGAAATATTTTAACTAATTTGCAAAATTGTAGTTGAGGCTAAAATTTTATGCTATAATAATATTATGGACAGAAGAAAATTCATAAAAAACTCAATATTAGTCTCTTCAGGATTAGGATTATCCTATTGTGGTGCAGGTACCGGCCAGGATAAGATAAAGGTTGTTATTCTCGGGTTTGACGGTGTGGGATGGGCTACTGTTGATCCTTTAATCAGGAAAGGGAAGCTTCCATACCTGAAAAAACTCAGGGATAATAGTGCATGGGGTGATTTTAAAACAATAAAGCCGACAAAATCCAATGTCGTATGGACAAGTATTGCTACAGGAAAAACCATGCTGAAACATGGCATCATGGATTTTTCATATTTGAAAAAGAACGGTATCAAGGTTCCCTTTACAAAATCGCAGAGAGTGGAACCAGCAATCTGGCAGATCTTAAGTTCTTACAATAAAAGTAGCGTTGTAGTTAATTGGTGGGTCTCACATCCTCCTGACAAAATTAAGGGTGTGATGCTTTCGGATCATTTCAGAAGAATTGCGCAGAACAGGGTAAACAAGGATGCTCTTGTCCCGACTGTTCACCCTCCTTCATATTTCGAGAAGTTGGAGCATCTGGCTAAAGAGAACAAGAGTTATCATCAGGTTGTAAACAGGACGGGATTGCCTGATTTTTTCAAAATATACAATCAAACTCATCCTGGTCAAAATGCAGCAAAAGTACCTGTCCTTGGTATTTATAAAAGGTTGTTAAAACATGATGCAATGGTTGAATCCGCATCCAGGTATCTTCGTGAGAATCTCGATACTGATTTTTTTGCAACTTATTTCAGGCTTCCTGATATTACTCAACATTTTATAACTCATTTTATGGACAAAGATTTTAAGAAAAAGTTTAAAGCTGCTTATAAAAATGGGACAATAACTCCTGAACTGGAACTTGAAGCAACAGAAATGGTATCTGATCTCCTTTTCCCGATCTATAGATATATGGAAAGAGTTATAAAAGAGTATATAGAATCTGAAAAAAATAAGAACACATATTTCATGATCATGTCCGATCACGGTTTTTCATTTTATAATGGTGGATACAATCATTATAATCTCCCTGATGAAATGGCGGCTCCGGATGGCATATTTTTAATGCATGGCCCGAAGGTAAGAAATGGAAAGATACCCGATGTCGGGGTTTATGATGTAGCTCCTACAATCCTTAATCTCTTTGATCTTCCTGTTGGGAAGAACATGGATGGGAAGGTTCTGAAAAGTACTTTGAAATTGAATAACAGACTCAGATATAAAGAGTATAAGATGAAGAAGTATGGCGAAGGGAAGATCAACGAAAAATTCCGGGAAGAAGAGCTTGAGGAACTGAAATCCATAGGTTACATTTGATTTCCTCCTTTTTTCAAAATTGAATATATCCTGAATTTCTGATATAATTTTTTCATGAAAAATGTAATCCTATCCATAATTCTATTAGTTTCTTTTTCATTCGGTCTTTTTGCAAATGACAAGATCTTTACAAAGAAGTATGAGCTGAAGGGGAAAACAGCATTGCTCGAAGTTGAGGCTGTTCTAACTGGAAGTGATGTGTTTCTTAACTCACGAACAAGAAAGAATTTAAGCTATAACACTCCGGGAGAAAATCTTTTCCCTAAAATGTTTGTTAAAAAAGAAGAATATTCTGTTACCTGGATAAATTACAATAAAAATGATGTTAAATTGAATTTTTATGATTCATCAAGTGATAATGGCAGGACATTGGTCTCGGGAAAGTTTGAATTTATTTCAAGTGATACTATTGTCTTATATGACAAAGGCAGGCCTAAGTTGATTGTTTTCCGGGCAATTAAAGGTGAAGATAATGAAGATATTTTTATTCATGATATCTATACAGGCCAGACTAAAAGGATAACTTCAACTTCAGGAAATGAGAATAGAATAATCATATCGAATAATGAACTTAATGGTAGTAATTCATTCAATCTTATTACGCAGACGCTGGAAAATGAATATATTTACTCAATAGACACCGTTAGCCTAAAATCACATCTTGAAGATAAAAAGGAGATAATCAGAGGTCAAAAAGCAAATAAGGCCGTATTTACTGTTGAAGAATTGAATACTCTGATTGGTTTAGGGGATAGTGTTACATGGGGTAAGATGAGGATGTTTGAATTTGTTGATTCCTATCATCCGGAACTTACATATCTGGCTAAGACTTCTGATTATTTTAATGAAAATTATGGAGACACTTCCACGATCAATCTCGGAGTTAACAGAGATAGTTCTCTTGATGGTGTTGAGAGAATGGATGAAGAACTTCTCTATGGTAAGGGTTATTTCTTTCTGGTATTGTTCGGGACGAATGATGTCACATCGGGCACCTTTTCATCGACCAGTACTACAAAGAACCTTCAATGGATGCTTGAGAATGCCAGAGCTAATTATGGTATGTTTCCGGTTGTTTCAACCGTACCTCCACAAAAGCATTATCTCGCAGGTGTCCAATTCTACAAAGAGCAGACTGAAAAACTGAATGGGAAAATTATACTTATGGCTTCCGCTCAGAACTTCTCATATATTGATTCATATGATGCATTTTTTGATCAGGATGAAGATTGGGAAACCATGCTTGAAGATATTAAGGGAAACCATCCGAGCCCGGCCGGACATCAGGTTATGGCTGATATGGTAATCCCTATTTTGTTAAGCCTTGTTCCCGAGACTCCTTCAAATGTGAATTTTTCTGCAAATACGGGGGGAAATTCTTTTAATGTAAGCTGTACTCAAAACAATGAATTTGATTTCAGCCATTACAATGTAAAGTTCGGATTCTCTCCAACTCGCCTTGACAGGGAGATGACATATTCCTCAAACAATTTCACCATATATTTCTATCCCTTCAATCTTAATTTGAAAAGGATGGTCTATTTCAAGATCCAGTCTGTCGACAAGGACGGGAACTCAAGCGAATTTACAAAGATATATTCCATCTATCTGAACTAATAATATCTGGTAGATGATCCTTCCCATATAAATATTAGTAGTTATTTTTATAATCTGTACTATATTTAACAGAGGAGGGGAATTGATCCGGAGAAAACTTTTTAAAGTCGGAATGATTTTTCTGATTTTCGTGTCAGGTTTTATGCCCCATTTATCCTGCTCATCTGAAGTTTCGGTGGAAAAAGTTTCCAACAAAATAGATCGATCCCGAAGATTGATGGTTTCCCTGTTGATAGAATTCGGAATAAAAGACAAAAGAGTACTCTCAGCGATGGGAAATATAAACAGACATTTGTTTATTCCACAAAAATTAAGGAATATATGTGATCCGTATGGGAATTATCCATGTCCGATTGGTTATGGACAAACAATATCTCAGCCATATATAGTTGCCTACATGACAGAACGGCTCGGGATCAGAAAAGGTGAAAAAGTTCTGGAAATAGGCACCGGGTCAGGATATCAGGCTGCAATAATTTCAGAATTGGGTGCTGATATTACTTCACTTGAGATTATAAAGGAATTGGCGGAGCATGCCAGAAATATTTTAAGTGAAGAAGGCTACACGAGAGTGAAAGTCATCAACAGCAGTGGATATATCGGTTATCCGGAGAATGCTCCTTATGATGCGATAATTGTTACTTGTGCTCCTCCCGATATTCCTGGTAATCTTATAAAAGAACTCAAAGAGGGCGGCCGTATGATAATTCCTGTCGGAAGATTTTCTCAGAAACTGCTGTTTATAGTTAAGACTAAAGGTAAGGCTATTATTAGTGAAGAGATGAATGTCAGATTTGTCCCTATGGTAAAAAAGTAGTAAATTTTTAACTTAATCTTAAATTTTTCTCTTATGGTTTTCCGAGTTTGACAGCTGTTCCGTAAGCAAGAAGTTCGGCTGCTCCTCCCATAATTACAGAGGTAGTGAACCTTACATTTATTATAGCATCCGCATTAAGCTGTTCCGCCTCATTAACCATCCTGTC
Source organism: Candidatus Aminicenantota bacterium (assembly GCA_029938635.1). Classification (GTDB taxonomy): domain Bacteria; phylum Acidobacteriota; class Aminicenantia; order UBA2199; family UBA2199; genus UBA647. The sequence continues at coordinate 52,953 of JAOZUQ010000009.1, forward strand.
AACTGCTTGTTCTCTTGCCTCTGCGATCAGTTTTGTATACTCGATTATTTCGCCACCAACTATAGCCCTCAATCCAGCTATTATGTCTTTCCCAACATGTCTTGCTCTGATAGTATTCCCGCGGACAAGTCCGAGGGAGGATTTGATGTTTTCTCCTGGAATATTCTCCGTGTTTACCATGATCATCTGTCTACCTCCTTATATGGATCCGATTTATATGTTTTTATCCTGTCCCTTAGTATTGTTATAAACAGGATGATTGCTCCGATTATAATCACACCTACAGCAAATTTTGGTAACGAATCTGTCTCATTAAGTATGAAAAATTCATAAATACCGTAAATCATCATTACAAGCCAGCCTGCAATGATCAATAATACCCCGGTATTCCTTGATAGTTTTGAGTATGGTGATTTCCAGATCTTATCTAATATTTTATCATGAGGTTCAGTAAGGGTAAGATCACCAAGTTTTGCAGAAGTCTCTTTTAATTGATCATATTCATTCCTGCATGAGGAACAACGGATCAGGTGATTGTTAAGCTTTATTGATTCATCTTCATTCAATTCATCATCCATTAGCCCCATCATTAGTTCTTTAAATTGAGAACACTTGTTATTTCCCATTGTTCCCTCCTCTTTCTTCCCTGTGATCTGAAATATGTGATTCTCCCAGATATCTCTCTCTGAATGATTTTCTGGCACTATAAAGTCTGCTCATGACAGTTCCTCTGGGGATCGAAAGTGAATCAGAAATATCTTTATAATTTTTTTTCATAGCATATTTCAAGATCAGGATTTCTCTATGCTCACTTTTTAACTCCCTGATTATCCTCCATATATTCTCATTCTCTTCTCTCTTTTCAAAGAATGTCTCAGGCCCTGAACTTGTTGAGACGGAGTTTTTATGGAATTCATCTGAATTCCTGTCGAATCGATTCTTGTGCTGAATAAAATTAAGGCAATTATTTTTCAAAATCACATAGAACCATGGATAGAACCTGTCAAGTTTTTTTAACTTTGGAATTGCAATAAATGCTTTATAAAAAGACTCCTGACAGATATCTGCTGCGTCTTCATAATTTCCCGTAAATGAGACCGCATGATAAAGAGCTTCCCTTTTGAATTTTTTTACAAGGAATTCGAATCCTGAAGGGTCCCTGTGTACTATACATAACCTGATAGCTTTTGATTCATTCATTATTGTCTCTATATAATAAACAAACCAGAATAGAAAATATTCATATAAATCTAATATTTATTTTTTTTTCTTTGTATAATTGAAAAATACAATTCAGATCATGATTTGTATTATAGAAGGGGAATATCATGAGCCTAAGAATAGAGAAAGATTCGCTGGGAGAAGTGAATGTCCCTTCTGAAATGTTTTGGGGTGCTCAAACTCAGAGGGCGTTAGATAATTTCAAAATAAGCGGGATTAAATTTCAAAGAGAGTTTATCCGGGCATTGGGAATCGTAAAGAGAGCTGCGGCTGATGCGAATATAAGGTTGGGGTTACTCGATCCTGAATTAGGGAAAGAGATCATGGAAGTTGCTTATGAGATCATTAAAGGTGATCTGGATGAACAATTCCCCCTGGATGTTTTTCAGACCGGTTCCGGGACTTCTTTCAATATGAATGCAAATGAAGTGATTGCGAATAGAGTAAATGTTAAACTCGGTAAAAAGCCAGGTTCAAAGTTTCCTGTTCATCCGAACGATCATGTCAATATGGGACAGTCGAGCAATGATGTTATACCCACTGCCATACATATTGCAATTGCGGAAATTGTATCCTGGTTTTTATTGCCTTCATTGGCCTTACTTCAGGAATCACTTGAATTAAAAAGGGACGAATTTGATGAGATAGTAAAATTGGGAAGAACCCATCTGCAGGATGCAATACCCGTGAGGTTGGGGCAGGAATTCGGCGGGTATGCGGAAATGATAAAAAAAAGTATTAAGAGAATAGAAACGGGATTAGAGGGACTCATGGAATTAGCTCTGGGAGGAACTGCTGTAGGTACCGGGTTGAATACTCACAGTGATTTTCCGGAGATTGCAATACAAGTGATCTCTGATCTGACAAATATCAAATTTTCAGAAGCATCTGATCATTTTGAAGCTCAATCAAACAAGGATTCCGTTGTTTTTATGAGTTCAGCATATAAAACACTTGCGGTATCACTTTCAAAGATCGCTAATGATATCAGGTGGGCAGGTTCAGGCCCGTTTGGAGGTATTGGTGAGCTGATTCTTCCAGAGGTTCAACCGGGATCATCCATAATGCCGGGTAAGATTAATCCTGTTATTCCTGAATCAGTTCTTCAGGTATCCGCTAAGGTGATCGGGAATGATACAACTATTACGATATGCGGTCAGTCGGGGAATTTTCAACTCAACACTATGATGCCTCTTATCGGATTCACATCGATCGAATCAGGACTGATCCTCACGAACGGGATCAATACATTAAGAGAAAAATGTATAAGCGGATTAAAAGCTGATATTTCAAGATGTAATGAATTAGTTGAGAAGAGTCTTGCCATGGTTACGTCCCTGACACCTGAGATCGGTTATGATGCTGCTTCCAACATAGCAAAAGAAGCTTATCTGACCGGTAGAACGATCAGAGAGATCCTGAAGGAAAAAAATCTGATCGAAAAAAAAAAGATCGAAGAATTGCTTGACCCGATGAAGATGACAGGGAAGTAAAAATGGTCTGTTTATAATTCTTTGACTGAAATTGATATCAGTGCAATACCGGATAGTAGTGCCAGGATAAATCCAATTGAAATCATTCTCAGAATTGCTGTTGGCTGAGAGATAACCAGAAGAAATACCAGGATGGGTAATATCCCCGTTACAATTCCGGTTGTCTTGATCGACCTGTTTGTGAGAGATCTGAAGATAAAGATTCCACAACCTACCGGTATCATATAGATAAATATTTGTATCAAAACCATCGAGAGTGTACTTCTTCCTGACATCCTTGCCGCCATATTAAAGAAATTTGCAATATCAAATGCAGTAAGTCTAACGACAAACCAGGAGAGCCATGGAAGGAATAAAGATATCAACAGGATTATGACCGGGATAAGTTTTAAGTGTTCAACCTGAATTGCTGCTTCAGGCCTTTTAACAGTAGGAGCTGATTCGGGTTCCCTGGTCCCCTCTGAGGGGAAAAATCTCCCGCAATGAAGGCATTTGGAATTATCAATATAATTCTCACTTTTACAGAATTTACATGTTTTTGTCTTATTATCCATTCCAATATTATAATAATTGTAAAATATTTTTAAAAGATAAAAATGTATGTCCTCATACTTTGAAATATTGTAAAAGGTTAAAGATTTCAATATACTGCCTTTGTTACAGGAGCCTGAAATGAATGATAAATTCAAAATAAGAGAAGCCGGGAAAGATGATGTCCCGGTAATATTGGACTTTATTAAGGGATTAGCTGAATATGAAAAATTAAGTAATGAAGTAAAAGCAACAGAAGATATGCTTCGGAGAAATCTTTTTGAAAAAAAATATGCTGAAGTGCTTATCGGGGAATTGAATTCCGAACCTGTAGGATTTGCATTATTCTTTAATAATTTTTCAACATTTCTGGGCAAGCCCGGAATCTATCTTGAAGATCTTTATGTTATGGAGAAATACAGGGGTAGGGGATTCGGCAGAAAAATGCTTTCATATCTTGCAAAATTAGTAGTTGAGAGAGATTGCGGAAGGCTTGAGTGGTCAGTTCTTGACTGGAATAAATCGGCGATCGATTTTTACCTGACTCTCGGTGCGGTACCTATGGAAGATTGGACAGTTTACCGCTTGACGGGGAAGGAACTTTCATCTCTTGCAGATCAATCTCAACTAATTTGAGAGAAGGATTATAGAGGCAACTCCGGCAATTATCAGGAAAATTCTTTTTGGGGATAATTGTTCTTTAAACAATATTTTCCCCAGTATTGCAGATGAAATTATTATTGCTATATTGATAAATGGGAATGTTACAAATGCCGGGATACCGTTTGATAATGCCTGGAGAACGAAATAAGAAGAGAAAAAATTCGGGATACCAAGGGTGAGGCCGCTAAGGACCGCAGCTCTCTTAACTCTCCTTCCTGAAAATAAAATATAGATCCAACTCCAAATAAAAGCAGAGAAGAACAATGTGATCAGAAACATATTGTTATCAACTAAAGGAAATCTGATCTTGAAATATTTCATAGATGTGTCGATCACACCAAAGAGGAAGAATAAAATGATCAGGAGAGGGGAAATGTTTTTTATTTTTCCTCCCCATAAAATTATTATCAGGAAGATCAGAAAAATGCTGATTGCATTAGTGAAAGAGGGGCTTTCGCCCCATAATAATATAGAAGCAATGACGGGGATTGCCAGAGATAACCTGCCGAAGGTCACTGTAGATGCAATTCCGTATCTTTTCAATGAAAGGCTGAAGGCAGAGAAAGAAATGAAGAATAAGAGCCCTATGACAGCTCCGAATATAAGCATCTCTGAATTCGGGAACTTTTTCCCGGTGAGGAACAGGAAACCAATGGATCCGGAAATAAGGTAATTTGAGGCAATGACCACATATCTGTCAAACCCTTTGTTTTCAAATATTCTTAAAAGTAAAACGATCGAAAGTGAGGAGAAAAATGCAAGTACAAGATAAACATTACCCATTGAATATTATATCATGAATAGACTAATCATATTTATAGTTTCGGTTGAAGATTCGATTGAAATCCGGATATTACTTTGGAATAGACTTATTCAGAGAGTTGAATCTCTCTTTGTAAGCTGATTCGGAAAGTTGTTCAAGCAGTTTGGATTTAAACTCTCCTAGTTCTAAAAAATCAATTGCCTCATCAAGAGACCTGAATACTTTGGAATCCTCCCTGATATTCGAAGCAATTGCTGCATACATACTTGCAAGTCCGAATATAATGTCAGTCTCAGCAACAATTGCACCCTTACCCATTATGACCCTGGTGCTCTCTTTTTCCCCATCTGCAGTTGTGAGCATATCTCTTGCTGTTAATTCGCTTATATCATAAAGATACCTGCAGTCGGCAAGTTCTTTAATTCCATATATACCTTCATATTCAGTATTCATGACCTGGACATGTTCAATCAATTCAATATCTGTCAGTTTGTCAAAAATGATAGTAAGGACAAAATTTTTTTCTTTAAAGTATATTCTGTTTATTGCCATTATAAGCGCCTCCCCTATAATATGTAACTATAAAAGTTTTTAAAAGCAACAAAAATCTATAATCTTAACTGATTCTTAATAAACAGGAGCAAAATCCGGAACTTTTTTTTAAGATTTTGAAAAATAATTGAAAAAAATCTTCAATAATTAAGGCTGGATATTGACATTTTAAAAACTTGGTTTTAATATAAAGGAGAAATGTAAAGCCTTTCCGAAACTCTCCCCTTAAAATAAGGCTTTTCCATACGCTTCATTCAGGTCCCCCGCCCTGGGGGACTTCTATGTAGAATTATAGAGGTTTTTGATACCCTGATATTCATTTGTATTGTGACAAAAAATTTCAACAGCAATTGGAAGTGTCGGAGCAGCCGCAAGAAGGTTCTGATCCTGTAAGTTTCCCTTTTATCACAGCGCTGGCACAGCCGACCCCTTTTCTTACATTAAGTGCGTTGAACGGGCAATTTATCTGACAAGCCCCGCATTCCATACAGAGATCCCTTTCAGTAATTATGGCTATTTTATTTTCTATGATAAAGACTGCATGGGGACAAACTTCCACACACATTCCACATCCTGTACACTTATCAGAATCAAGTTCCAGTTGAGCAACATTTTTTAAATATTTCATTTATCTTTTTCCCTTAAAAGAAGTTTATTAGTAATACAACAACGCCGGATAGAATTGAAAGGCCGTAAAGAGGCAGAGATATTTTCAATTCCTTCTCAACTCCTGAAAGTGATGTATAGGTTGATGATCCGGTAAAGTTGTAAGCAAGAAAAGATGTAAGTATGGGAGCTGTCAACATATGAACATAATTTCCATGTACAGAATTGAAAACTATCAGATTTATTGAGGTAATATAGATCAGTCCCAATATCCACCCCTTAAGGGCAAATGAACGGAAAGGGAGAAACGGAAGCAAAACCGGAAACAATATAGTCCCAAAAAATAGTGTACCGAAAAAGATAAGAATATCTTTGTAAAAAACCTCCAGTCCGTTTTTTCCTATTATGATATCAATCAGGAATAATAAAATAAGAAACAATGGAGAATATTTAAGAGACAGGACAAACTCGGTCGGGGTCAGGATTAATCTCTCGAAAAGTGTAAAAGTAACTTTTTTCATCTTATCGGTTGTCTTGAGGTTGTTCTTTAAGAATTCTTTTATATCAGATGCTTTAACCGGTCCATAGATCACGTTTAGTCCGGATTGCTTTTTAACTTCATGAGCAGAAATTCCCGGGGCTCCCAGGTGCGGAACAATAATTCTTTTATGATCAATACAATCTTTAATTGATGTCTTGTCGATCATCCGGATCAGCTCGTCAGTTCCGAATGTCCCTTTTCCTGCAGCACACCAGACATTTATCCCGGCAGTATCAAGAACGATTATCCATGCATTTATCCCTTTCAGATTTTTTCTTAAGATATCAAAACTCATTTTATAATTGGAAGAAATAAATACTTCAGAGTCAGAATCCGGTTCACCTGTTATATAGAGTCCCGGGTTAACTTTATAATTCATCCTCCCTATATTCCATCTGGACTTCCAACTTCCAATAACATCCATAATGCTCATTTCAGTGCTCACTTTTACAGCATTGTTTTTGTTTACACTATTCGGTTTTTTGCTTTGACAATTGCAATTCCCCATTGTATTGACCTCCGATAGCAGAATTTCTGTTTCTGTTGAAATCTCTCCCATTATACAACTAAAAACCTGTCAATAAAAAACAATATTTTAAAGATGGTTATTTTATTATTGTTTTTTGAAAATTGAAATTAGAGAAGTTCTTCACTATACTCGATGAGTGGGTGAAATAATAAAAAGATTTTTCTTTGTGAAATTAATTACTATTTTATTCCTGTTCCTGATTGTAGTAACCTACTCCTGCTCTTCTCCTCAGGATGAAGGGATAAAAAATTATTATACTCAACCGGAACAAAAAAATGACGGGTTGTCAATCTCCACGCCGGAAAAAGAGGGAATGAATCAGGATTTGATTGAAGACCTGTTAGGGAAAATTGAAAACAACCACTATAAAAATATTCATAATTTCCTGATCATTAAGAACGGGAAGCTGATACTTGATGTATTTTATAAAAGAGGACTGACCATTGTGGATTCCTATGTTGATAACAGGGATATTGAACTTCATGCAGTGATGTCTGTTACTAAAAGTCTTGTATCAATACTCGTTGGGATAGCCATTGAAAAACATATTATAAGTGGAACAGGAGAACGGGTATATCCCTATTTCCCCGAATATAAGAAGTTTGAGAACTGGAATAAGATCAAACCGGAGATAACAATAAAAAATTTTCTCACAATGAGGCATGGGTTATTATGGGATGAAACTTCCTATAAATATTCTGATCCTGAGAATACTTATTATCAGATGGAACAATACTCTGACTGGGTCAAGTTTACTCTTGACAGGGAGATAATTTCCCGGCCTGGTGAGAAATTTGCTTATTCCACAGGTGCATCCCATACAATGGAAGCACTGATATCAAATGCATCCGGAATTTCCTTTCCGGAATTTGCCCGGGAGTATCTTTTTAAAGAACTAGGGATCAAAAAGAGTAAATGGTTCAAGGCTCCGAACGGCAGAGCGGATGATGTCTACCTTACCGGGAGATCCATGGCAAAGCTTGGACAACTTATTTTAAATAAAGGCTCCTGGAATGGTAAGCAGATCGTGTCCCCGGAATGGATAAGGGAATCAACTGAAAATATTGTAAAGGTTTCTGAGAATTATGGGTACGGTTATTTCTGGTGGAGACATACTTTTAACACAGATGGCAACAGTTTTAAGACGATCCTTGCCTGGGGTTACGGTGGCCAGTTCATATTCATATTTCCTGATCAGCATATGGTAGTTTGTTTTACCAGTGGAAACTATACAAATGATCTCTCTACGCAGCCGTTTGAAATGATAAGACGTTATATATTACCTTCAATTTTTTGATGTTCCTTTTTGTTTACAATAATTGATCTTTTTTTACCTCATCTATTCAGGTTAGGGAAAATATGCTATAATACTCTCTACATAAGTGTTATCCACAAACTCCACTGGAAAAAACTCTTTTTGAAAAGGTATACATTTATGTAAATTGGAAAATTATGAAAAATATAAAGAATGTTGCAATTATCGCCCATGTAGATCATGGTAAAACAACTTTGATCG
>JAOZUQ010000004.1 GCA_029938635.1 Candidatus Aminicenantota bacterium
ATGAAATGAGAGAGCCGAAGGCAGTCGAGTGATGAATGAGACTGTACCAGGCAGCAGAGACGGATGAGAACATCCGTAGCGGAGCAATGCAGATGATGGCGAAAGCCTGATATTGAATTGATAATGAAAGCCAATATCTGACAACAATACACTCAGATATATATAATATATGTGTTGACAAATATTTGTTTTTGTATTATTATTTAATTGAATAATTACTTTGGAGGTAAAAATGGGAAAAATTATAGGAATTGACCTGGGAACAACTAACTCGGTTGTTGCAGTAATGGAAAAAGGGGAAGCAAAAATCATACCCAGTTCTGAAGGGGGAAGGACCACACCATCAGTAGTTGCATTTACAAAAGATGGTGAAAGGCTTGTCGGGCAGGTAGCAAAAAGGCAGGCAGTAACAAACCCGGAGAACACGGTATCATCGATAAAAAGATTTATGGGGAGGCGTTTTTCTGAGATCAGCGAAGAGATAAAGATGGTTCCCTACAAAGTTGTAAAGGGCCCGAAGAATGATGCGAGAGTAGATATTAACGGAAAACTTCATTCTCCACCGGAGATATCAGCATTGATACTGAAGAAACTGAAGGAAGCAGCTGAAGATTATCTTGGTGAGGATGTTACAGAGGCTGTTATTACAGTTCCTGCATATTTTAATGACTCTCAGAGACAGGCAACAAAAGATGCCGGTAAGATCGCAGGGCTGGAAGTAAAAAGGATAATTAACGAACCGACAGCAGCAGCACTCGCATACGGACTTGATAAAAGCACTGATCAGATGATCGCTGTATTTGATTTCGGAGGTGGAACTTTTGATATTTCAATTCTGGAGATCGGTGAAAATATAGTTGAGGTAAAATCGACCAATGGTGATACTCATCTTGGTGGAGACAATATTGACCAGGTTCTTATCGAATGGATTATTGCCGAGTTTAAAAAAGATAAAGGGATAGATCTGGGAAAGGACAAGATGGTCCTTCAGAGACTTAAGGAATCAGCAGAAAAGGCTAAGATCGAACTCTCTACAACAATGGAGACTGAGATCAATCTGCCATTCATAACTGCCGATGCTTCAGGGCCTCAGCATCTCGTTATGAAACTTACCCGTGCAAAATTCGAACAATTAATAGGTGCTCTGGTTAAAAAGACTCTTGATCCTTGTAAAAAAGCTGTAGATGATGCCGGTGTTAAGCTTACAGAAATTAAAGAAGTTGTGCTCGTTGGTGGTTCCACGAGAATTCCGATGGTTCAGCAGACAGTTAAGGACTTTTTTGGAAAAGAGCCCGGAAAAGGGGTCAATCCTGATGAAGTTGTTGCTTCTGGTGCTGCAATTCAGGGTGGGGTTCTTGGAGGCGAAGCAAAAGACATTCTGCTTCTTGATGTAACTCCCCTATCGCTCGGGATCGAAACTCTTGGCGGGATCACTCATAAATTGATCGAAAAGAACACAACTATTCCGACAAAGAAAACAGATACATTTACCACTGCTGATGATAATCAGGCCAGTGTTGAGATACATGTACTTCAGGGTGAACGGGAAATGGCAAAAGATAACAGAACCCTTGGTAAATTTACCCTGACAGGGTTACCTCCTTCACCAAGAGGAGTTCCACAGGTTGAAGTGGCATTTGATATAGATGCAAATGGAATACTAAATGTTACTGCAAAGGATATGGCTACGAACAAACAGCAGGCTATCACGATCACTTCTTCCAGCGGACTCTCTGATGATGAAATAGAGCAGATGGTAAAGGATGCTGAAAAACACAGTGAAGATGATAAAAAACAAAAAGAAGCGATCGAGAACAGAAATAAACTTGATCAGATCATTTATGCTCTGGAAAAACTGCAGAAAGAGAATAAGGATAAAATCCCCCAGGAAATGCAGGATGATATTGAATCAGCCATAAATGCGGGAAAGGAAGCAGTTAAAAGTGGTGATGATGAGAAGATCAAAAAAGAAATAGAGAACATCAACGAATTAACGGCAAAGCTTTCAACTGAACTTTACAAGAACGAAGCTCCAGAACAGCCGGAGGGTGGTGAAACTTCCGGAGAACCCCAGAGTGAAAACCCGGGAGATGGAGCCGGACAGGAAGCGGAAGAGGGTGAAGTTATTGATGCTGAATTCGAAGATATGGATAAAAAGTAGGAATTTAAAATAGAATAAATGGGGAACGGTTTGGCGCCGTTTCCCTTTTTTGTTTAGAGGGAACAATTTGATTTGTAGCGTAAATTGTGTTAAAAATAACCTCTTAAAAGTCTTATCTTTTAACTAGGAGGATCCAATGAATAAAAAAAGTATAATTATTTTACTCATAGTATTAGTCACCCTTTCATTTTGCGGAAAGAAAAGTGATACAAAAGGAATTGATCTCAAGGTAAAGATGATTCCGGGAGCTGTCACTGATGATCTTTACGGTAAAATGAAGTACTCATTTGACCTTAATAAAAAATTTTCCGGAATAGAAAAAAACTATAAGGTTTTTGTCCACTTCTGGAGAATAAAAAACAAGGAAATGTTATTCCAGGATGACCACTTTCCCGAAGCAGCAACTTCAAATTGGAAAAAGGGAGAAAAGTTTGAATATATCAGAGATATATATATTCCGAAATTTCTTGATGAGTATGATATTGATTTCGAAGGATACGAGGAGATTAAACTTTCTGCAGGGCTATACAATATAGAGAAAAGCGATGAGAAGATCCTCCTTTTTGAAAAGGTTCTGAACATTCAATCTGCTTCGCTGAATGCTCCTGAAATCGTTTATGATGAAGGATGGCATCAGCCAGAGACCGATTTTAACTCAAAGATCCCCAACATCGGTGAGTGGAGATGGACATCAGGCAAAGCGGTCTGTATTATTGAAAACCCGAAAAAAGATGCAATTTTAAAACTTAAAGGGAGAATCTCTGAACATAATCTGGAAGGGCAGAAGATCAGATTTTTGATAAATGATATTCTCCTTGATGAATTTGTTCCCGAAGGGAAAATTTTTGAGAAAGATTATATTATCCCAGCTGATAAACTTGGGAGCAATGATGAACTCAGGTTCATTATAGAAGTTGATAAAACTTTTATTCCTGGAAAACTTGATGAGTCTGTTTCTGATGACAGAGAGCTCGGAGTTCAGATCTTTTCCATATACTTCAGAGAGAACTTAGTTGACTAATACCAAGATCATAGGAACCGGATCTTATCTACCTGAAAGGGTAATGACCAATGATGACTGGGCGAAAATTGTAGAAACCTCTGATGAATGGATCACATCACGTACCGGGATAAAAGAGAGACATTTTGTTTCTGACGGGCAGGCTACTTCTGATCTTGTTGTTGAGGCTGCAAAAGAAGCTATAAAAGATGCAGGCATTGATAAATCAGAAATAGACCTGGTTGTAGTTGCAACGATCACCGGTGATAATGCTTATCCTTCAACTGCTAACTGGACACAGAAGAAACTGGGCCTGAATACTGTGCCATCATTTGATATCGGAGCGGCATGTTCAGGTTTCCTCTATGCATTGATCATGGCGGATTCACTCATAAAATCCGGTGCGGCAAAAACAGCATTGATTGCCGGCGCGGAAACAATGTCTAAAGTAATAAACTGGGAAGACAGGAATACATGTGTCCTCTTCGGAGATGGTGCAGGTGCAGCGATATTAAGAGCTTCTGAAAATGGTGGAGATGGTATTCTGTCAACTTATTGGGGTGCTGACGGGAACCTTGGTGACCTCCTTATGCAGCCTGCAGGTGGTAGTGCAATGCCCGCAACAGAAGAAACTGTTGCAAATAAATTACATACCGTTCACATGAAAGGTAATGAGGTTTTCAAACATGCGGTACTCCGTATGCAGGAAGCTGCAATGAAATCACTTGAGCTTGCAGGATTGGATGGGGAAGATGTTGATCTGTTCATTCCACACCAGGCAAACATGAGGATAATCGAGGCAACGATCCGCAGAGCCAAAATACCCATGGAGAAAACTTTTATAAATATAGATAAGATTGCTAATATTTCAGCAGCAACAATCCCGATCGCATTGGATCAGGCTCGTAAAAGCGGCAGGCTTAAAGATGGTGACAATGCTTTGCTGGCTGCTTTCGGAGCAGGATTTACCTGGGGCGGAGCTGTTGTAAGGTTCTAATTAATTCCCCGTACCTGATATTATGAGGATATAATGAAAGAAAAGGGACTCAAAAAACTTATAGTTATAGAAGGGATGGTAGAGGCTGAGATAATAAAATCAAAGCTTACTGCATTTGATATCCCCTCTGTTCTCAAATTTGAAGCCGTAGGAAGACTCCTCGGTATCACAATGGATGGCCTCGGCAAAGTTAATATCCTCGTCAGAACAAAGGACCTCAAAAGAGCCCGAGAATTGATTTCGACTGAGGAAGATAACTCAACCGAAGAATAGAATTTTTTTAATCTGATTAACTTATCCTAATAATTTCATTGCTTAAAGGTGTCTGTCCCCTTTTGAATATAGTGCTTCTGGTCAGGGGTAAGTGGCAATAGGTTGTTCGAATATATCTACAGGACCTCTGCCCCCTAACCTCTTACCAAACACTCTATCACTATTGTATATATTTTCCTGATTGAAATACTCACTCCGTTCTGTTATAAATAATTGTGATAAGAGAGGAGCCTTCAATGAAAAAATATTTCAAAATTCTATCAATTTTAACTATTTCTATAGCCATTTCGATGATTTTCTGTTCGTGTGGAAAGACCAATACTGCTGGTCAGGATCTGACCTTTGCCAAAAAGATAAGGAATGAAGTGGATGGGCTGACAAGAATTGAGATGCAGAGTATATTTCAATTCATCGGGGATGATCTGTTTGAGGGGAGATCTCCAGGGACACGTGGAGGAGATCTGGCAGAAAAATATGTAAGATCGGTTTTGAAAATCCTGGGCATCGAGCCTCTTGGAAAAGATTATCTTCAACCATTTAAGCTGAAAGGTTTTACTACAAATTCACTCAATGTAAATCTCGGAGGAAAGGATCTTCATTTTAACAATGATGTGCTTGGTACCTATATGGGCAAGGATGATAATTTCAATTTCAGTGCAGAAGCTGTTTTTATCGGTTACGGGACGAAGACTGAATTATGGGACTGGGATGATTATAAAGATTTTGATATAAACGGGAAATTTGTGATAGTGAGAGTGAATGATCCCGGAATGTTCATTGATGATATTTTCGAGGGTAAGATCCTTACATATTTCGGCAGATGGACCTATCATATCGAAGAAGCAAGAAGAAGGGGAGCAAAGGCCATTCTGCTTATTCATACCGATGCATCTGCAGGGTACGGGTGGAATGTCGTACAGAACTCATGGAGTGGTGAAGAGGTATATCTGGAATCTTCCCTTAAAGGAAATATGGTTTTCACAGGGTGGCTCAGAGAGGAGAAGCTGAAGCAAATCCTGATTGCAAAAAACATAAATCTTGATGAATTATATTCAAAGTCTCTGAAAAGAGAGTTTCGCCCAATTCCTCTCGATTTTGAGATAGAAGTCTCCGGGAACAGATCCTATAGAGAGATAATGAACAATAATGTCATCGGCTTTATTCCGGGGAAGTCGGAAAAGAGTATTGTTATAAGTGCACATATAGACCATCTGGGAATGATCTCCGGCAGGAAGGGGGATAATATTTTTAATGGTGCAATAGACAATGGCACAGCTGTAGCATCGATGATAATGACAGCAAAAATATTGAAAAAGTACAGCAGCGAACTTTATTATTCCATTATCATACTCGGTCCCAATGCTGAGGAAGCGAATCTCCTTGGATCAAAATATTTTGTCGCAAATTATGATGGTGGAAAGTTAATTGCAAATATAAATTTTGAATCTACACCGGTATGGGGTAAAAGTGAAAGCCTTATTGGTGTTGGTGCAAGATTTTCAACGATGGAGAATATCCTCAAACAAATTGCCGAAGAGGAAGGTGTAGAATATAAGTATTTCTCGATGTCAAACCAGGGATTCTTCTTTCGCTCTGATCAATTTCCCTTTGCAATGGCCAATATCCCTTCATTGTGGATAAGTACAGGAGAGGATGATGAGTCGGGAATGGACCTTTATAAAAAGTTCTGGACTAAAACATACCATACAGTTAAAGATGAATATGATCCCGAATGGAGCCTAGAGGGAATGAGGCAGACAATCCGTTATGCACTTCTTTTAATAGAGAGGATAAACAGGGATAAAACACCTCCGGAATGGAGCAGGAAACTTACTTTCCCTGTAAATAAAAAATAATTTGAGATGAAAAACTCCGAAATTTTCAAAAAAATTCTGGAACTGAATGAAAATGGTTCAAGATTTGTACTTATCACTGTTATAGAAACAAAAGGGAGCGGCCCTTCCGAAACAGGCGGCAGGATGGTCCTTGCTGCAGATGGAGATGTTTTTGGTACTATCGGAGGAGGAACTCTTGAAAAATTAGTTTTAAAAGAGGCAGAAAAGGTCTTGATGTCAGGTAAAAGTGTCCTGAAGAAATATTTGCTTGATAAGGATAGAGCACTTCCTGATAGTGAAAAAACAGGAATGCTGTGTGGTGGTGAAGTTACACTTTTCCTCGAATATACGGGAAGTGATGACAAAATTTATATTTTTGGTGCCGGCCATATTGGGAAGAATCTTATAAATTTTTTAAAGGACTTAAATTACCGGATCATTGTTGTAGAAAACAGAGAAGATGTGCTTGATGGTATTTCAAATCAGATAAAAATCCACTATAAAGATCCGGGGACTATATTTGATAACATAGAAATAGAAGATCATAGCTATGTAGTGATAGCCACGTACTCTCATGAACTCGACTATGCAATTTTGAAAGGAATTCTTGAAAGAAAATTTAAACCTGAATATCTGGGAGTTGTTGCATCCGGGAAAAAGATCGATACAATGATCTCAAAACTGAAGAAAGAGATGAAAGGTCCGCTGGACACTTCGTTTTTATTCTCGCCGGCCGGCCTGGATATCGGAGGTAGAACTCCTGTTGAGATAGCTCTTTCAATTGTTTCTGAAATACAGGCTGTAAAATATGACAAACAAGCTTTGAAACATCTTTCAAAAGATTTCAGGAACTGAAATATGAAGATAAATTTCATTCTAAACAATGAAGAATTAAAAATTGATATTGATCCTCAATTTCCTACCTTGAGATTTTTAAGGGAAGAAAAGGGACTCACAAGTGTTAAGACAGGATGCGGAGAGGGTGAATGCGGTGCGTGTACTGTTATTCTTGGTTCTCTGGATAATGGGGTATTGAATTATAAGAATGTCGCTTCCTGTATTCTTCCGGCTGGTGAACTTAACGGTAAGCATCTTGTAACTCTCGAAGGTATAAACGGTCCTGAACTTTCACCTGTCCAGAAGGCATTTGTTGACGAGGGAGCAATTCAGTGCGGATTCTGTACACCGGGTTTTATAATGTCGATAACAGGATTCCTGCTCTCAGATCGTGATATTACAATGGAGAATATCCTTAATTCCATAGATGGGAATATATGTCGTTGTACCGGCTATTATTCGATAAAAAGGGCAGCTGAAAAGATTTTGAAAATAGTTGGAACAGGCATTGATAATAAGGATCGGATATCATCACTGGCCGGGCTTTCAGCTATCCCTGATTACTTTACTGAAATACCTGAGAGGCTAAAAGGGTTGACAGGCAGCCCGGACATGGATAGTGAGTCGACTGCAAAGGAAAATACTCTCTATATCGGAGGAGGGACTGACCTGCTTGTAAGCGGCTCCGGAAAGCCAAACCCTGATGTGAGATTTATTTCAGATATTAAGAACATTTCTGATATATTTGAAGATAATAATTTTATTCATGTAGGGGCGGGTTCAACGGTTGAAGATATCATTGATTCCGAAATCCTTAATAAATATTTTCCCGGTATCTCTGATTTTATGTATCTTATTTCATCTCAGATTATTAGAAATACGGCGACCCTTGGCGGCAATATTGTAAATGCTTCTCCTATCGGTGATCTCTCTGTCCTGTTCCTGGTACTGGATCCTGTTCTTGAAATTAAATCCGGAGATGGAATAAGAGAAGTATTGTTTAAGGAATTTTTCAAAGATTACAAAGTTATGGACCTTGAACCTGGAGAGCTGATCCTGAAAATCAAGATCCCTGTATATCCGGGGAAGAGATTTTTTAATTTTGAAAAAGTATCAAGGCGGAAATATCTTGATATAGCGAGTTGCAATTCGGCCTCTTGTTTTTATCTTGAGGGAGATGTAATCAAAAAATGTGATCTTAGTGCCGGTGGTGTTGCTCCTGTTCCGCTGTATATGAAAGAAAGCAGTGCCTGGCTTACCGGTAAAGAAGTTAGTAAAGAGATCATGAACAAAGTTATTGAAATTGTTATGGATGAGATCTCACCGATAAGTGATGTCAGAGGCTCATCAGATTATAAGAGAGAGTTGTTGAGGCGGCTGATCAAAGCCCATTTTATTAAATTGAACGGGTGGCTGAAATGAACAACAATGAGGTCATTAAGCATGTGAGGGGAGAATCTCAATTTATTGATGACCTGAAACTTCCTCATGATATTCTTTATGGGACTGTTCTTACTTCTGAAATACCGCATGGAAAGATCGAAAAAATAGATCTGGGAAATGCCCTTTCTATCAAAGGGGTAGTACAAATAATAGACCATCATGATATCCCGGGTGAGAATCAGATTGGTGCAATTATCAGAGATGAAGAATTATTGTCTGAAGGTATAGTAAAATTTGCCGGAGAGCCTATCCTTTTAATCTTATCAGAGAGTCTTGATTCCGGAAGAGAGGCTTTGAAGGAGATCAAGGTTGACATATCACCTATTCCTGCAATTACAGACCCGAGAGAGTCGTTTCGAGCAGGCAATCTGATCGTTCCGCCTAGGACGTTTGATTATGGTGATACCGATTCTGCCTGGGAGAAGTGTGAGATTGTGGCTGAAGGGAGAGTTGAATCCGGAGGTCAGGAACATTTTTATATGGAAACTCAGGCATCACTTGCGTACCCTGTTGAGAAGGATAGTGTGAAAGTTCTCTCTTCCACACAATCACCAACTGCCGTTCAGAAAACTGTATCAGGTATCCTCGGGATACCCATGAACAGGGTTGAGGTAGATGTCAGGAGGCTCGGAGGCGGTTTCGGAGGAAAAGAAGATCAGGCAACACCCTGGGCTGCAATGGCTGCACTGGGTGCTTATATAACCAAAAGGCCTGTTAAAATTGTATTATCAAGATCAGACGATATCCGGAATACAGGCAAGAGGCACCCGTTCTCATCAGATTTTAAGATAGGGCTTGACAGTTCAGGGAAGATAATTGCCTATGAAGCAACCTTTTATCAGAATTGCGGAGCTTATGCAGATTTATCAACGGCTATCCTTGAGAGGGCACTCTTTCATGCAACAAATTCATATTATATACCTAACGTCAGAGTGACTGGGATAAGCTGTTATACAAATCTTCCCCCTTTTACTGCATTCAGAGGTTTCGGAGGGCCGCAGGCGATGTTTGTTATTGAATCAGCAATAAGTAAAGCGGCAACTGAAATTAATATGAGTGCCAGAAAGATTCAGGAGATGAACCTTCTGAAGGAAGGGGATGTTTTTCCTTATGGAATGGTAACTGAAAACTGTAATATATCAGCAACATGGAAAAAGCTCGAGGAAAAATTTCAGGTCGAAGAAACTTATAAAAAGATCGGTGAGTTCAACCGTAAAAATGATCATATTAAAAAAGGGGCGGCTGTTATGCCGGTATCATTCGGGATCTCTTTTACAAATAAAATGTTGAACCAGGCAGGGGCTCTTGTCCATATTTATACAGATGGAAGTGTGTCGGTCAGTACAGGTGCAGTCGAGATGGGGCAAGGTGTGAACAAGAAGATGATAAATGTAGCAGCTGAGACCCTTTCCATCCCATCTTCACGAGTGAGGGTTGAGACCACCAACACTACCAGAGTTGCCAATACTTCACCTACAGCAGCAAGTTCCGGTGCCGACCTGAACGGTATGGCTACCAGATCAGCCTGTATCGGGCTTGTTAAGAGATTACGTTCCGTTGCTGCAAAAAGTATGGGTGTTGATATTGATCAAATCAAATTTGAAAGTGGAAAAGTGTTCAATACTGGTAATGGTCAATCTATTATGTGGGAAGAACTTATCGGCAAAGCTTATGCAGAGCGTGTATCACTCACATCCCAGGCTTATTATGCAACTCCGGATATTTATTTTGATAAAACCAAAGAGAGAGGGAAACCTTTCGCTTATCATGTGTTCGGTACCGCCCTGATTGAAGCGGAGTTGGATGTTTTGAGAGGTGTTTATAAATTCAACAGAGTGAGCATTGTTCATGATACCGGGAAAAGTCTTGATCAGCAGACCGATCTGGGGCAGATTGAGGGGGGATTCATTCAGGGATTAGGCTGGGTGACCGTTGAGGAATTATTATTTGAGGAGGGCGGAAAGATAATTACAGGAGGCTCTTCCACATATAAAGTGCCGGATATTAAATTTATTCCTGATGAGATAAATGTGGAAATGATGCAGGATCTTAAGAATCCGTATGCAGTTCTCGGGTCAAAAGCTGTTGGCGAGCCCCCGTTTATGTATGGTATCGGCGGGTATCTTGCAGTCAGGGAGTGTCTCTTTGCAGCAAAACCTGATGTTCAACTTAAATATGACTGCCCGTTGACACCTGAAAAGATTACTATTTCCTTAATGTAGTGATTAAGCCTGGATCAGAAACCGATCCCGACCTGAACACCTACAACATTACTTGCAAAAAGGTCATTAAAAGGAGTTATAATGTATACTCTGAACTTGAAGTTGTCTCCCCTGAATCCTCCATTCACTTTCAGAGCAAAATCCGAGGACTCTCCGAAATCGTTTCCGGAAATTATAATGAATTTTGATAATCCTGCTCCGGCAAATAAAGTTCCTAACTTGAAATTTGCCATAACCGCCGGCTCAAGCAGGAAAGTTGAGAATTCAAATTTATAGGTAATAACGTTAAGTTCCGGGCTTATCATGAACAGGTCATTTATGCTGAAATCAATATTTGCACCCATGGTCCATACATAAAAATCGAAGCTGAATGAGTCATCTGTCATCATTCCGAAGTTAGCAAAGAACTTGGTTGAGTCTGCTTTCAGATCGCCGGAAAAAGCAACAGATAAAATAATAAAGATCAGAATTAATGGTAATAGCTTTTTCATGTTTTCTCCTGTTTGAAAAGGGGTCTAAAACTCGAAACCAATTTGTGCGGATACCCAATTATCTCCAAAAAGATCATCGAAAGGAGAGAAGTGGATAATTCGCAGGACCATATCTCCAAGCCTGAATCCGATATTGATCTTAAGGCCTGTAAATTCCTCGACCAATTCATCTCCGGCTATTCTGAACAATCTCATCGGGCCTGCTCCTATAAATGCATTGTTGAGCTTAAGGTTTAATATAATAGCAGGTTCAAAATAGATCACCTTGCAGATCGGTTTGACAAAAATATTTGCTTCCGGGGTTATCATAAAAACTTTTGAAAAGTGATAGTCCCAATTTACTCCAAAATAAAAGAACAGGTTCTGGGTTGTATCATTGTACAAAAGTCCGTATTTGTGAAAAAGCCTGTTGTAGTCCTTTCCCGAAACGGTCATTGTAGATATGGAAAAAAGTATTAAAATCAGGGTCAAGATAATTATTAATTTTTTCAAAATTTCCTCCCTCTTGATTTAATTATAACAAAAAGGAGAAAAAGAAATCAATAGAAATAGATTTGCTGTTCAATTTATTTGAATTTTGCTTTTAGAAGAAGTGAACATTATGTTATAATTTCAGCATGAGAAAACACAATGATCTTTATGTCAGGATCACCCTGTTTGTCATCATAACCCTGGGTTTTCTTCTGAGGATAAATCACTGGTTTGATTTTCTCGGAGCAGATGAAATTGGGAAGACAGGGCTCATGACATGGTCATGGGATTTTCATAAAGATCCTTTCCCGATCCATTATTATCCCCCATTCTTTATGTATCTTAACTTTGTTTTTTCTTTTATCCTTAATAAACTGGTAATATTTCTCGGGATTATAGATTTTAATAATATTTTCCAGAATACTGATTTTGGTTTCATATTTACACTTAAGACCGGGAGGATCCTTTCTGCAATTTTCGGAACATTCAATATCTATATGGTATATCTGCTTGGAAAAGAGTTCTTTAATAAATATGCGGGGATTTCAGCCGCTTTGCTGCTGTCGGTATTCTGGCCTCATGTCATAGACTCACACAACTTTAAGTCCGATGTGCTTCTTACACTTCTGATCACGATTGTTGTATATTATGCATTAAAATTTCTCAGGACAAAAAACAAACTTAATTTATTCCTGGCTTCATTTTTTTTCGGGCTTTCGGTAGCAGCAAAATTCAATGGTGTATTCTTCGGGATCGTATTACTGATCCCTCTTTTCTATCTCCGAAAAGAATTCTCTTTTGTTAAAGGCTTTTTTTATGTAGCTGTAGGGAGTGCAGCAGGATTCTTTTCCGGAGCACCAAACTGGCTGGTCCACCCGGTAAGCAATATTAAGGTAACACTTAAATATTTGAGTAGACTTTCAGAGGAACTTGTCTGGTATGATCCCTTCCCTTCATCATTTATCCTGTATGGCAAGAATTTGTTGGAACATTTCGGGATATTGCTGATCATTATTTTTATTGCCGGTATGATTTTGTCTTTTATAAGGAAAAACAGAGAAGCTGTTTTAATCTCGTTTTCATTATTGGTTTATTTTATTATGGCAGGCAGGGAAAATTATCTGAATTACAGAGCAATCCTGCCCCTCATCCCACTGGTAGCTATAATAATAGGAAAAGTTATCTTTGTAGATACAAAAGAACTTTTTCGCGGGAGCCGGATTCGGTGGAGTGTTACTGCTCTGCTTCTAATTCCGGTTTCTATCTATTCCTTTGTTAATTTCACAAGGAGTTACAAAAGCTTTGATCTGCTGAAAGGGATAGCATCACATCCGGTCAGGGAGAGAGCCGGGATCGGCGAACCGGACTATTCGGCATATTATATGAGAAATCACTTTGGGAGATCCAGTTTCACTTTCCGTGAAATGTGGACCCCACCGGCTGTAGGATTCAGGGGATCTGTGTTCGGAAGGGATGTTACGAAGGTCCCGGAAAAAATGTTCACAGGGAAAAGAAAATTTGATTTCCTTATAACTAGTTTCAGAACTGATTATATTTTACGTAAGACAAAGAGCATGAAGTTTAAAAATGCAGCAAAAAACAGGCTGAAAAATTATTCTCCTTTTTATGAGGTTGAAAGGCCGGCAATTTTCACCTGGAGTGATGATATTCTTTTCTGGTATAGAAAACCGAATTATATAAAAGGAAATTTGAGATTGGATAAAGGGATGCCGCTTCCCCGTACATTTGTACCGTTGAACGAGAATCCTTCCATTCACCTTCCTCTTCAAAGATATGAAAAGGATCCGTGTTACGGAGTTGTAAAGAATGGGATTGCAGGGAAATATATTTTTTCAAAGAAGGAAATTGAAAAGATAGTTTTCAGTTTTATTTCAAGAGAAAAATTAAAGTTAAAAGTTGATGTGAACGGGGAAAAAGCGGTTCATATTTCAGAAAAAGGTGCTTACACATGCAGCATTGAAATATCCGATATGGTCCCACAGGAATTCAGTAAAACTGCTATAAGAAAATTGTTTGAAGCTTCTCTGGATCCGGATGAACTGAAAAAAGAATACTTTATTTATAAAATAGAGATCAGGTCTAATACCCATGACAATATTCCATATACTTTTAGTGTTGAATATACCGGGGAGGGGATTTCGAAGACAGAATACAAAAGACCTGTAGATGAAATCCATGATACTCAGGGAGAAATTCCGGAACTGTTCAGCGATAGTGTGACCCCTCGTTGGGTGAAAACTTTTTTCAAAAGAAATGGAGTTGACCTGATTCTTCTCTCATATATTAATTCTCTGACGATCTATGAGAATAAAAATAGTTCTATTGATAAAATTGACACAGGATATATGCCGATAAATTGCGGGCAGTATAATGTGGCAGTTGTTTCTGAGCAAATTGTAAGGAATTCACCGGCATATAAAAAAGGAGAGCTGAAAATTATTCTGATATCAGGTGAGTCCAGAGAAGAGATAAATCTGGATCCTGGAGATGGAGATTCAGGAAAAGATATATATTTCAAACATGAGTCAGGGTTCTTCCGAATAATCAGTTCAGGGATAAGAGATTCAAATCTTATGATTAAAAAGATCACAATTGTCCCTGACTTTAAAAAAAGTATTAGAAAATTGCAATAAGTGAGAAAAAGGTGAAGGGTTTTTATCAATTTTAAGTAATTTAGAAAGCTTGGGACACTAAAGATCAATTTGACCTGAACTTGAATTTATGGTATTTAAAAACCTCGGATTTTGTTAAAAGGAGTCCCTTTGTTTAAAAATATAATGAAGAATAACAGGCGTGTAATTTTATCATTTGATGTAGATGGAGAGAGAGCTTTTAGTTCATTTGATAAAATGGAAAAGGATATCTTTCTTGATGATGGCGTTCCTGCGATTACAGGTTTTCTTAAAAAGAACGGACTTGATGCTACATTCTTTGCTGTCGGAAAGAATATCCAGGATTTTCCCCGGACACATGAATTGTTAAAAGATTTCGAGATCGGGAATCATACTTTTTCACATCCAAGATATTTGACAAAAAAAAGTTATAAAGAAAAGGAAGCTGAGATAAAGAAAAATCATGAAATCATTGAAAAGTTTTTCGGTGTTTCACCAACAATGTTTCGTGCTCCTGATTATTCAATAGATGGTGATATTTTAGATATCCTCAGGGATATGGATTATATCGGTGATTCTTCTTTGATCAGGGTTCTCCTTCCGTTCAGATATTTTACTAATTATATAAAACAAAGGAAACTGGCATTACAAGAGATGGAAATACCCATGACAAGTTTTGTAATTCCATTTAACGGAACATCTGTGATCTCTTTAGGTATGACATATGCAAAAACAATATTTAATATTCTTCTCATGTTCAACAGGACTATTGTTCTTAATTTCCATCCGAGAGATTTTGTGAATATTGATATTAAAGATATAGGATTTATGAACAGGGATAAGGCCCTGGATACTTCCATGGAATTTCTTGACTATATAAAAGGAAAATGTGAGATTCAAAGCTTCAGGCAGTACTATAGTAATAAATAACCTATGAAAGCTGTAAATTGAAAATTATTGAGGTGAAATTATGAATATACTTGGAATTATTTATCATCCTGAGTTTGCTCACCCTTCAGCATGTTTGCTGAAGGATGGTAAATTGATAAGTTTTATAGAAGAAGAAAGGTTAATAAGAGTGAAGCAGGCATCAGGTTATTTCCCATCTAAATCGGTTGCTTTTTGCCTGAAACAGGGTGGTCTCGATCTGAATGATGTTGATCTTATAGCTGTCGGATGGGATTCTAATTATTATAAAGTTAAATATCCGCTTTTCCTGATGAGGTCTTTTCTCAAATTCAAATTATTCGGGAAAAAGGGAAATAGTTTAAAGAAGATCAGTAAAGGGAGAAAGAATCTCGGATCAGGTGTTATCTCGGGATTTAAAGATATCCTTAATTACCATCCTAAAAATATTGAGCAGAATATTGTTTTCGGGCTTAATGATGCCGGATATGCAGGACAGAAAATCCCACCGGTCATATATGTGAAACACCATTATGCTCATGCAGCTTCTGCATATTACAGTTCGGGATTTGAAGATTCGGCAATCCTTGTTTTTGATGGACATGGTGAAAATTCAACGATCACGATCTGGTCAGGGAAAGAGAAAAAGATCAAATTATTGAAAGAGATCAGCATTCCAAACTCCCTCGGATGGTTCTATTCTGCATTTACTGAGTATCTCGGTTGGGGCCCTAACGAAGGAGAAGTGAAGCTTATGGGACTTGCTCCTTTCGGGAAACAGAATCCGGAGATAAAAAAACTTGTTGATGAAGTAGTTGTCCTTACAGACAATGGAGTAAAAATTAATCCTGAGTATCTTTTCTACAATAAGAGGACATACGGCTATTTTTACAGTGATCTTATCGTTGAAAAATTCGGCCCTCCGAAGAAAAAGGGGGAGGAATTTACACAGCATCATAAAGATCTTGCATTTGCAGTTCAGTCAAAACTTGAAGAGGCCGGAATACATCTTGCAAATGCAGCTGTCAAAATGGCAGGCAGTGCAAACCTCTGCCTCTCAGGTGGTGTAGCTCTTAATTGTAAAATGAATGGTGAGATTCATAAACATTCGAATGCAAAGGAGATGTTTGTCCAGCCTATTTCACATGATGCGGGAGTTTCACTCGGAGCGGCAATGGCAATTGCAATGGAAAAAGGAGACGATCCCCGCTATAAAATGGATCATGTCTATTTTGGTACATCCTTTACTGATGCTCAGATCGAAAAGGTCCTGGTAAGAAACAAAGTAAACTTTGAAAAACGAAAAGATATTACGAAATATGGCGCGAAAAAAATTAAAGATGGAAAAATCGTAGGATGGTTCCAGGGTGCAATGGAGGCAGGCCCCAGAGCTCTTGGCGGAAGGTCGATCCTGGCAGATCCGAGTGATCCGGATATGAAAGATAAGGTGAACGATTTTGTCAAATTCCGTGAAAACTGGAGACCATTCGCTTTATCTCTTCTTGAAGAGTATAAAGATAAATATCTGAAGAAACCTGCAGATTCACCATTTATGATAATGGCTTTTGATGTTCCTGAAGATAAGTATAAGGAGATTCAGAGTGCAATGCACTGGATCGACAATACTACAAGGCCTCAAACTGTCAGTAAAAAAACAAATAAGATCTACTGGGAAGTTATTGATGAATTCAGGAAGATTTCCGGTATTCCCGGGGTTCTTAACACCTCCTTCAATATTAAGGGAGAGCCGATAGTCAGTTCTCCGGAAGATGCTTTGAGGTGTTTTTACGGGACCGGGATGGATGTCCTGATAATTGGTAATTTTGTGATTGATAAAGAAAAGTGTAAGCCTGTTAGATAAACAGAAAAGGCTTTGTGATTTTTAGTTTCCCGGATCTTTAACACATCTGAATCCGAGCCAGGGGAGCGACCGTTTTACAGGAAAGGGTGTCCGGGTGGAATATTTTATATCATTTCTGATGTTAGTCCATGCACCACCTCTGATTACTCCTACCTTCTGGCTGTTCCTGTTTTTCCCGATCAATAGATCAGTCGGATAAGCACTTGTTGTCCACTCGAAAATATTCCCTATATGATCATAAAATCCTATATCATTTGGTGGAGTTGAAAAAACAGGAGAAATGGTTTTTCTCTCCATCTCAAAAAAAACACCGTTTTTTTCTTTGTAGAACATGGAAAGGGTCGATTGATAGTCTTTCTTCAATGCCCTTGCAGCAATTTCCCATTCCCATTCTGTCGGAAGCCTTTTGCCGGCGAATTCAGCATATCTCTCAGCATCTTTAAGACTAACTCCCGTTACCGGATTTGCCGGCATCTTTTCAGCCGAAGTTTTATTGAATTTCCCATCCGGCTGAAAGTCTGTTCTCTCCAAAAAAACAAGAAATTGGGAATTCGTAACAGGATGTATATCTATATAAAAACCTTCAAATACCCTCTTTGTGGGAGGAGATTTATCTCTGGAACCCTTGTCTCCGGTAAAATATTCACCTTTCGGAATGAAGATCATTGATGATCCTCCCGGTTTGAGAGATTCCAGATACCGGCTCTGATTCTTCAAATTCATATAGGATGATGGTAGCAGCATGTAAAATGAGAAAATTAAGATTAATAATTGTTTTTTCATTTTTTCAGGTATTTCCTCATGTAAAAAAGGATCTTCTGTTGTTCAGAGCTTCTTATGAACCTCACGGCAGGGCCATTTTCGGACCTGGACTTCTCGAGATCCAGAAATTCACGAAATTTCCTGAAGTTCATTAACATAATGAGATCAACTGATAGTTCATTGTTATTTACAGCTTTTATTGCGAAGTAATGATAGAAACCCGGGAATAGGACTGCAATCCTTTCAGGATCGATATCAGGGTCTTCCCGAAGGAAATTGAGCGCTCCGTTAACTTCCATATCACAAAGATTTATCTTTGTCTTTTTTCTGCATGCCCTCTTTGTATTCGGAGCAAGAACAGCAAATCCTTTATCAACAAGAGTATTAATAAGTTCATCATAATAGAGCCTTGTTTCTGATTCGGGGGGATATATCAGCAGAGCCGGAATTATTGATTTTCCGGCAGGTTTTCTGAATGTTGCATTTATCGGCATGTTATCGGTCGAAAAAAAGGTGATCATATCCTTTGGTTTAGGGTTTTTCACAATCCCGTCAGCTTCCTTATCGATTCCGAATACTTCTGCAAAAAAATCGGCTATATGGTTTTGTATCTCAGGTATTTCATCAAAAACAAATGTTCCGTGAGCGGGGAGTGTAAAAGGGGTTTCTGTTTTTTCAATCAGCAAATTTCTTGACAAGGGATTCAGGCTTCTTGCTGTATATTCTTCCATAAGAAGATAATGGTTCCCGTCTAAAATACTTGCAATATTGAAAATAGCCAGGTCAGAGTTCCTTGTTATCCATTCCCTCGATTCTTCTCTCAGGATAGGGCCGGATATGATAACATTTGCTATTATGTCCGGATTGTTCTGTATTGCATACATCCCTGTCTCTACTGTAAAACTGGCTGTGATTATCCCCGTCTTCCCCTTCCTGGTAAAGTCAAGTGAGCTTAAGTATTCTAAAGCATCTTTCAGATCGGTTATTCTTTTAGCGCTGAGGTTTGCCCTCTGCCTGACAAAATTGGGCGCAAGTGTAACAATACCCTTTTTTGCAAACATCGGGAAAAGTTTTAAAAAATCATCGCGGTTCCCTGATAGTTGATGGAAGCATGCAACAGAAGGGTATTTGTTTTTCCCCGGATTCTCCGGTCTCAGCAGAAAAGCACTCAATTCAAATCCATCCCGGGTTTTAAAAGTAATTTCATCAATAACCCAGTCCCTCTCTTTTTTCATACTCAGATATACGAAAAGTGATGCAGCGAAAAGGAGGGCAAAGGTGAAAATTATAATTTTAATTGAACGGCTGTTTATTTTTATTGCTCTCAATTTCCGATATATCCCAGGGTTTCCAGCTTTTTCTGTTCTTCCGCTGTCAATTTTGTTTTTTGGGAGATGTGCTTGTTATCCTCTATCATACGGATATATCTTTTCAGTATCTTGTACATACTGAAGAACATTTTTTTATTTGAATCAAACTGATTGTTTTTTTCCGGTTTGTCCCCGCTAAGGTCATATAATTCAAATTTGTTATTTTCAAAATCCCTGATTAGTTTCCAGCCTTTATGGACGATCGCACATTGATTATATAGAGTGTCATATTTTTTTTCATTAACCTCCATAAAGATCGTCTCCGGCCCTTTTTCAGCCAGAATACTTGTTCCCCTGAAAGAATCCGGAATTTCGATCCCGGCAACATCCAGGATCGTTGGAGAAATATCAATATTTGAAAAGTTCGGGCGAATATTCGCATTTCTTTCAAAATCTTCGGGTAATTTTAGAATAAATGGAATTTTAGTCTGCTCATTAAACAATGACTGGCCGTGTCCGAGTGTTCCCCGTTCGCCAAATTCTTCTCCATGATCTGAAACTATCACAATTATTGTATTTTCATAAAGGTGCTGCTGTTTAAGTTTTTCGATAACTCGTTCTATATACATGTCTGTAAATCTGATCTCGCTCCTGTAGCACTCATTAAAATAATCGAGGTCATTCTGAGAGAAAAGGTTTTTCTTTATGATCTCAGCTTTTTCGGACTCATTCCTGTCGGGGAGAAAAGGGCCCGAATAAGAGGATTTGTTTTCATGATCAACATATCTGTAATGAGGGTCAAAATAGTGGAGGAACATGAAGAAAGGTTTCCCCCGGCTCTCCTCAATTATTTTTATTGCTTCGGAAGTGACAACCGGTGATGTTATGGAAAACAGATTGTTGTCCGAAGAATCGATCTTTTCCAGATATGTGTCAAAGCCCTGCCCGAGGCCATATTTTTTCTTCAGGAATATGTGTGTTATTACACCGTGGGTTTTGTATCCGTTCTCTTTTAGAACCTCTGCCAGAGTAATGAATTTTTCATCTATTTTAGAATTTCTCTTTACAACACCTATCTCAGAAGGGAATTTAGATGTGATCATTGATGATATCGAAGGGAGGGTCCAGGGCGCATTAGAATAAGATGCTCCGAAATATGCGGAATTATTTTTGAACAATTTTTTTAATGCCGGTGTTTCTCCGGACTTATCGTTGCCCATATTCGTATGATCGGCTCTTAATGTATCAATTATTATGAAGACCACATTTGGTGGTGGATCTTTCTTGAAAATCATTAATCCGATGAAAAAAAAAGCTGTTATTAACAATATAACAAAGAATGATTTTTTCACTGATGATCTCATGTTTAAACTCTTGTTTTTACCCCTTTCACCTGCTTAAATAATATATCATAGTGGTATGGCCTAATCAAGTCAGGTATACACGAAATGGATTAAAAGCTAATTGCAATCGGCTCTTATAAATAGCCCAGAGTTTTCAATTTCTCTCTATCTTTATCAGTTACTTTCAGAGGGATGCCTTTTATTTTATGAGCAAAAACTTTCCTTTTTATCTGTCTTATCTTCTCTTTGAGATCTGTTAGAACTTTCTTAAACTTCGGATCTCCGGAGAGGTTGTTTCTTTCTGAAAAATCAGTACTAAGATCGTAAAGTTCATATTCTTTGTAGTCGGGGAGAGGAAATTTTGTGTAAAAAATATTCATTTCATCTGAATATTTAAAATTATATATGAGTTTATATTTCCCGTTGATCACAGATATCATCTGCGGTACCTGGGATAGCTTTAATTTTGACCCCATATGTATTAGAATCGACTCAATATCTCTCTCATTTCTGTAACTTTCAGGATCTTTCAGCAATGGTAGAAGTGATATCCCGTCTGTATCAAATTCGTAAGAAATATCAAGGTAATCAAGAATAGTAGGAAGAATATCAATTATAGAACAATTCTGATTGATCCTATTCCCTTTATATTCTCCCGAAGGGAATTTTATCAGGAGGGGGATGTGAATAGTTTCATTATAGAGGTTGTTCCCATGCCCCCATGCTCCGTGTTCAAAGAATTCTTCTCCATGATCAGACATGAATATTATCATCGAATTTTCATACATTCCTGATTTTTTCAAGGCATTGATGAAGTATCCGAACCAGTGATCGAAGAATTCAAGCTCGGCATCGTAAGAAGATATGATCCCGCTCTTTTGTTTTTCACTTCTGGGCCTGTAAGTGAATTTACGATCATGCTCTGCCAGTTTGTATGGAAAAGAGAAACCTGTTGTATGTTCTGTTGTATGGACACTATCTGAATATTTCAGTCCGGGATGGAGTCTGAAAGGGCTGTGAACCTGATAGGTATGGAGGAAGTTAAAGGAATTGCCAAGGCCATTTGTTTTTGCCAATTTAATCGCATGTTCAAACATTTTCTTTGAAAATATAGAGGATCTCCACTTCCTTGAAATATATTGGTCAAATCCCCTGTAGAACCCATATTTGTAATTCACAAATACTCCTTCATTCATACTTATTGAATATCTGTCTTCAGAGAGCAATTCTGTGAAAACTGGAATCTTTTCTGAAAGTCTCAAGTGCTTGTTGTAAACCCCGTGGTTGTAAAGATTTTTTGATGTAAAAAGGGATAAATGTGATGGTAACGTCCAGGAAGTTGTAGAAAAACAATTATCGAAAATCGCACAATCCTCTGCGAACCTGTCAATATTCCTGGTTACATTCATGTCATATCCGTATATTCCCAGATGATCTGCCCTCAGTGTGTCTGCAACTATCAGGAATATCGGGTTTTTATTTCTGACCTTCAGATAAACCGGTTCAGATACAAATATCTCCGAATTTCCTTCAATATCTACGAATATTTCCGAAGAGCCGGTAAGTTTCAGGATCTGATCGAATTTAACACTTCTTCCTACTTTTGAGAATTCACTGACTGTTTTTCTTCTCCCGTTCGAGGCAAGGCTTACAATGATCTTCAGATCAGGATCATTGGTTTTTTTAAATTGTCCGATAGTAAAATATACAAAAGTATCACCCTTTAATTCAGGTTTGAATACCAGGGTTTTTGATTTTTTGATCTTATAAAATTTTGATCTGTAAGTGGTTTTTTCCCTTTGAACAAAATGATATCTTGATTTACTATCTATGCCCAGAAGTGGTTTTATTCCCTTGTAATCTGATTTTTCAGACTCAGTTAATTCAAGTTTTCCCCTTTCGAATTTTATGTCTTCTTTTGAGCAGGATATCAGAATTGTAAGTAACATTAACAGGATGATCCATTTATTCACTTTGTGAAAATTTTCCCTCATTTATCCTCCGGTCACAATTATTGCCATCAACAATTTCTTCATGATCCTGATACTATTATAACATATACTTCAAGTTCTCCGGCCCGGGCAAGTGACAATTATTGTCACTATTGTATGGTTTTTGTAAAAATGGTTGAAAAAAAAATCTGAATATGTAATACTATAGTGGGATTTCGGATTGGCATGAAAGTTGCATTGTAAGTAATGGTTAAAAAAAGCACATTGAATGGAGCATTTATGAAAAAGCTAATATTTCTCTCTTTTATTATATTTATCTCATTTTTTACCATAAATAGTCAGACTGTAAGCTCTCTCGGGATCACAGGGACCTATTATGACATAAGAGCAGATAATAACGGTAATATCCATATTCTATGGATCGATAACGGATGGGCTAAGTATGGACAGATCGTAAACCGACAGGTTGTCAACCAGGTCACTATAAATGTTGTTGACTGGAATGAGGTGAATTATAGAAAGGTTCGCCCCAGGCTGTCTGTAAAACCGGATGGCAGCGAGGTCCATTTTGTATGGGTAACACCTTTTTTCAAATCAAAGGACTTCATACACTGCTGGAGAGATTCGGGAGGGACCTGGAGAAGGGAGAAAATAGTCACAGTTAAAAACTTTTGTCTTGCTCCTACTTTTACGGTCGATTCGAGCGGAGTGTACCATGCTGTTGTTATTGAAGATACCGGCGGTTCCCTTCTTCATCCTGTTGCCTATTGGCGGAAAGCTCCGGGCGGGGGATGGATAAAGAAGACAAATCTCGCTCCTGCAACAAAAGAACATTTATGGCCGAATCTTTTTACCGATATGAACGGTAACGTACATATCACCTGGGATGAGGATAAAGATATAATCAAATACAGGTATGCCGCTTCCGGGGGAGATCTTTCGACAAGTGCAACAATGACATTATCTAATCTCCATCCCCATAATAAGCAGAGTGAAATATTTGCCGATGCATCGGGAAATGTTTATGTTGCGGCTCTCTCATATTATACCCCCGGGACCCAGGGTGGAATTGATTATTGGGTCAAACCGGTCGGCGGATCTTTTTCAACATCGGTGAGAATTTCCGGCCCGGATTTTCCTTTAAAGGAATATTTCCCTTTTCCGGCAGTCATTGCACGATCACCTGACATGGTAGCTGTTTCCTGGGCTCAGACTAAATATCTAACACAACCTGCTGCGATAGGTGTTGCTGTCTATGACGGTGCCTGGCAGCCTGTAGAGTATCTTTCTACAACAGCAAACTTCAAGGCAGATACAAGAACAACGATGGCAATGAACGATGAAACTGCATTTATGGTTTGGAGAGAAGGAGACCAGATGTTATATCTGGCAACATTTGATTATGCACTTTTCGGAGTCCTTTCCCCGAATGGAGGAGAGAACTGGAGTATTAATAGAACTTATGAGATTCGATGGAATCTTGAGAATGCAACAGGCAATGTTAATATAAACCTCTATAAAAATAGTGTAAACCTGGGCCCGGTTGCATCTGATG
Organism: Candidatus Aminicenantota bacterium; assembly: GCA_029938635.1. Lineage (GTDB taxonomy): Bacteria > Acidobacteriota > Aminicenantia > UBA2199 > UBA2199 > UBA647. The sequence continues at coordinate 24,053 of JAOZUQ010000004.1, forward strand.
TAGCAGATGCCGGTTCTTTCAATTGGACTATCAATACTCTTGAAAGTGGAGCCTCTATTGAGACAGGAGTAGATTATCAGATCGAAGTTAGAGCAGTGAATGATTCTGATTCTGATATGTCAAGTGCTTTTTTTACTATTGATTATGCATTTGAAATTACTTCTCCTGTTTCCAGTAGTGCCTGGGAGATCGGACAGAACTATAACATTACATGGACTAGTCCCGCGATTTCATCACCAACTGTAAAGTTAAATATATACAAAGATTCAATACTTGTTGAAAATTTTGTTGAACAGCTTACCGGCCCCAATTCCGGTTCGTACAGCTGGACAATTCCATCTTCTTATGTAGCGGGGAATTATATAATAAGATTAAAAACAGAAGACGGCCTTCTTATTGATGACAGTGACTTATTTAGTATTACCGGAACTTCAACTCTTCCATCGATCACGGTAACCTCTCCGACCTCAAGTGATACCTGGGACAAGGAGAGTACGTACGACATAACCTGGGAAAAAACCGGGACCCAATCTGCTAATGTGAAAATAAATGTATTCAGAAATTCGATCGATGTTGCAAATTTTGTGGAACAATTAACCGGGCCGAATTCCGGATCCTACAGTTGGACGATCCCCGGGACCTATGCTACCGGTAATTATATCCTCAGGCTTAAGACCGATGACGGGCTTTTATCCGATGATAGTGATGTTTTTGCCATCTCAGGCGGCGGTTCGACCACTCCGTCGCTCACGATCACTTCTCCCACTTCGAGTGATACCTGGGACAAAGGAAGCACGTATAACATAACATGGGACAGGAATGGTACATTGTCGGCCAATATAAAGATCAATGTATATAAAGATTCAATACTGGCTGGAAATTTTATTGAGCAGTTAACAGGACCGAATTCCGGTACATACAGCTGGACCATCCCCGGTACCTATACAGCAGGGAATTATATTCTCAGGATGAAGACAGATGATAATCTGGTAACAGATGACAGTGATGTGTTTGTTATTGCAGAGAACTCAACAACTCCCTCTATCACGATCACTTCTCCCACTTCGAGTGATACCTGGGACAAAGGAAGCACGTATAACATAACATGGGACAGGAATGGTACATTGTCGGCCAATATAAAGATCAATGTATATAAAGATTCAATCCTGGTTGAAAATTTTATTGAGCAGTTAACAGGCCCCAATTCGGGTACCTACAGCTGGACCATTCCGGGAACTTATACAGCAGGGAACTATATTCTCAGGATGAAAACAGACGATAATCTGGTGTCAGATGACAGTGATGTTTTCCAGATCACTGACGGAGGAAGTGTAACACCTACAATGACCATAATTTCTCCTTCGTCATGCAGCTCCTGGCCGAGAAATAATACTTATACAATAACCTGGCTGAAAGACGGAACGATGTCAGCTAATGTTATAGTTAACATTTATAAAGATTCAATTGATGTGGGGAATTTTGTTGAACAGTTGGCCGGTCCTAACACAGGATCCATGATCTGGGCAATTCCTAGTTATTATGAGGCCGGGAATTACATCATAAGATTGAAAACTGATGATGACCAGGTCTCAGATGACAGTGATCTGTTTGCGGTTAACAGTTCTATAGTGAGTACTCCGAAAATAACTGTAACTTCTCCAACATCATGTGATACCTGGAGTAAACTGAAAACCTATAAAATTGCATGGTCAAAGGCCGGGACAATGTCTGATAATGTGAAAATAAATATTTACAAAGATTCAATAGAGACCCCAAATTTTGTTCAGCAGCTCACCGGGCCTAATACAGGATCTATTGACTGGACCATTCCCGGAGCTTATGTGAACGGGAATTATATTTTACGTATAAAAACTGTTGATAGTGCAGTTATCGGTGATAGTAATGTATTTGTAGTAACAAACTAAAATATATTAAGGTTTAATTACTGAGTATTTCGCCTGCCTATAAGTCTATTCCTGCTTTGTTAAAAAATTTTTACGCTCCGGAAAAAAATAATTGAAAATTTATTTTTTTTTGAGATATACTTCTTGTAGTTCTATATATAAAGATGATAAACAAGGAGGAAATCATGAAAAAACTATTTATATTTTCATTCATTCTGGCAGTAACGATGGGGATGATCTATTCACAGAGTATTACTGTGACATCACCATCGGGTGGTACATGGTACAAAGGTTCTACACATAACATCACATGGACAGCGACAGGGTGTTCAAGTTCCAGTTATAAGATCAATATTTTCAGGGGTTCAATTGATCCTGCAAATTTTGTTGAACAACTTACCAAAACAGGAACGCCTGCGAAGAGCTGGACAATACCTATGGGTTATACAAACGGGACCTATTACATCAGGATTAAGACTGACCCGGCTCAGCCCGGATGCCAGGGAGACAGTAGTGCTTTTACAATCACAGATCCTTCCTCACCCGGGCCGGGGACAGCAGCTTCAATTACGGTTACCAACCCTACTACCGGGACTAAATGGGGCAGAGGTACTACAAAGACTATAACCTGGGATAAGAGTGGGGATCTGGATTCAAATATCAAAATAAATATCTTCAGGAATTCTATTTCTGAAGCTAATTTTGTTGAACAATTAACCGGGTCTAATAATGGTTCTAAAAGTTGGAATATCCCGGCATCTTATGATCTGGGGACATATTATTTGAGGATAAAAGAAGCTGTTGGTACAGTACAGGGGGACAGCAGGGCGTTTGAGATCATTAATCAGATGTATGTATTTACACCGCTTGTAGCGACCATGTTTAAACCTCACTCAATTAAGATAACAGAACCGAGCGGCAGGGATCTTGCCCTTAACAGCAGGATGAAGATATTGTGGAGACCTAAAAACCTTACCAACAATGTGAAGATCTCCCTGATGAAGAACGGAGAATTTTTCGGTGTTATTGAGGAGAATCTTGCTCCCGGAAGGATTTCTACTGAATGGACAATCGGAAGGACGCTGATTAAAACTGCAACACCTGATTCAGGATTTAAAATAAAAATTGAAGAGACTGGTGTCGCTAATGTATCTGCTGAAAGTGCTGTCTTCAGTATAATAGATGAAAAGAACATTGATCTGAGCTGTTATATCTCAGGACACAGCTCCAGGGATTACGGGAGAGTTGTCAGGCTGACCGTAAAAGTGAGGATAAACAATTTTGGTGGCCCCCCTCTTGCGAGAGTTCCGGTTCAGGTTTCTGTCAGGACCCAGGGTTCTACACCAGGATCTGGAGAGACAAAGACCAAATATCTTGAAAATGTCACTTACAGAGGACACAGCTATGAGTATAGTCTCAGTTTTGATTTCAGGCTGCATAGCGGAAGCAGGTATGATTCACGGAGGTCACTAGGTAGAGTGGCTACGGTAGTTGTTGATCCCGGAGATTCTTTCCGTGACAGAAGGATAAGGAACAACACTTCAACTTATACTTTTAGTTTTTGATGCTTAAAATAGATCACAATTTAAGGCTCCCGGAGAGATCCGGGGGCCTTTTTTTTTATCTGTAATTAGATCGATGTCTATATTGCTAAAAAAAGGGTGAGTGAAATTCTGAATAATAAGTGAGATATTTTTTTAAAACTTCTATTATCTTAATGTAAGCAAATTAAGGAGGAAGAAATGAAAAAGTCAGTAATAATTTTATTTGTTTTGTTTGTGTCGATTGGGATGATATATTCTGCCAATTTGACAGTTAATCAACCATCAGGAGGCACCTGGTATAAGGGAACCACGCACAACATCACCTGGACAGCAACCGGATGTAGCAGTACCAGTTATAAGATCAACATTTTCAGGGGTTCAATTGATGAGTCAAATTTTGTCGAACAACTTACCAAAACAGGAACGCCTACGAAGAGCTGGACAATACCTATGGGCTATACGAACGGGACTTACTACATCAGGATCAAAACAGATCCGGCACAGCCCGGATGTCAGGGAGACAGTGCTGCATTTACGATCACTGATCCCTCCTGTGCGCCTTCGATCACTGTAACAAATCCGACCGGATCATCACAATGGTGCCGTGGACAAAGCAGCAACATAACGTGGACTTCTTCAGGTTCCCTTAATGCGAATGTAAAGATCAATATTTTCAAGAATTCAATTAATCAGGCAAATTTTGTACAACAACTGACAGCTACAACTGCCAGCGGTTCAAAGAGCTGGGCGATCCCGGCCTCTGCTGCAACCGGCACATATTTTGTAAGGATAAAAGAGGCGGTTGGGACAGTTTACGGAGACAGTCCCGGATTCCAGGTTAAAGATTGCGGAACAACACCAAGTGGTCCTTCATGTTCATCTTTTGTGGTTTATAAACCTGCAAAAGATGATGTAAAGTGGATTGGTTTCCCTATGGTAGTAAAATGGAAATATAAGAAGCTGATGTTTCCGGGCACTTTGAAGTCAAAAAAAGTTCTTCTGGCTCAAAAAGCTCATCTGGCTGTAAAACCGGTCCTGGAAGCGTCATTGGTAAAGATGGTCAAGATTGAGATCAAAAGTGTGAAATGTTTTTCAATTGGACAATTAGTACCCAGATTAAGAGAAATGTATGTAAAGAAGAAAGTATCTCTCGAAAAGATCAATACTCTAATGAAGATTCCGTTCCTTGTTGAGATGTTAAAATGGAAAACACTTAAAGCAATGACCCCTGATGATGGATCTGAATTAGTAATAATTCCTTCATCCTATAAAAAGGGGTGTTATGTGATAAGAGTTACCAAGTTGTGGTGTACTTCAAGTGATTCGGACAGAAGAGCTACTTCAGAAAAATTTTCACTGATCCCGTTGCAAATTCCCGGGTATTTAGTAGAAGCATTATAGTAATAATAAACAGACAGCAAATATAAAGGAGGCTCCCGGAGAGATCCGGGGGCTTTTTTTTTAACTACATTTTTTATTGTTAAAATAATTATAAATAAAACTTTAAAAAAAATGAGATATTTCTTTTTTACTTTTATATAATAGCTAGAATAAATTAAAGGAGGAAAATATGAAAAAATTATTTATATTTTCATTAGTTTTTGTAGTAGCAATGGGCCTGGTATATTCAGCCGGGCTTACAGTAAATTCACCATCGGGTGGAACATGGTACAAAGGAACAACTCATAACATCACATGGACAGCGACAGGGTGTTCAAGCTCCAGTTATAAGATCAATATCTTCAGGGGGTCAATTGATCCTGCTAATTTTGTAGAACAACTTACCAAAACAGGAACTCCCACAAAGAGCTGGACAATACCTATGAGCTATACGAACGGGACCTATTACATCAGGATCAAAACAGATCCGGCACAGCCCGGATGTCAGGGAGACAGTGCTGCATTCACGATCACGGATACTCCTACACCCGCCACATCAGCGATAACTATTACACACCCGACAGCAGGCGAAGAATTCTGCAGGGGACAGGGGGAGACAATATCATGGACCCATACCGGTACATTGAGTGCAAATGTAAAGATCAATATATTCAGAGGTTCAATTGATCCTGCAAATTTTGTAACACAGCTTACGGCTACTACTGCAAGTGGATCCAAAATATGGAATGTTCCTGCGGCTCAGGCATTAGGAACAAATTATCATGTTCGGGTGAAAGAGGCTACTCTCGGAACAACAAGTGGAGACAGCCCTGCATTTACAGTTGCAAATTGTGACGGAGGAAGTGGTCCGGGACTCGATCCGGGACTTATTGAAAGGCTTAAGGACTTGATGAGACGTCTTGAAAGGATCCCATGGTGGAGAAATCCAAAAGGCCCATGGCCTGGACCCGGACCGGGACCATGTCTTTCCTGCCCGGTGTTTGATCTTCAAAAACTTAGGGACTTGCTGAAAGAAGTTGGGTTAAAGGAAGAGATCGGAATTGCTCTGTATAATGGCGGACAGAAAATTGCTGATTTTGGAAAATTCGGCCCTCCCTCGCGCTTAGGAAGAAAGGGTTTGAAATTAAACAGACTAAAAGGGATGAAACTTATGCAAAACAGAGTAGGTCTGAAAAGTATTAAGATGGAACATACTAAAATGTTGAGCAGAGGTACAGGTTTTAAACTTGTATTCATCAATTCGAAGGGAAAAATGATCGGAGACTCCGGGATAAAACTGGAAGAGAAAGTAATGAAATAAGCTTTGTAAAAGATTTTAAAATAAAGCCCCCGGCAAAAACCGGGGGTTTTTTTTATGAAAGAATTGAATTTAGTGAAATAGCCTTATCGCGGAGGGGAAATGCAGAACAATATTGCATCTTCAAAAGAATTGATATTTGCTGATCTGATAAAAATTACTAAAAAAAGGGCAATCTTGCTTTCCACAGTATTAATATCAGGAATAATTCTTATAACACTTTTTTTTACTTTTAAATATCCTCCCGAGGCCTTATCATCAAGGATCTTCTCAGATGATCTCGGAAATATTTTCAGTATAATCAATAGTAAAAATAGTTTTTTATCTCCTGATGATATCAACAAACTGATTGATCCCATTATTCAATTAAATATAGAAAAGAAGAAAAAATATAAGATTTCAGTAAAAAACACATTTAAAAAAGGGAAAATACACAATTCAGTTGTTGGAGTCCTTGACCTGAATATAAGTAGAAAATTTGCAAAATATGATGAAAAAAGTAAAGTAAAATTTACTAGGGATATTGAGGATTTTTTCAGGAAATTTGAGCATCAACTTTTTTTATGGTTTGTTTACAGAGAGAAAATTGAAAAGCTGAAGATCATAGACAACATTATAAAAAAAAAAAAAGCAATTGAAGAAGAAGAGAAGAAAATTAGTATTGTAAAAAAATTCAAGGATATCCCCTCAGAAAATTACCGGGATATACTTGATATAGACCCTAGTTATCTTCCTCCTTCCCAGCAATATTACGGGCTTGTTATTGAAATGAATAACCAAAAAAGGCTTCTTGATTTGTTTAATGAAGCCCTTATTGAAATAGATGGAATATTGAAAATTATTTCAGATAAAGAGTTGTCATTATTTTCTGAGATTGTAATTATCAAAGACCTGAAGCAGTATGAAATATTATATAACAGAGTAAAGTTAATTTCTGAAAATATCCGGATTTTAAAGAATAAACTTATTTTAAGAGGATTTTATCGGTCTGAAAATATCCCGGGAATTTATCTGATAGTTTTTTCCTTTTTAATACTCTTTATATTCCTGGTCATTTTAATAAGCTTTATTGAATGGTGGTCCAAAAATAAAGATAAGATTAACATCAGAATATAGTCTCATGTTTCTTTCAATATGAATTTATTTATCTTCAGGTTGTCTTTAATGAAAACAGAACTTATTGTCAATGGAATTATCGTATAATTTTTCAATTGTGATGTAATATGTTAAAATATATACACAGATATTGAATCTTTTAAAGTTTAACAAAACTGATTTAAATCATTAAATTTATAATGAAGAATTGAAATAATGCTATTAGTAACTGGAATGCACAGATCTGGGACTTCAATAACAACACAGTTGCTTCTTGAAGCTGGAGCTAAGCTTGGAAATCCTGACAAGCTATTTCCAGGAGACAAATGGAACCCCGATGGATATTTTGAACAAATGGAGATCCTGGATGTTAATATTTCATTAGTTAACGGGCCTTGGGGGAAATTTTCCTATTTCTCTCCACCTTCCGAGAATTTAATACTGAAAAGAGCGGAAAAGTTAGAAAATAAAATTAAGGAATTGTCCAGAAATCATATAGACCTAATTGTTAAAGACCCAAGGTTTTGTCTTACACTATCGGCCTGGAAGCAGTATTATGATGGTATAAAAAAGGTTCTGATCAATGTCAGAGAACCAATTCAAGTGGCCTATTCATTAAAAAAGCGAAATCATATTTCTATTAGATTGGGATTGAAGTTATGGTATGAACACAATAAAAGGATACTGGAATATGTAAATGATATTCCTCATATTTTTTTTAATTTTAATAATTTGTTTTCTCCTGAATTATCAACTCTGGAAATTAAGAAAGTATTTAAGTTTTTTGATTTAAATGTAAAGGATTCAAAAATAGATTCTATTCTGAACAAATGTGTTAAATCATCTTTAAAACACAATACTATCACTGAATATAAGTATGAAAAAAATATAAGGGAACTTTGGGATCACTTAAAAAACAAGTGTGGAAGTTATTAATAAGCTAATAATTATAAAGGAATTAGATATAAAAAAATGATAAGTTTAAAAAAAATGAAGTTGAAAATATTTGGGGGGTTGGTCCCGGAAGGGGAATTGGGGTTGAAAATTATTGGATATCGTAAATATGTCGGAGGCAAATGGGATGAGATAGGAAATTTGCAATTTGATTATCTGATAAAACAGGGATTAAAATCTTCTCACAGTTTTCTTGATATCGGTTGTGGTGCGCTAAGGGGCGGGTCAAGGTTTATTGAATACCTAGATGCCGGTAACTATCTTGGATTTGATAAAGAAAAAAAATTAGTTGAAATTGGTAAGAAGAAAGTTCTTCAAGGAAACTTGTTAAAAGAAAAAAATCCTGAATTTGTAATATCTGATAAGTTTGAGTTTGACGGATTTTTAAAAAAACCGAATTATTCACTTGCCCTGTCTTTGTTTTCCCATCTAAGTGAAGAAGATATATTGCTTTGCCTGAAAAATCTCAGAAAATTTGTCAATAAAGAGCATATATTTTTTGCCACATTTTTTGAGGGTGAATCCGATAGAAACCCAGATAAATCTCATAGTCTTGACCATTTTGATTTTACTAGAGAAGAGATGATCAAATTCGGGGAAAGAACAAGCTGGAAGTCGGAATACATCGGAGATTGGGACCATCCGAGAGACCAGAAAATGATCAAATATATTGCCGAATAGGAATAGTTAAGAAATGGGATGTTTGTCAGAAAAAAAAACAAAAATCGGAATTAAGTTTTTTATTGGGATAATTTTACTGGGGATACTTGTATTCAAGTTGTACAATAATAAAATAGAATTCTTCAATTATACATTTAACAATTATTATTTTTTCTTCGGATTTTTTTTTATTTTATTTTCATTTTTTATTATTACTTTAAGGATTCATATTTTAGTGTCTGATTATGTTGAGAGTTATATTGAAACTTTAAAAATGTTTTTAATAGGATGGTTTTTTTCTAATATACTTCCAACTAATATCGGAGGAGATGGATATATGATCCTCCATCTGAAAAAAAAATCTGTTTCAATGACAGAGGCAGTTACACTTGTAACTTTCCAGAGATTTATAGGTTTGATTGTCCTTGTTGTTTATGGAATAGGATATTTGTTTTTTTATCCAAACTGGATCTATAAAATAGATATGAACCTGAATATTAGTTTTAATTTCGTTATTTTAATATCTGTGATTTTTATTATATTACTTTGCATTTTTTTCATTCTCTTCAAGGGAGTAATAAAAAAACAATTAAAAAAAGCAAGAAAATTCTTTATGGATTACAAAAGTATACTTAATGATTTCAAGTTTATTAAACATCTAAACCTGATACTTCTCTCAATTTCCTATCATTTGATCAGATTGGCAGGTTTATCATTTCTTTTACTAAGTTTTAATCAAAAAGTTGATCCTCCGGATATACTGTTCATTATGGTTATTGTTACAATTGGTTCTCTGATACCTATAAGCATCGGTGCTCTGGGTGTGCAGGAATCTCTGTTTACATTAGGATTGTCAACTTTTGGAGTTTCTGTTCCAATAGCTATTATAGTTTCCTTTATTAACAGAGGAATATATATTCTTGTTGCATTAATCGGCGGACTTCTTTTTTTGTTTGACAAGAAAAAAAAAGCAACATAGAATATTAAAAAATCAAAAAATATGTCTTTTAATAAATTTAAAATTTTGTCATTTTCAAAATATGGATTAATAATTTTTTCAATTCTTTTGATTCTTTTCTTGTACACTCCATCAATCTTTTTTTTCTTCAGGGACTCTAATCAAGGAGCACAACTCTCAAAAGCTCAGGAGATCCTGAATGGATTTCATCCATTTGTGGATATTATGGGAAATATATACGGACCTCTTGTATTTTATTTTAGTACCCTGGGGCAACTTCTCTCTGGCAATAGATTAATAGGTGAGATTTTTATCATTGTTATCGGATATTTATCATCCTATTTGCTCCTTTATTATTTAATGGAAAGATTCACAAAAAGCTTTATGATCTCCTATCTATTATTAATAACTTTGTTATTATTTTTACCAAGATTCTATAAATATTATATTGTACTAGCTCCGATCTTAGTTCTATTTTCAATTTATTACCTTATTTTCAGAAATAGAAATTATAATGGAGTTGTTTTTTTAGGAATTTCCTGTGGGATTTCTATTTTGTTTAGATTTGATTTTGGAGTATATGCTTTTATTGTCGGACTTTCAGTTATTTATCTGAGTTTAAAGGATAAGGGAAAAAAGATATTAAGGAATAATTTCATATATTTTACTGCATCTGTTTTTTTTGTGGGATTACCTTTCTTATTATTATTAATTTTGAATAACAGATTCCCGGGTGCAATAATTGAAACTTTTGAAGTAGTAGTCGGGATGGCACACGGAATGGATCTGCCTGTTCCTGTATTCAATTTTCATCAATCTCTTTTTTCCTTATATAACAATATATCTCTATTTTTCTGGTTTTTTAGAATTTTACCTTTTATAGTATTGATAATTTTACTTACACTAAAAAAAAAAATAGAGCAAAAAGAGAGATTATTTATTTTTGTAACTTCTGTATTTTCTATTCTACTATATATTCAAGCCTTAAACAGGCCTCATATTTTCCATACACTTCAAGCTATACCTATGCAGTTTATTTTGATAGCATGGATATTTGGTTACTCTAATAAAAAAATTGTAAGGAAAAGCTTTAGCATTAAACTGGCAATTGTATCTACAACATTGATTTTGTTATTTCTTATTATTCCATTTGTTAAAAACCATCATTTAATAAAAAAACATGGTGAATATAATTCTAATCTAAAGAATTGGTTTTCAAATTACAAGGAATTATTCTTAACAAAAGAGAGTTTAAGGGAAAAATACAAAAAGAAAAACGGGTTAATAAGAATAACAGATTTTGTGAATAGAAGAACAAAGAAGGATGAATCTGTTTTATTCATCCCTGTGGCCCCTCAGCTTTACTATTTTTCAGAAAGGGTTTTTAAAACATCTCTTGGTGTTTTGGGACCGGGAAGATTAACCACCAGGGAGAAACAATCAGCTTTCTTCCGGGAGTTAATAGATACAAACACAAATATTATAGTTGATTTCTACGAGTTTAGTTATGATAAAATTGCAGAAAGGAACCCAAGATATTATTATCCGTATTTAATGAATCTTATTTATTCAAATTACAAAATAGTTAGTAAATTTGGAAATAGAACTTTACTATGCAGAGACAATCGTTTTAATAAATTTCTTACAAACAAATTGCCTTCATTCAGCAATATGACATATGAGAAAAATATTTTTATAAAAAAAAAAATTCCGGCAAATATTTATAGAATAAATACTTTATTTGCAAAAAACATAACAAAAGTCAGCATAGTGAAAAAAGGAGTTCTGTTTTGTGAGATAAAGATCTCCCTGGAAAAAAGTATAATTAAAAAATATTTTCTGGGACTAATAAAGGGGAGTAAATTATATTTTACAGATATAAAGCCATTGAAAAGGAAAAAAGCTAAAAATAATTTTAAGTTTGAAGTTTTTTCTTCAACATCTAATGTCCCGGAAGGATCATATAAAATGATTGTTTTTTATTCTGAAGATCAGAATAAATGGTATTATGAAGAGTTACCAATAGAAATTTTGATTACAAAGCCGATAAATTAATATGTTTATAAATCAGTCATAAGCTGATCTGATTTTCCCGGAACTGATCCTGTCAGATTTCTTCCATTTATAGGCTCTTATCCTGCGAAAAAAAAGGAACTTGAAATAATTGATGTAGCCTATATCTGAGATTGAATAATTGTAGTTTTTTATTTTATTGTAAATCAGAAAAGGTCCGAATATTATTTTAATAAGTTTTTCAGGAACATCACTCTTTCCTTCAATCTTATTAGTTGGATTGTATAGTGGTAATTTCCTTTTTTGATCTATTCCTGCCTTTTTCAACATTTCAGAAAATCCTTTATTCAATTCATCAAAATATATCCATTGGTTAACATAATTCCTGTTTTCAGATATATAACTGTCATATGGAATAAATGAATACACATTCTTAAGATATTCCAGGAAATCCCAATTGTTTTTCTTTACCTGATGAAAAGTTCTTCTTGCTTTTTTTGAAACATGGCCGCCATTTTCTAAAAAATATTTCCTGTCGGTATAAACACCATTTGCATTTGTTTTAAGTTTATTGAATACCGAGAATACTATATCAACAGGATCTCTTTGAACAGCTGTTATATGGAATTGATTAATATCCAATCCTTTGAAAATTTTAATCAAATAAGGGATATTCGCATGTTTATGAAGTAAAGGTTCACTATTGTAATTTTCGATCAACTCCTTTATTATTGCACTCGAAGCGGAATAGGGTATCCCGATAAACAGTAATTTATACTTTTTGTTAATGACCATTCTATATATATTATCATGAGAAATGTTTTTTTTGAATTAAGGAATAATTTCTGGCATTACCCCATTTTTTCATATCATATCTCTGTAAATTACTGCCTCCGGATAACGTCATGTCCATCATCATTTCCAACATGAACTTCTACTCTAAAATATGGGGTGATGACAAAATAGTTTGATTAGATAAGCAATATATTTCATTTTTTTTATGCTATAATTTCAAATTGAAAAATGCTATCAGGTTTTCCAATATGAGAATCGAACTAAAGAAAAAAAAATATTCTATCATCGGATTTTTTCTATTATTAATTCTAATAATTCTTTTTCTTGAAAAACCAGTAAATAATTTAATATCAAAGAATAAACAACTAAAGAAAAATATTATTCTGATTGTTTCCGATGCATTACGAAAAGATATTCTCGGATGTTATGGTGGCAAAGCAAAAACTCCAAATATAGATAAACTGGCCAAAAGAGGAATATTATTTGAAAATGCTTATACAATATCTCCTGTGACAATCCCTTCCTCTGTAGTTTTATTAACAGGGAACCATTCGGGATCATACTCACTTTTTTCTGCTAAAGTTAATAATACTACAAAAAAGTTTTTTTTCCATGTTAATAACAAGGATGAACTATTCTCTGAAATTCTCAGAAAGAATGGTTATGATGTTAAAATGGATATCGAAAACCCCTTGGCTAAAAGTTCAAATAATACTCAGGGATTTGAAAATCTCTACAGTTTTAAATTAATTAAAAAATTCGATATTTTTAAAATGTTTAATCTTTTTGTAAATAATCAGATTAAAAACATAGAAAAAAAAATCGGAATATTAAAAAGTGTTCATGAACTCCCTCGCGGTCATTCCAATGATTATTTAAGGACTTATAGCATTCTTGACTATATTCTTACTATTCCAAATAAAAAGAACTTCTTTATTCTGAAATGGTTTATGGATCCACATGCTCCTTATAACCCTTTAAAAAAATTTAGGGAGAAAATAAAATTCAATCCAGTAGATCTTATAGAAAACAAAAATTATTATTCTCGAAATAATGTTAGAAAACTCTTAGAAAGAGAAAAAAAAGGAAAGGAATTTACAAAAGAAGAAATTTCCTATATCAAATCTCTTTATATAGCTGAAATTGAGTCCGTTGACGAAAGAGTGGGATACATAATGAAAGCGCTGGAAATTAAAAACCTTTTAAACAATACAATTATTATTTTTACTTCAGATCACGGTGAATTCTTTAACGAGCATGGAGAATTGGGTCATAGTTTATTATATTATGATCAGCTTATACGAATTCCGCTTATTATTTCAGGATCTGGTATACCTGCCGGAGAAAGAATAGTTAGCAGAGTTTCAAATATGGATATTATTCCTACCCTGAAAGAATTGATGAAAATGAATTATAAAAGTAAAATGTCAGGGAAAAGTTTCAAAGATCTGCTATTAAATCAGGAATCAAATCCAAATCAAAAAACAATCTATTTTGATACTCTCGGGCATTCTGTAAAAAGAGTTACTGCGAGAGATGCAATTTTGTATAAAGAATTTAAGCTGATTATTACAAGAAATAAGGGTAAGACAAAATATGAACTATATAATATAATAAGCGACCCGGCAGAGGAGAATAATCTTGCTTCATTTAATTTACCGCTTATCAGGAAAATGCTCAGTGAAGTAATAAAAAACAGGAATAGCATAAGAAACCAATACAAAATCAATCTGAAAAAAAAAGATAATACAAAACTTGATAAGAAGTGGGAAAAAACAAAAAAACACTTAAAAACTCTGGGATATATTTAAAAGAAATTATGATGAATATATTCTTTGGTACTATAGTTTATATATTTTTTTAGAGGTCAAAATTTGAGTGTAATTAAAAAATCTGTATATTCTAAAATAATAAAATCTTTACTGTTATCTTTATATATATTGTTCTTTCTTTTCTTAAACATCCCATCTATTACATTTTTTTTTAGAGATCCCGACCAGGGAGCTCAACTTGCAAAAGCGATGGAAATATTAAATGGATTTCATCCTTTTATTCATATTAAAGGTAATATATATGGCCCTTTAGTATATTACTTCAGTGCATTGGGGCAATTTTTATCTGGAGGCAAGCTTATTGGAGAGGTTATTGTCATATTGGGCGGATATCTTACTGCATATCTAATCATATATTACCTTATTGAGAAGATAACCGGAAAAATTTTAATATCATTATTGTTACTTACTATAGCGTTAACGTTATTACCAAGGTTCTATAAGTATTATATAGTACTTGGGCCGGCTGTATTTTTGTTGGCATTATATTATTTTGTTAACAATGATAATTCACAAAAGAAACTTTTTTTCCTGTCTGCTGGTACTGCTATAACGGCTTTGTTTCGTATTGATTTTGGTGTTTATTCTATAGTTGTCGCTCTTATTGCAATAGTAATTTACAAGGGGAGTGACCGATCAAATACATGGATTAAATGTATTGTTATTTATTTTGCATTTCTAATCATGATAGTTTTACCGTGGATTGTTTTGGTTATTATATTAAGTGGATCATTAAAACCTTTTCTGGAATTATTTCCGATAATTAAAAATATGGCAACGGATCTTTCTCTCCCTATCCCTGTTTTCACCCAGCATCAAGTCTGGTTTTCAAAGTATAATAATTTTTCTCTACTTTTTTGGGCCTTCCGAATATTACCTTATTTTACTCTTATCATATTATATTTTAACAAAGGAATTATAGAACAGAAGAAAAAGAATTTTATTATCTTAACTTCAATTTATACTGCTATAATATTTATCCAGGCACTTCACAGAACGAGTTTTACTCACCTGCGTCATTGTATCCCGTTAACATTTATTCTTATTGGATGGTTGATCGGGAAGCTGATAAAAAATAAATCAGAATGGAAAAAGTTTTATGTTGTCCCAATAATAATGTATTTGATCATTCTTCTGTCAGGTTGGACTGTTTTTATGATTAATAACAGAGTGCTGAAAAGGTACAAAATTGCTTTGAATAAAGGGGTAACAAATTTTTCCTATATTTCTTATTCCAATGCTGATCTACGTATCAAGTTTAAGAAAAATATGTATATAAAAACAGCTGCCATAATAAATAAGTACTCAGATAAAAATGAACCGGTCATGTTCTTTCCGATTGAATCTCAATTATATTATTTCTCGGAAAGGATGTTTAAAAAATCAATGGGAATGCTGGGACCTGGCAGGCTAAATACCGAGGATCAGCAGGTTTTATTTTTTAAAGAACTTATAAATAGCGGCACAAATCTTATGGCAGACAGGCCTTTTTTTGCCTATGATAAAATACCGGAAAGAAATCCAAGATTCTATTATCCTCATCTTATGAGATTAATATATGCTGAATATAAAATTGTTTGCAAATCTGGTGATTTTATAATTTTATGCAGGGATGATCGTTTTAATCAATATTTATCAAATAATAATCACTTCTCTAAATTTTCAGAAATCCAGAGTCCCGGGAAAGGATCAAATCGTGTTAATATCTCTTTTGATACTGTAAATACTTTCCCCTCTGAAGAAATATATCATCTGGCTCATAATGAAAGTATGCTTTATATTACAGGTAGTATTGAGTTAGAAAAAAAAGGTTTTAACAAAAAATCGTTTTTATTAGGGCTCCGGAAGGGTGAGAAATTATTTACATCCGGTGTAGCATTTACTGATAGAAGAGATCAATTAAATCTAAGATTCGAATTATTCTCATCACTTTTTTATGTTAATCCGGGAGAGTATGAATTAATAGCATTGGTCAAAGAAGGAGAGAAGTTTAGGATAATTGATTCAAATATAGTAATAGCTGTGATATAAATAGTAAATACTTCTATGGGGATAAAAATATGATAATTAAAAGAGCTCTTTTAAAATCATGGCGTGGTATTACTTTTATTCCTCATTGGATTCTGGATTCAGTCTTCCTTGGAATTGATAAAAAAAATATTATCTGGACAAGGAATATCAGGTTGATCCCCCGGAAGAAATTCAGGAAAGGGGCAAGGACCTCATATGCTGAGTATGGCCATGTGATCGGGATTTTTCAGACTTTGATAAAGCAGAACCTTAAAAGTGAAAACAATGTACGTATCCTCGATATCGGCTGTGGTACCGGCCTTATGGGTATGGCATCCGAGCCGATTTTATTTGAAGGCGGGCATTATACAGGTATTGATTTAATTGACAATAATGTTAAATACTGTAAAGCCCATTTTGATCCAAAGTATTTCAATTTTATTTTATCAGAAGCAACTAACTCCGCATATAATCCCGGTGGCATTGTAAAAAAAACAAAATGGGATCTGAAAGACAATACATTTGATTTGGTAACAGCTTTATCCGTTTGGACACATTTAGATGAAGATGATGCCGTATTTTATTTAAAAGAAGTGAAAAGGGTTCTGAAACCGGGAGGGAGGGCTATAATTACATTCTTCTTTTTAAATGAACTCTATAGAGCCGGCATTGATCAAAGAGTAAAGAGGGAAAGTTTTTTTCACATGACCTCTCCCGGTAAATGGGTTTTTGATAAACCGGTATATGATTCAAAGAACTGGTTTTGCCCTCAATGGGCGAGAGTTCCGGAAAGTGCTATAGGGATTAATGAAAAAGGGATGGATAAGCTTTTAAAAGAATCAGGACTTGAAATTAACTCAATAATGGCTGGGAACTGGAAAGAAATACCGGGAGTCTATTTTCAGGATATTATTATTTTTGAAAAACCAAAAAAATAAAATTAATAAATGGAAATTAGTTTTTGAAACATTTAAATTTGATCAACAATAGATTTATAAAAGATAAAAATCTACTTGAAGTATTGAAAGGCTCATCTGCAGCTTTCCTGCTAAGGGTTGCAGGAATGGTATCAAGTTATTCACTGATTTTCCTTATCTCTCATGTATACGGGGCTGATGTCCTCGGTATTTTTGCCCTGTGTCTCACTCTTCTTCAGGTGTTTACTGTTCTCGGAAAATTAGGGGTAGATACAGCGATGATGAGGTTTGTCTCCGAATACTCAACCTCAGGTGAATTCATTTTTATCTCAAGGATGTCAAAACTTGCACTGAATATACTACTGCCATTGTCTTCTGTTATATGCATTCTGGTATTTTTTTATTCACGTGAGATTGCAGAAGTTGTTTTCAAAAAAGGGTATCTTACTCCATATTTTAAGATTGCTGCACTTGGGATAGTACCGAATATATTTATAATGCTCAATTCTGAAAGGCTTAGAGGATTAAAGAAAATAAAAGAATACTCATTTCTTAGAAATGTAGCTATTCCCCTTTTTGCTTTTGGAATACTCGGAATTTCATCTGTATTTATTTCCCACAAAGTACTTCCGGTTTTAATTTATATGATAGTAGTGGTAATTACAGCAATTATCAGTTTTATATTCTGGAGAAAGGCATTCACTGCTGAGAGTGGAAACTCAAATGTGTTGTCAATGAATCAAGGGAAATCAAGACCAGATTACAGAAAACTGCTTGGATTGGCAATCCCCATGCTCTTCACCACTTCACTTCTGTTGATAATGGGATGGACAGACACGATAATGCTCGGTATCTTCAAAACCACCGCTGATGTAGGTATTTACAGAGTTTCTCTTCGACTTGCTGCTATAATCTCTATTACTTTGATTGCTTTTAATGCAATTTTGGGTCCAAAAGTTACTGAATTATGGGAAAAGGGGAAAGTTAATGAATTAAAAAAAGTTGTCAGACAGGCAACAGCAATAGTTTTTGTGTCATCAATGATTGGATTTATTATTTTGGTAATTTTTCGACATTTGATTCTGGGGATGTTTGGACCGGAGATTCGATCCGGATCCACTGCTTTTATTTTTTTGCTGCTTGGGCAGTTATTTAATTCAGCTGTAGGGTCTGTGGGACTGATATTGATGGTAACCGGCAAGCAAATTGTCATTCAAAACGTTATGATTGCTGGAACCATTATTAACATAACTCTAAATTTACTATTGATACCAAATTATGGTATTAATGGTGCTGCTTTTGCGAGTATGACAAGTATGATATTTATTAATATTATTCCTTTCATCTATGTTAAGAAATTTATGGGTTTTTATACTCTATCATTTAGTATGATGCGGGTCAGAAGGAGAGGTGTAAAAAAACAGTAATGATACCTGTATTGATTTTTACAGTGGCAGTCATTTTTTTGTTATCATCAATTTTATTTCCGCGAAAGATATTTTTTTTGATGTTATTTTTTATTATCTTATGGCCGGATCTTATTTTTTATAAATATAATGACTTTCCAGGTATAACCCCTACAAGAATAATGATTTTTGTTTTATCTGTTGCATTTATAATCAATGTATTACTGCTTAATGAAAAAACTATTGTTATTTGGGACCAGATAAAAAAGAACCGAAAAATAAAATATATATTGACTCTGATTATTATCTTCTTTTTTGTTCAGTTCTCTTCTTCGCTATTAATGTCTTCCAATATTTTTAAATCTCTTTATGCTTTCTTCAATAATTTTATATCCGGGTTTTTATTATTATTGTTTATTCTGTTTTTCTTTAATACAAGTAAGGATATTCGTAAAATTTTCAATTTCCTTTTTCTCTGTGCACTTGTTGTAAATTTAGTTGCATTATATGAATATATATCAGGAGATTCTGTTTTTTCAAATTTTCTTTTAACTCAAAATGAATTTAATGTAAAGGCAGTGTTAATTCAGTCTAGAAGTGGAATTCACAGGTTGAAGTCTGTTTTCTCAAATACATTAATTTATGCTCAATATATGGTCTCAATGATCCCCATTGCCATTTTTTTACTTAAGAATGAAAAGAAAAAATTTTTCAGATTTATTATAACTCTTTATTTATTATCAAATGTGTTTTTTGTTTTCCAAACAGATTCAAGAACGGGAATGGGTTTAATAGTTCTAATTCCTTTGGTTATACTAATATTCAAATTTTTCCAGAAAATTGAAAATATGTTTAAAAGGAATGTGATTTATTCTATTATTATCGGAGTGATTTTATTATCTGTTTTCTTAATTGCAGTTAATGCAGATTATGCTCTGGAATATAGTGAGCTGAATCCAATTTCCGAAAAAGATAAAAGTACTATTCATAGAATCAGGCAGTTTGAACTTGCAATGAAACAAATTCCAGGCTCTCCTCTTATAGGGTATGGTGCAGGTGAAGGAGTGAATTGTGTAGCTCCGTATACGACCATAGATAGTTTTTACTTAAGTTTATTACTTGAGGTTGGAATTTTGGGGTTGTTGGTATTTGTTGTTTTTAATATTAAATTGTTAGACCTATTTCTTAGTGGATCAGGAGATATTCTATCAGAGAAATTTTATTTAGCAGTTTCTATAAGTATAATGTTAATGTTTTATTTTATATTATCACTTGATAAAATGAATTCGATATATTTTATTCTTATAGGTATGGGAATGTCAATGATTCTGAATACTGAGAAAGCAGAAACCCGATAAGTTTTTTTGGAGGCAAAGATAAAAGAAATAGGGAAGTTAAATAAGGAACTTAATTATTTGTTGAAATCCAGGATTCCGATTATATTCGCAAAATACAATATATATATATCAAAATGGTTAATAATTTAGATAGTGCAGCCAGAGTGTTTATTGTTGTTCTCAATTTTAATAATTGGCGAGATACTGTAGAATGTCTTGACAGCCTTCTTGAGATAACTTATAAAAATTATTCAATCGTTATTGTAGATAATGATTCAAATGATGGTTCTCCTGAAAAAATAGTTACTCACTGCAGGGGAATTAGCGAAGAGATTGATATTTTGAATACTAATGAGCAGATTACTGCACATAAGAAAACTGTCAGAATAAAACTTTTACGGGCGGACAAGAATGGAGGATACGGATATGGGAATAATCTCGGTATTAAATATGCACTTTCAGAAAGAGCTGATTATGTCCTTATTATCAATAATGATACAATAGTCGATCCTGATTTTTTGCAGCCCCTGGTTAATACTTGTGAAGATGATAAAACGATGGGAATTGTTTCGGGGAAAATTTATTATTATGACAAACCGGATACAATATGGTCTAATGGAGGCCATTTTCATTCATGTACCGGGAAAGTAGAACAGTTTAATTTTAATGAGAAAGATAATGGCCTGATCCCCGAAGGGGAGATTAATTTTATCAGTGGGTGTATGTGGTTTATCCCTGTAGATGTGATACGGGAAGTCGGATATATTAACGAAGAGTATTTTATGTATATGGAAGATATTGATTATTGTCATAGAGTGCTTGAGAGAGATTATAAACTTGCTGTTGTCCCGGAAAGCAGGATCTTCCATAAGGCAGGAGACAGGGATAAAAGTTTTTCAAAGTTCAGTGTTTACTGGAGAAGTAGAAATTACATGATTTTATTAAAAAGAACAGAACCTTTTTTTTTCAATAGAATACTAAAGGCATTAGTATTTAATATTTTTTATTCGATAAGGTTGATAAAATATATGAAAATGAGCAGAATTCCGGATCAGTTAAGGGGGATGTTGAATGGGAGCTTACGTGGAAAACAAAAAACCACCTAATCTACTGATTATAGGTGTTCATAAAGCGGGGACCACCTCTGTTTTTGAATATCTGTCTGCTCATCCTGAAGTTTGCGGAAGCAGGAAAAAGGAACTCCATTATTATACTCCTTTAAGATTCAACAGGCCTTTGACAGATTTTGATGATTACCTGAGTAAATTCTCACATTGCCGTAAAGTAAAATATCGCCTTGAGGCCAGCCCCTCCTATCTTTATGGAAAGGGAAAGATAGGGGGGAGGATCAGAAATGATCTTGGAAATGTCAAACTGATCCTGATCCTGAGAGATCCGGTTTCAAGGTTTATTTCATTTTATAAATCTCTAAAAACCACTCTACGTCTTGATGTAAAGACAGAATTTGATAATTTCCTTGAAGATTCGGTTAAGGCATCATCAGGTGAGGAGTCGGAAGATGTTTATTTCAGGGGTTTCCAGGAGGGTTTATATTCAGAATATATTAAGGACTGGATTAAAATGTTTGATAGAAACTCATTAAAAATTGTTTTTTTTGAACATCTGAAAGATGATCCTTCCCGTTTCATGATCGAACTTGCTGACTGGCTTTCAATTGACGGAACTTTATATAAAGATACCGGGTTATTTAAGATCTCAAACAGAACCAGAATGCCTTCAAGTATAATGGTTCATAAATTTGCCATGTTAATGAATAAAAGGTTTGAATTTTTCTTCAGGTCACAGAAAAGATTAAAACAATCACTGAGAGAATTTTATTTTAAGATTAACAGGGAAGAAGATATGGAAATAATTTCTGAAGCTTCTGTTAAAAGAGTGAAAGATCTGTATATCGGAGAAACAATAAAATTAAAACAGATTTTAGATAACCTGGGGATTGATTATATTCCATTATGGTTGGATAATATTAATAATTAATAACAATCTATTATCAAATTATTTAGGTTTGTGAGGGGGGGATAATTGCTTCCTGATTTTTTTATTGTTGGTGCTCCAAAATGCGGTACAACAACACTATATCATTTTCTGGCTTCCCATCCGGAAGTATCAATGTCGGTTCCGAAGGAGTTGAATTTTTTCTCCGGAAAAGAGATTCTTGATCAGAGACTATATTATAAAACATTTCTGGTAAAAAATCTGAATGAATATAAAAATCACTTTAAAAAAATCAAAAACGAAAAAATTACCGGGGAGTCCAGCGTATCCTATCTTTATTACAAGGAAGTTCCCGGCAAGATTCATAAACTTATCCCTGAAGCAAAGATAATTATAATGCTTCGGGATCCGGTGCAAAGAGCGGTATCGCATTATATGATGGACAGAAGGCTTGGATACGTAAATATTCCGTTTGAAGATATTGTTTTCAAAAATAATAATTCTGAAAAACTGGAATTATATTATCAGCAGTATATAAAGTTGGGAATGTATTATAATCCGGTTAAAAGGTATATGGATGTTTTTGGTGAAGATCAGGTATGGATAGGTTTTACAGATGATCTGAATAATAATCCGGAGACAGTATTGGGGGACCTGATTGATTTTCTGGGAGTGAGCAGAAACAATTCTAAAAATATTTCTGAAAAGCGCAATGTAAATAAAATCCCCAAATTAGATCTGATTGCAAATTTATATAAGTCCGGGAAGTTAAGGAAAACTCTAAACCTGATATTGCCTGATAAAATAAAAAAAAATATAAAAAAGATACTATTCAAATCGAGTGTGAAACAAGTTGTTGATAAGGATCTGGAGATGCATTTAAGAAAATTGTACTCTGAAGATATATTAAAACTCAGGAAACTGGTTAATAAAGATTTGGGAGAATGGGTGTAGTAAGTTGAACCAATCTGAAAAAATTAAGATTGCCATTATTGATCCTGTGGGAATTAAAGCGGGAATGAATTATTATGATAGTTCATTGATGAATTCTCTGGCAAAAAAGGGTTTAGGTACTTATATTTTCAGTAATTATCAGGGGACTGCCGGAGAACCTACTAAATATTTCAGTTTTTTTAAAAATCATATAAACAATTTTTTGTTGAAAAAGATTGTTTTGATGCTCAAGGGGATATTATTGTCGGTATTAAAATGCAGGAAAGAAAAAATTAATTTTATTATTATTCATATTTTCTCTTCCGGATATTTAAATTTATTTATGATTTTGTCTATTAAAATATTTGGTTTGAAAACAATTGTCATTTCTCATGATGTGTCCAGTTTTGTTGAAAATGATCTGAAATTTGTTCAGAACATAATATATAATAGAATTTCCGATTATATTATTGTTCATAACAGGTTTTCATTAAAAGAATTAATAAAAAATATAAAAATTGATGATCAAAATAAAATAAATATAATCAGACATGGAGCATATTCAGAATTTATAGATAAAAATATTAAAAAGAATTCTGCAAGAAAAATGCTTAGGCTTGATCCGGGAGGAAAGTATCTGCTTTTTTTTGGGCAGATTAAAAAAGTTAAAGGATTGGAAATTTTGCTTAGTGCAATGCCTTCCATCAGAAATAATATTAAACTTATAATTTGTGGAAAGCCATGGAAGGATGATTTTTTCATTTATGATCAGATCATTGAAGAATATAAAATCCAGAGCAGAGTTATAAAATTTGTCAGATATATTGAAGATCATGAAAGAGAACTAATCTTTAAAGCTTCAGATGCTATTATAATACCATATAAGAGAATATATCAAAGTGGTGTTTTACTTATGGGGATGAGTTACGGGTTACCTGTGATTGCTTCTGATCTGGAACCGATAAAAGAGATTATTCAAGACCAGAATAATGGTATTCTATTTAAAACAGGAAATGCCGGGGATTTGGCAGAGAAAGTTAATTTACTGTTTCAAAACAATAAACTTAGAAAAACAATAAGTGAAAAATCACTTGAAACAATAAGATCAGATTTTTCATGGGAAGGGATAGCTGATAATTACATAAAAATGATAAATTGGAATCAAGGTGAAACTTAATTGAAAATTGCAATTCTTGGGTCAAGGGGAATTCCTAACAACTATGGTGGTTTTGAAGAGTGTGCAGCCAGGTTATCTGTTAATCTGGTGAGGGGTGGGCACGATGTAACGGTCTATAACCCCGACACTCACCCCTATGAAGGTAATGAGTGGAAAGGAGTTAAGATAAAAAAAATATTTTTCAAGGAAAATATTTTCAGGTTTTTTGCTGTTTTTATTTTTGACTTCTTATCATTAAAAGATGCAGTGAAAGATCAGAATGATATAATTCTGGAGTTGGGATATTCTCCTGCTTCACTTTTTTACAAGTTTGTTCGAAGGGGAAGATCAAAGATAGTTACGAATATGGATGGCCTTGAGTGGAAGAGGGATAAGTGGGGTTATCTGACCAGAAAACTTCTAAAACATTGTGAAAAAAATGCAGTAAGGCGAAGTGATGCACTTATATCAGACAATATTGGAATTCAAGATCACTTATATAGTGAATACAATGTAAATAGTTGCTTTATTCCTTATGGAGCTGAGAAATTGACCTCACCTGGTGATCCGATACCTGGAAATTTAAACTTGAAAAAAGGTGAATACTTTCTCTCCGTTGCAAGACTTGAGCCGGAAAATAATATTGAAATGATTTTAGACGGGTATAAACGCTCTGAATCAAATTATCCATTTGTTGTAGTAGGGCCGTTAAATACAAGTTATGCCGGATTCCTGATGAAAAAATACAGGAATGAAAAAAAAATAAAGTTTATGAATGGGATCTATGATAAAAGAGTCCTGGATAATCTAAGGTGTCATTGCAGATTATACTTTCATGGCCATTCTGTAGGAGGGACAAATCCTTCACTGCTTGAAGTGATGTCTTGCGGAACTCCAATTGCTGCTCATGACAATATATTTAACAGAAGTGTATTGGGTGATGCTGCCTATTTTTTTAAATCTTCAGAAGACGTATCATTGAACATTATAAATAAGGACGTTGAAGTTTGTAACAAATTCTCAGATATGAATATTAAAAAGGTCAAAAATGTGTATAATTGGTCAAAAATAACTGACTCCTATTTAAAATTATTCCTTGAAATTACTTAAAAAGGGAAATAATAGCTAATATTTTGATATAATCAGATTAAGGACTTTTAATATTCAGAGTTGTAAATCGAATAATACTGAAAAACCCTGATTTGTAGAATTAAAAAGTATAAATGCACGCAATTGAGCAGGAGGATATTTTTTCTTAGAGGGGAATCCGGGAAAAAAATATGGTCAAAGTAAGATGATTAAGCGAGTACTATCCACTTCATTTCATTCGATAATTTCAAGATTTTTTATAACGGCTACAAATCTTTTTTTAGTTTTCTTTATTTCAAAAAATCTGGGAAAGGTCCAATTAGGTACCTATGGAATTGTTTTCTTCTTCTTCATGTTCTTTGCATTAATATTTTCAGTTTCTCTCTTATTAAGCAGGAATCTGATTGTTGCAGCATTCTCCCCCGAATTTCTCCATGATACCGGCAAATATCTTTTCTATTTTTCATTTATTTTAATTTTCAGATTCTTTTCATTCTCTACAGGTATTATTCTTACTTCTGCAGATGCTCAGAAGACCAGGTTTAATATAATGTTCACTGCTTCAATAATAATGATTGCTCTTGACATAATTCTCGGATCTCAACTTCAAGTGACAGGTATGATTATTTCAAGGGCAGTTACAGAAATATTTATATTTTTTATTTTTGGGTACTATGTAAACAGGATCATTTCCAGATACGATGTAATTAGACATACATGAAAATCCTGATTGTACATATTTCTGCTGTATCTCCCCAATGCTTAGAAAGAAAATGGAAAAAAGGTTATAATATAAACGTAATGGAAAAGAAGTGTTCAATCATAAGATTTTAAAAAAGATAGATTCGGTGTAAAATAGGAAGAAATGAAAATATTAATTACAGGGACAGCCGGATTCATAGGGTATCATCTTGTAAAGAAGCTTGCCGGAAAGGATCTGGAAATAGTTGGAATAGACAATATTAATGATTATTATGACGTCAATCTGAAATATGCCCGGTTGAAAGAGACAGGGATACTTAAAGAAAGGATCGAAGATGGCAAAGTTGTAAAGAGTGAGATATTTCCGGATTATTCTTTTATAAAGATGGACTTAAAAGATAGTGCCGGAGTCAATGATATTTTTAAAAAAAATAAATTTGACATGGTTTGTCACCTTGCTGCACAGGCAGGTGTAAGATATTCGATTGAGAATCCAAAAGCATACATTGAGAGTAATCTTAACGCCTTTGCAAATATTCTTGAAGGAGTACGGAATTTTAAGACAGGGCACCTTGTCTATGCCAGCAGCTCTTCGGTTTACGGTTTGAATGAAGCCATGCCGTTCTCGACCCATCACAATGTCGATCATCCGGTAAGTTTGTATGCCGCGACCAAGAAAGGAAATGAGCTTCTTGCACACAGTTATAGTTATCTCTATGGGATACCGGTTACTGGCCTCCGGTTCTTCACTGTTTACGGGCCATGGGGGCGGCCTGACATGGCTTTGTTTAAATTTGTCAGGAATATTCTTGAGGGGAATCCGATCGAAGTTTACAATTTCGGGAAAATGGAGAGGGATTTCACATACATAGATGATATTGTACTCGGTATCGAAAAAGTTTTATCCATACCTCCGAAAGGGAATCCAAACTGGAACGGAATGCAGCCTGATCCTTCATCCAGCACATCTCCCTACAAAATTTATAATATCGGAAATGGCAAACCGGTAAAACTGATGGATTTTATCAGTGTAATGGAAAAAACACTTGGAATAGAAGGGGAAAAAAAATTGATGCCCATCCAACCTGGAGATGTTAAGAAAACCTGGGCAGATACGGCAGATCTCGAGAGAGATACAGGATATAAACCTTCCACCCCTGTTGAGATTGGAGTCAGGAATTTTATAGATTGGTATCGGGATTTTTATAATTTCAGAAATGATGGCTGATCAAATAGTGAACAGGTAACAATTAAATGAATGGAATAAGACGTTCATTCTTCTATATTTTCCTGTTTTTTGATGCGCTAATCCTTATAGTCACTTTTTCAATTGCAGATATTATTTCAAGAAGCAGACTAAATGAAAAAATTCTGAATGAGATCGGGAACCCGGGCCTCTCCGAAATATTTACAATTCTTATATTTATTATTATCTGGTTCTTTTCAGCGAGGATAACTTCACTCTATGATGAATTGAAAAATTTCAACTTCGGGTCAGAATTTTTTACTCTTCTACAGAATATATCAATTCAATTAATTGCCGGAGTGGCTGTTTTTTTCTCTTTGAAAGATATGCTGTTGTCCAGATATTTCCTGATGGCCTATTTGATCCTGGTATTTTCAGGGACACTTTTTCTAAGAGTTGTGTACAGATATGTAAAGAGATTGTTGATAAGACAGGGGAAATTAAGGAAAAATGTTCTATTAGTAGGTGATAGTGATTTCGGGAATAATTTGTTTGGTACACCGGAACGGTCAGCAACAATGGGCTATAACATAACCGGATATATTGCTGACAGCCCTGACACTGATAACCCCGGATATCTTGGGACTTTTTCCGATATTGGCAAAGTGATTACTGAGTACAATGTTGATGAAGTATTGATCACTTTAAGTACAAAAGACTCAGAAAAGCTCGATAGTATTATTGCAACTCTCTCGGCATTCCCTGTCCGTGCAAGGGTAATACCTGAATATTTTAAATTTATTTCAAATAAATATCAGATCTCATTTTTCAATAATGTCCCCGTAATAGATATAAGGAATGATCCGCTTGATGAACTCCATTGGCGCCTGATAAAGCGGGGATTTGATGTTTTCTTTTCAATTATGTTCATTCTGTTGATTTACTCATGGCTCGGCCTTCTGATATCAATTGGTGTTAAAATAAGTTCTAAAGGCCCTGTTTATTTCAAGCAGGAGAGGTGGGGGCGAAAGAACAAACGGTTTACTTTATTTAAATTCAGGTCAATGGTAAAAGACAGCAGCGATCTGGATGGTGAAGGAAAGTTTGTACAGGCGACCAAAGAAGATGCTCGTATTACTCCATTCGGGAAGTTTCTAAGGAAGACAAGCCTTGATGAACTGCCGCAGTTTTTTAATGTACTTTTTGGAGACATGTCCGTGATAGGGCCAAGGCCTCATGCTGTCCCCATGAATATTGAATCGAAGGATAAGATAGAGAACTATATGCTGAGGCACCTTGTTAAGCCCGGGATAACCGGGTGGGCCCAGGTGAACGGATACAGGGGTGCAACTTTAAATAAAAAAAGGCTTGAGCGGAGGATTGAATTTGATATGTTCTATATTGAGAACTGGTCCTTCTGGTTTGATTTGCGGATCATCTTCCTTACAGTCTGGCAGGGTGTGAGGGGAGATCCGAATGCATATTAACAAAACTGATCTGATATATTATATTTTTGCGTCACTGGCCTTAGTACTATCATTTTATATTATTGTATTTCACATAGGTTTTATATTTCTTCCTGTTACTTTCCTGATTGCAGGAGCTGCAATATCATTACTTCCGGGTGGGAACGGGTTGAAAGTTTTCTTTTTTCTACTCCCTCTGATCAATTCTCTTCCTGCACTATTTTTTAACGGTTATCCATTCAATCTGATGGCGATCGTTTTATTCTTTCTGGCGGGTGTGGTCGCAGGATCATTACTGAAGGGTGTTAATCCCGGTTTTAAAGATTTCAACTGGGCATCTTCTTACCTTATATTCCTATCGATCTTATGGATATCATTTGTTTTTGTTTTATTAAGGTGGTCGAATATTTTTATGCCTTCCGGAGCATTTTTAGCCGATACACCTGTCGGCCCGGGAGTTCCTCAGAGCCCCAGGGTCTCTTTTGCTGTTATTTTCCCGGTCATTACAATATTTCTTTTTTCTTTGACCCCTTTTACTGCAGCTTTGATCAGAAAATATTCCTTGAAAAAAGAACAGATATTCAGACTGATCATCTTCGGGTATTCCTTTTCTTTTCTCATTGCTTTGTATCAGAAATTAATTGATAAAGGGTTCCTGTCCCTTGTATGGTGGGGGGAAAAATTGAATCGGTACAATGGGGGATTCTCAGATTTTAACGGGTTCGGGTTCTTCGGAGGAGTCCTGTTTCTATACTCCTCTCTGGCATTAATGAACTCTCCTGATGATGGAGCAGGGAAATGGTTTGGCAGAAACCGTACTTTTTTGATTTTTGCTGCTCATATTTCTTTCTTCGGAATAGTTTTATCCGGAAGCCGCACTGCGTTTATTTTTGTGATCTTTGCATTTATATATTTGATGTTCAGTAGAGTAAAGAACACCATAAAGATTATAATTCCTTCATTGTTTATCGTTATACTGCTTTTTTCCGGAGGAGAACTAGTAAAAAGACTGGAAAAAGCATTTGATTCTCCCAGTATTGGTAAAGGGAATACGCGTTTTATAAAAGTCATTGATGGTTTTTCAAACGGAAGAGTCCGGATGGTTGAAACCTCCATACAGATAGTTAAAAAATACCCGGTTTCGGGTATTGGAGCAGGCAATTTCATTTTTCATCTGAAATTTCTGAAACATGGAGAAAAATTTCTTGAAGACCTTCCACTTAACCAATACCTCCTTTTCCTGGACGAAATTGGAGTTATCGGCCTTTTATCTTTCCTGCTTTTTATTTTTATTATAATAAGGGGGAGATATAAGGATATGTATTTCAAGATGCTTATGGTTGTTTTACTTGTTATGCTTGTCGGTAATTCTTTATGGCTGCCTGAAATATTTATCCTGTTCTGGATACTTGTTATATCTGTAACGGGGCCTCCAGAACTTAAACAATTTGATATAAAGAAGTTTAAACCTGTTATATATTTATTGTTAATAATTTTTGTTCTATCAAATATCGTTTCTTTTAATTCTCTTCACCCGTCAAAACTAATGTCAATTCGGGGACTCCCGTATGACTTTGGTTTCTGGACGGAATCTGCTAATTCAGGATTCCGCTGGACAAAGACTAATGCAGGGGTGTTATTGGAGATAGATGAGAGCGGAGTTTGCGGCCCTATAAAATTTTTCTGTGGAGCTCCTCTTGGTAATATTCCAGGAAAAATTCAAATTTTAAAGATATTTAAAAATGGTAAGCCTGCAGGTACAAAGAGTTTTAATTCAAATGAAGAACACCTGTTTTATATTAAAGGTGAACCAGGAGAAAAGTTCTTTCTCGGAGTTGAAGTTGATCCTGCTTTTAATTTGAAAAAAATGGGTATTAGCCCGGAATCGAGAGATCTTGGCGTTCAGTTCTTTCCTGTTGCTGATGAGCTGTGAGAACTCCTGTCTATCTTTACATTAAAGGCACATCCGCCAGTAAATGCTGATATTAATGTGAATACTCCCAGAAATCCGACCCAGTTCCTGTAGTAGATCCCGAGCCCGATAGCCAGTAGTGAAAGTGCTATTCTTGTATATTTTATAATTGGATTTGTATTACATGCTTTCATAATTATTAATTATATTTCAACCAGGCTTAGAAATCAATATGGTTTATATGATGTGATTGTATGTTATTTGGTGAACTTAATTTTAAGTTCCTCCAATTGTTTTTCCGAAACTGTGGACGGGGAACCGGTCAGCAGGCAGAGAGATGAAGTGGTCTTCGGGAATGATATAACTTCTCTGATCGATTCCTCTCCGGTCAGAAGCATAATTATCCTGTCCATACCCAGTGCTATTCCAAGATGGGGTGGTGCCCCGAATTTCAGAGCATTGATGAAAAATCCGAATTTTTCATCGATCTCCTCTTCGGAGAGCTTTAATAATCTGAAGATCTTTTTTTGAAGGTCTATATTGTTGATCCTCCTGCTGCCGCCACCGATCTCTACTCCGTTCAGGACCAGGTCATATGCGATCGAGTTTACTTTAAGAGGATCGGAATCAAGGAGGCCGATCTCATCGAGTTTTGGTGATGTGAATGGATGATGGTTGGAGTCAAACCTCTGTTCGTCTTCATTATAGAAGAACAATGGGAAATCCACTACCCATAAAAATTCAAGTTTATCTTTATCTATCATATCTTTGCCAAGATATTCTCTCAGCCTTCCCGTGAGGCTCAATGCCTGCTCTTTCTTGCCTCCTATCAGGAAAACAATATCACTCTCCCCGACAGATTCGGCTTTAAAGAATTTTTCTATGGACGAGCTGTCAATTTTTAAAGAAGATTTGAACCCCTCTTCACCTTTTTTCATCCATATGGCTCCTGCTCCACCCAATTCTCTTATATACTCGTTTATATTATCGAGTCTTTTTCTGGAGTATCCTGATCCATTTTCAAGCACGAGACCTTTTACAACATCTCCTTTACTTAAAATTGAGTCAAGAATATTTGATCCCAGTGATCCCGAGTTTGATGTAAAGTCCCTGATCTCAAGAGGAATTCTCAGATCAGGTTTGTCGGAACCGTATTTTTCCATTACCTCTTCATAAGTTTTTATAAGAAACTTACCTCTGATATCTTTTCCATTGATAGAAAAAATATTTTTTATCATACCTTCGATGATTTCAAAAAGCTCTTCAGGCTCACCAAAGCTCATCTCTATATCGATCTGGGTAAATTCCGGTTGTCTGTCTGCTCTGAGATCTTCATCCCTGAAGCATTTTACTATCTGATAATACCTTTCAAATCCGGATATCATCAATAATTGTTTGAACAGCTGCGGGGATTGAGGAAGAGCGAACATTTTCCCTTTGTAAATTCTGGAGGGGACCAGATAATCACGGGCTCCTTCCGGTGTGGCTTTAGTAAGCATGGGTGTTTCAATATCAAGAAATCCCTTTGAGTTCAGATAATTTCTGACATTAAGATTAACTTCACTTCTGATCCTGAAATTTTTCTGGAGTTTACTATTCCTGAGATCAAGATATCTATACCTGAACCTGAGTTCTTCAGAAACATCATCATTGTTTTCGGGGAAGAATGGTGGGAGTTCTGATGAATTCAGAATAGTGATATCTTCCGCAATTAATTCGATATTGCCTGTAAACATTTCAGGGTTCGGATTAGATCTTTTTATCACCTTCCCCTTCACTGCGATGACATATTCATTGTTGATCTCCCTGATCAATTCCTTTTCAGCAAAGTTTTCATTGATGACGATCTGAAGTATTCCCTCTCTGTCTCTGAGATCGATAAATGTAAGTCCGCCAAGTTCCCTTTTTTTATTAACCCATCCGTAAACTATAATTTCTTTGTCGAGATATTTCTCGTTTATTTGTCCGCAATATAGATCTCTCTTTAGCAATTTTTCTTCAGCCATTTGTCCAGGTCCTCCCTTCCTATTTTGATCTGTTCTCTCGTTTGCATATTTTTTATCGAAATTTCATTATTTGCAATTTCATCTTCTGCAAGGATCAGTGTGAAATCTGCACCCAGTTTTATCCCTTTCTGAAGTTGTTTGCCAAATTTTTTTGATGAATAATCCTGGTAAATTATATAACCTTTCTTCCTTAATTGATTTGAAAGTTTGAAAGCTTCGGCCATTGCATCGTCTCCCTGATAAGCAATGAACAATTTCTTTGTATTATCAGAAGGGGGAGTATCCATATTGAGAAGAATTCTTTCAATGCCTCCCGAGAATCCTATTCCGGGCAGGTCCTGCCCTCCGAGTTCTTTTACAAGATTGTTATATCTTCCTCCGCCGAGAATGGCATTCTGGGCACCCAGCTTTGAAGATGTAATTTCAAAAGCAGTTTTTGTGTAATAGTCCAGCCCCCTTACCAGTTTCTTATTTTCAGTGAAATCCATCCCGAGCAATTGAAGATTGTTCTTTACTTCTTTGTAGTGTGAACTGCAATCTTCACAAAGGTGATCTGTGATATTAGGCAGGTTATCAGCGAGGGATATACATGATTCGACCTTGCAGTCAAAAATTCTCAATGGATTGGTGTCTATCTTTCTCTGACAATCGGTGCAGAAATGTTCTTTGTTTTTTTTTGCTTCAATTGTCAGCTTTTCAAGGTAACCGGGCCTGCAGTCGGAACATCCTACAGAGTTAATATAAAGTTTCATGTCGGTTACATTAATTGTATGTAAAAAATCAAGTGCAGAAAAAATTACTTCAGCATCAACATAAGGAGAATTATCTCCAAACACTTCAACACCGAATTGATGGAATTGTCTATATCGTCCTTTCTGAGGTTTGTCATATCTGAACATTGGGCCGATATAATAAAATCTGTGCGGGAAGAGCTCATTCATGAGATTGTGTTCGATCAAAGACCTGACAACAGAGGCCGTGTTCTCCGGGCGGAGTGTCATACTCCTTCCGGCCTTGTCTTCAAATGTGTACATCTCTTTCTGAACAACTTCAGTTTCGTTTCCTATCCCTCTTGAGAACAGTTCACTTCTCTCGAATATGGGAGTTCTGATCTCTTTATAGTTGAACAGAGTGAAGTATTTTCTTATACGATCTTCAAAATATTGCCATTTTTCAATTTCAGGAGAATAGATATCTTTTGTTCCCTTCGGTGCATTTAATTTATTCATAGGTACCCCAATGATTTTAATATATCTTGATGTATCCTTTTCCTCTTTCCGATCTTACCCTTTGTTGCAGTTATGGATCTTGAGATACTGAGGATAGATTTTAATAATTTTGATCTTGAATTTGCGGAAATGTTCTTGTTGTTGGTAATAGTGCCTGAAGGGTCATTTTCCAGATCGATGTATTCTGTTCTGTTTTCTGATCTCCCGGGATAGAATATTATCTGGTTGGGATATTCGATCACTGAGAATGCATCGAAATATGCTTCGGGAGAGAATGTTTCCAATATGAGTTTTCTATCACCTTTTGAAGATATAACAGAGCTACCCTGCATGAATTCAGGTTTCTTTATTCCTGCCATTTCAAGGATTGTCGGCGCTATGTTCAGATTGGATGTCAGATCGCTCCTTATCTCTCCTTTTTTGATCCCCTTTCCATATAAAATAAATGGCACATGTGAATATATCTTATTCAGATAATGGATGTGGCCGTAATTGTCAAGGTATTCTCCAAACCCTTCACCATGATCTCCTACCACCATAATAATTGATCTGTTGAGGATTTTTTCTTTTTTCAGAAAATTAATAAGCTCTCCGATCTGATGATCCAGATATTTTACACTTTCCAGATATAGTTTCTTCTTACTGCTGTTGTCCTCATTAAGAGAGTATAAAAAGCTGAGATTCATTCTTGCAAGTTTCCCGCTATTATTAATGATTGTAAAAACAGATTCAAGGTCCTCCGAAAAGTAATCTTTCGATTTATTTCCCTTCAAACGCAAGTTGCCGGGATAAATAACTTTAATGTTCTCCGTGTCCTCCGGTTCAAAGATGAGATCCGAATAGGTAACACCGGTAATGGTTAATCCGGGGTTACTATCTATCTGTGATGCAGTCTTTGATATGAACTTTATTTTTGTCTCACCGGGCTTAAGTTCGATACTCTTTTTCACAAGAGGATAAAGGCTGTTGCTGATCGAAAATATATTAGTACTTTCTGACCATATCTCAAATTTACCGTCAAAATAGGGAGGAAAATATGGTTCGTGAGGATCAGAATAATGGGCCCATATAAATGATCTTTCGCTTTTCATATCTTTTATCAGGGGGAAAAGGTCCCGGTTAACTTCTTCTGCTGATTTTGTCCATACGGATGGTGAAAAATTTTCAATATACTTATCAAACCCCCTGTCCAGGCCAAAATCGGTTTTAAGGACTCCGAGTGAAATTACTGCTGCTGTCCTGAATCCGTTTTTTTTCATTAATTGTGTCAGGGATGGATGCCGGGAGTTGTTAACCTGCCCGTTATTATATAACCGGAGATCATGGGGATATTGTGAATAGAACATTGAAGTGTGTGAAGGGAGAGTGATCGGAATGACCGAATAGCAATTTTTGAAAGTTGTTCCTCCGGATGAAAGTGACGCAATATTAGGTGTGTCAGTGTTCCTGGTGCTGTAATTAACAGCATCAGCTCTCATCGTATCAATTGTTATGAGAAATATGTGCGAGGCCTTGCTGTTTTTGCATCCGGTTAATAAGAGAATTAGTGTAAGAACAATTATCAGCTTTATGAACTTCATTTGCTGAAACCTTCTTTCATTTTCTCATAAACATGGTAAATATCATAAGATACTACTTTAGTGTCACCTATCACACCCATATAGTTGGCATCACCGTTCCACCTGGGGACGACATGAAGGTGGGTGTGTTCTTTGATCCCTGCTCCTGCCGCTCCGCCTATATTCATCCCGATATTGAATCCGTCGGGGGAGAAATTTTTTTTCAGTATACTTATTGCTCTGTTCATCAAATCCCATAATTCAGTGGAAGATTCCGGAGATATCTTTTCCGGGGAATTGATGTGATCGTAAGGAACTATCATAAGGTGTCCTGAACTATAAGGATATTTGTTCAATATCACAAAAAATTCATCACCCAGATAACAGATCAGAGAATCCCTGCTCAGATCTTTCGGGATTTTACAGAATATACAGCCTTTTTGTTTGCCAGAACTGGAAATAAAATCCCATCTCCACGGTGCTGACAGAAATTTCATTTCTTTTTGTCTAGTGCACTCTCAAAGAGATCTCCTACGGTAGTAACCGATTCACTTTCGGACTTGCCATATTTTTCAAGATCCTCTTTATCTTTCTTTCTTTTCAATTCTCTGAAACTCAGATAGACTCTTTTCCTGGTTCTGTCAGTAGATTGGACAACCACTTCATATTCCGTACCTGTCAGGAATTTTTCTTTAGCTTCTTCAAAAGTGATCTTTTTTTCATCTAACTCGCCAAGCCGGATGAAACCTTCAACAAATTCACTTATCTCACATCTGATCCCTGTTTCAGTAACAGCTTTGACCTTAACCTTAATTTTGTTACCGGGCCTATTTGTAGCAAAAAATTCATTCCACTTATCTTCATGAAGCTGTTTGTATCCAAGCTTTACTTTATAGTTCATGTCAAGATCATCACTGATGATCATTGCTTTGATTGTTTCTTTTTCTTTGAGGTAATCTTCAGGTGAGTCAATTCTAAAATAGCATATGTCAGATATTTTGATCACACCTTCTATCCCCTTTTCAAGCTCAACAAATACACGTGATTTGATTATCTTTTTAACAAGGCCTTCAACAATTTCACCCTTGTTATGATTTTCCATATATTTGAGCTCCGGCCTCATTCCGAGCTGTTTCAAGCCGAGCTTGATCCTTCTCTCTTCCGGGTTAAGCTCTATTACCTGAACCCACATCCTTTCTCCTACTCCCACATATTCTTCTACGGATTTTGGTTTCCCTTCCCAGGTAAGGTCTGATATGTGAAGTAATCCTTCAACACCCTCTTCGAGTTCGATGAAAGCTCCGAAATCTACAGTTTTCATGACTTTTGCCTCAAGGCGATGTCCTACGGGATATTTATCTTTAATATTAATCCATGGATCCTGATATTTTTGTTTCAGTCCGAGAGATACTTTGTTGTTCTCTTTATCAATGCTGAGAACTTTTACTTCCAGTTCATCATCTTTTCTCAGTTTTTCCTTAGGATGGTTAACTCTGCTGTAAGAGATATTATCCTTATGAAGAAGTCCGTCAATGGCTCCAATATTAACAAAAGCACCGTAATCTTCTATTCTGGTGACGACTCCTTTCAATAAGTCGCCTTCTTTTAGAGTGGAAAAGAGGATTTCCAGTTCCTTTGATCTCTCTTCCTCCATGAGGATTCTTCTTGATAATACTCCGGATTTTTCTTTAGGATTGAGCTTTACAACCTTGAAATCAAATTTCTTCCCGACAAGGCTGTTAGGATTTTTTATTTTTCTGATATCTGCCTGTGTCATAGGCAGGAACATTTCAGCCCCTGCATCAACTTTAAAACCTCTGCCATCAATGGAAACATTCAAGATCCTTCCGGGAATTGTTGAATTGTTATCATAAGCATCTGAGATCTTTTTCCACCCTTCAGCCCGATCCACATTCTTTTTTGAAACAATAAGATATCCCTGTTTCATGTTTACATTCTGGCATACAACGGTTACGCTATCTCCTATCTTATGGTTGAAGTTCCCTTCCCAGTCGAGAAGTTCTTCTTTATTTAATATCCCTTCTGTTTTCTGCCCGATATCCACTATAACATTATTATCAATAATATCGATGATAACCCCTTCAACATGACTGCTTTGTTTGATCGATTTGAGACTATATTCCTCCATCAGTTGGGAAAAATCTTCATTTTCCTGTTGGTCCTTTTTCTCTTTATTCTCATCCATTTTAACTCTCCTTTTCTGTTTTAAAATTTCTGAAGAAAACCTTTACATCCTCGATCTCTTCCGGTGGGGTAGATGCCCCTGCAGTTATACCAACAGAATTAAAGCTCTTATATCTGATTTCTAATTCAGGATCTCTTAATTCTCTGCTGTTTTCTATATGAAAGGTATTTTCATTTATTTTTTTTGAAATATTATACAATTTTTTTGTATTTGAAGAATTTTTTCCTCCAATAACAATTACAAAATCAACTTTCGGGGCAAGTTTTTTTACTGCTTCCTGCCTTTCTATTGTTGCGCTGCAGATCGTGTTGAATATCTCAACATGCTCTACACGGCTGACGATCTCACACATCATCATTTTAAAGAAGCCCGAATCAAGGGTTGTCTGAGCAACAACAGTTACAGGTTCTTCATGTTTTAAAACACTTAATTCTTCTATGGAGTTTACTACCAGGCTATTTTCGGCATAGCTTCTTATCGCCATGATCTCCGGGTGATCCTTGTTGCCAATTATTAAGATTTTATTTTTTGACAGATTAATTTTTTCAATTATTCTGTGTATCTTCTTCACAAGGGGGCAGGTTGCATCTACATAAAAGATATCTTTCTCTTTAAGTAATTCTTCATCACTTTTTAATATTCCGTGAGTTCTAATAATTAGTTTCTTCTTCTTATTTATACATTTCAGGTCATCAATGTAGTTGATACCTTTCTTCTTGAGATTGTTTAGAACTGTATTGTTGTGGATGAGCTGTCCGTAAATTTCAATGCTCTCATTACTTTCATGAAGTCGATCAATTATATTCAAGGCCCTTTTCACTCCAAAACAAAATCCAGCCTCATCAGCTGTATAGATTTTCATAGATTATTAAGCGATATAATAAACTATATTGTCAGTTTTGTCAATTTCAAACAGTAGTTTGATGCTGTGTCATGGGGAAGAAGTATGAATGGAATAATTGACAAATAGTTAAGAGTTGAATTATTTATTTCTTAATATTATTATAATACCAATATGGTTAAGAAAATATTATGTATAGATGCCGATATGGCAGCTGTTCAGGAGTGTGTAAATGGACTGAGGAAACTAGAACCTGAAATTCTCAC
The DNA here is from genome assembly GCA_029938635.1 of Candidatus Aminicenantota bacterium. Classification (GTDB taxonomy): domain Bacteria; phylum Acidobacteriota; class Aminicenantia; order UBA2199; family UBA2199; genus UBA647. The sequence continues at coordinate 62,683 of JAOZUQ010000004.1, forward strand.
TGATTTCTGTGAATCGCTGGATGAAGGACAGGAACTTTTTAAAGAGAACTATTATGGACTGATAATAATTGATCTTTCTATATTGAACAAAGATATACTCGAATTCATTGAGGATATAAGGAGAGGGAATTTTTACGGAGATATTGTCTTCACGGGCAACTATAAGGATCCGTCAACATTAAAGAAGATCCAATTGTTAAAAGAGATTGAAGTTTTGTTAAAGCCGTTTGATATTGAATGGTTCGTTTCCAAGGTAAACAGGTATTTCAGGGAAAATATCTCGATCGGGAACAGAATAGATTCCATCGGGCCCTGTTTTTTTATCCGTTTGCTGAACCTCGGAAGCTGTACCATTACCTGCAAAATATCAAAAGATGATAAGACGGGAATGATATTTTTTGAGACTGGCCAGATAGTTAATGCAAAGTCCTGGAAGAACTCCGGAGAACTTGCACTTGTTGATCTGCTTGATCTTGCTGATGCAAGGATTGATATAATCGGGGATAAAAAATCAATATCAAGAAAGATCAATATGGATTTTAATTCGCTCATTTCAGTCGTATCATCTCAGTCTTCAAAAGGTTGTGTTGACAAAGTGACAGATGAAGGACCTGATAGTTCAGGCTTCATTGAGTTTATTATTGATGAGATAAAAAAGAGCGGGGGAATTAACGGGGAGATGATTGTCAATGATGCGGTTATGGCAATGGGATTGAGCACATTTTCATTTCCGTCGGAAAGCGAAATAGACCTTATCGAACGTGTTTCCGGAGATTTTAAGGACAAGTCAAAAGTATTGAAATTTAAAAAGAATATGATGTCTTATCTGAAAGACAGAGAGATAGGAAAGATCAGGAAGGGAGGTTGAATAATGGAATTTAATTTGATTGTTTCTGTGCTGTTGATCCTGGCCGGTGCAATTTTTCTGGCTGCATCGATATCGGTTACGAACAGAATCAAAGAGAATGTTCCTGAAGAATTAAAGAAAAAGTGGATGGTTTCATTTGGGTTGATGATATTCTTTCTTGCCGGGTATGTTTTTGCAATGTTCATCATGTTTTTCAAAGTCTCTGTCCCCCTGGAGATCATTACCGGGGTAATATTCATGGGCGGTGGTGTATTTGTATATATAATAATAAGCCTTGCCAGGACTACGATCCAGACCATCGAGGAAAAGGAAGTTGATCTCTGGTTATCAAAAGAAAAACTGAGAAAAAAACTGGAAGAGAGCGAATAGAATTAAAGGAGGAGGTCGGGAGCTATCCTTTTATCAAAAAAATATATAAAAGTCCGGTTATAATTCTTCGACGTGGAGTTCCCACTCTTCTTCATCTTCATTTTCTAACAGATAGTATAACTTGCCGTTATTGATACTGGAAATGCTCCCTCCTGCAATCTGTGAATTAATGCTGAGTTCGAAGGAATTTGAGATATAGACCTTTTTCTTTACCTTTCCCTTCAGGTCCATCACTATGTACTCATCTTTTCCATCCTTTAGATTATATGTCCGGACATAAAGCCTGTCGCCTGAAGCCTCAATTCCCTTAATGGGGGGGAAATATGCAGAGAAATCCATCTTTATAAATTTTTTCATCTCTTTCCATCCGCCCATTCTGCTGGCTTGCTGTTTTACCTGCGGGTCATTCTTCAATTTGTTTTCCAACTCTTCTCTGTCCTTTGCTGTTACAGGAAGTTTCGTATACTTTTTTTCTATATCATAAAGTTTGTTTCCGTTCAGATCGAATACTTCGATAATGAAGCCTTTCGGACTCTCCTCCAGAAATATCTTTTCTTCTGTAATCACAATCGAAACAAATTCCATGGTCATATCCAGGACGATTCCGGGAGATCCCTGCTGCTGAACAAATGGCTGACGGTAGAGTTCTTTAAGTTTTTTCATGTCAGAGTTGTAAAGGGTTATGGTCATGTTATTTATTTTTCCGTCCTTTGATCGAGCAAACTCTTTTGCGATAAAATTGTTTCCTGCCGGGATCAACTGAAAAACAGCCTGAGTTGTTTTAAACTCACTGATAAATTCTCCTGTTTTTGAAAATGATATAGCTTTTCCTATTCCTGTAACAAATATCTTTCCCTTCTGTACTGATATCTTGTTAGGAACATGTGGCAGTTCAATAAGTTCTCCCGGGCCCTCTCCTTTTTTTCCAAACTTAAATAATAATTTCTGATCGTTAATTGAATATATTGAAAAAGTTGCTCCCTCTGCTAAATACAATTTGTTATTTTTTACTACTATCATCGAAGGTCTCATTACTTCCGGCAGAGTGCCTATGAACTCCGGAAATAACATAGAACATAAAAGTACAAGAAAAATAAATAGTTTAAATTTTTTCACATTAATCTCCTATGCCCGGTTTTTAATATCTGCTATACGAAATAACTGACCGGTTTGTTCCAACACTGTTCAGATTTTGAGTATTCTTTTGTAGAGGGGTCATCCATTAGCACCATGTGTCCAATATAGTTGCAAACTAAATGTGATATACTTTTTCAACAGAAAAGATACACTGAAAAAAGGGAATATCAGGAAAAATGGATTTTGATATGAATCGATTGTTCGGCAAGTTAAAAAGATATAAAAAAATATTCATAACTTTACTATCCCTAGTTATCTTTTATTCTATTATCCCCCTGCCCGGAGAGATGTTTGACGTTGATCACAGTATAGTCATCAAAGACCGGAACGGGGAATTGCTAAGGGCATTTCTGAATGAAGATGAACAATGGCATTTCCCGGATGATCCTGATATTAAATTTTCTGATAAGCTGATCAAGTCTGTAATTAATTTTGAGGACAGGTATTTTTATTATCATCCCGGTGTTAATCCGGTCTCACTTTTAAGAGCTTCCATCGGTAATATCACTGCTGGCAAAATAAAGAGTGGTGCCAGTACTATTTCAATGCAGGTTATCCGGCTTTCAATGAAGAAAAAAAGAACTCTCCTGAATAAATTGATCGAGATATTTCAGTCAATGAAAATGGAGATAAGATATTCCAAAAAAGAGATATTAAGGATGTATCTGAACAATGCACCTTATGGAGGGAATATAATCGGGGCCAATGCTGCTTCACTAAGATATTTCGGAAAGGCCCCCTTACACCTTACATGGAACGAGGCTGCAATTCTTGCTGTCCTTCCCAACTCTCCGGGGCTGATCTCTCCTCTTTTAAACAGGGATCACCTTATCAGAAAAAAGAACAGGCTCCTTAAAAAATTGTTTAACAGAGATATTATTTCTGAGGATGTTTACCGGCAGAGTTCATCAGAAAGTGTACCTTCGGGCCTAATACGTTTCCCTTCAATCTCTCCCCATTTCTCCGAATATATGAAAGGTTTTTATGGAAATAACGGTACTCTGATAAGAACGACCATAGATAGAGAACATCAGATTAGAATTGAGCATCTTATAAAGGAACATCTAAAATACCTGTCAACATTCGGAATAATGAATGGTTCTGTAGTAGTTGCAGAAACATCCAGTGGAAAAGTGAGAGCATATTGCGGATCCCAGGATTTTTTTGATTTTGAGAATAATGGCCAGGTGGATGGAGCTAGGGCAGCAAGGTCCTCAGGATCGATCCTGAAGCCATTCCTCTATGCATTGGCCATAGACGAAGGTGCAGTTCTTGAAAAAACAATCCTTAAAGATATACCTTCCTATTTCGGGTCTTTCTCTCCATCGAATGCTTCCATGAAATTCAGCGGTGTGGTTACAGTTAAAGAAGCACTTATAAGGTCATTAAATGTCCCTGCTGTAAGGCTTCTGAATTTTTACGGCCTGCATAAGTTTTATCTTTTCCTGAAGAGCAGCGGATTGACCTCGCTTGTAAGAGATCCGGATGATTATGGCCTTACGTTGATCCTAGGTGGTGCTGAAACAAAACTTACAGATCTGGTGAGGTTATACAGAGGGCTTGGAAATTATGGCAGGTTTTCTCCTCTGGTATTTTCTCCGGATCATAAGCAGAGAGGTGAGACGAGAGATCTGATAACCCCTGAAGCATCTTACCTGACACTTAATATGATGAGAGAATTGAAGAGGCCGGGGGCAGAGTTTTACTGGGAACAATATCAGAGCAAAACCCCGATAGCGTGGAAGACCGGAACAAGCTACGGACAGAGAGATGCATGGTCTGTCGGTGTTAGTCCGGAATGGACAATCGGAGTATGGATTGGCAATTTCAGAGGAGAGGGAAACCCGAAGATAGCCGGGTATTCATGTGCCGCTCCGATGATGTTCGATATTTTCAATTATCTCCCGAAAGAGAGGTCAGGTGAATGGTTCAAAAGAGATAGATTGAACTTCAAACAGGTGGAGCTTTGCAGCAAGACAGGATTCCTGGCAGGGGAAAATTGTAAGGATACAGTGGTTGAAGATGCGCCTCCCGGACCGGGTGTTGTTCCTCTCTGTCCCTATCACAAGTCTGTTTATGTGACCTTAGATGAAAAATACAGTGTTTGTTCTCTCTGTTGGACGGAGGGGAAATACAAAAAAGTAAAAAAATTATTGTTTCCCCCTGACGTATCTCAATTTCTCCGGGAAAAAGGGGATATAGTTGATTCCATACCTCCCCATACAAAAGGGTGCTCATTCGGATCGGACTCCAATCCAATTCAGATACTCTACCCGGTGAAAAATGCCAGAATTCTGATTCCTGTAGATTTCAAAAGAAAAGTTCAGAACATAACTATAAGGGTTGCTCATAAGTTCAAAGGTAAAGAGATATTCTGGTATATAGATAAAATTTATAAAGGAGTTACAAAAAACAAACATAAAATGATAATTGATCTATCTCCCGGGTGGCATATTCTCGAAGTTTTAGATTCGGATGGTAACAATGCAAAGAGGAGATTTTATATATCATTCACCAGAAGTTCCTGATGAAACTGATATTCTTTTTTTTCTCTCGGATATCTCATTGTAGATAAGCGCGGATATTATTATCGAGCATCCTGTAAATATTCTGGCCAGGTCTCCCTGCTCTCCGAACACGGTCATGGAAATGATTATTGCAAGTGGTATTTTTAGATTATTTAAAACAGAAATTGTTCCTATGCCGGAGCGCCTGACTCCGAAATTCCATAAAAAGAATGCAATACCTGATGATATTGTTCCCAGATAGAGGAGGGTAAGTGCTTCCTTTCCTGTTATATAAATGGAGTTGAGATCTACAGTTATCAGGACAGAGATTAAAGTGATTATCATGGCTCCGAAATAAAGATATGCAAATATATCTCTGTCCCTGATATCTTCTCTGACCTTCATTATCTCTCTATAATATACCTGTCCCCATGCGAAGAAGATATTTGAAAATTGAAGAAGTATAAATCCGGGGAGAAAAGCTGCGGAAGAGATCCCTTTATAAACAACTACGGCTGTTCCGGATATTACCAGTATAGAGATGATAAAATAGTTTCTGTGAAGTTTTTTTTTCATTAAGTCATGTATGACAGAAACATAAAGAGGAGTGAAGATTGTAAAAAGGGCAACTTCATATCCTTTCAGGAATCTGTATGAATATATATATGTGATATACATAAGACCGAATTGGATTGCTCCCGTCAAAATCAATTTTAATTTTAATTTTATCTCGATATTCCTGATTTTTATGAATGGAAGAAAAACAATAAAAGAAAGGGCAATTCTGATGAATGATATCAGATTTGGATGAAGATCTGTCAGGTTATTTTTGATCAATCCGAAGGAAAAAGACCAAATAAGAGATGCTGAAAGAAGATAGAGCATTATGGTTTAAGGCCGGCTATGAATCTTGAAATTTCGAAGGAACGTATTTCAAATATATAATCAATAATAGCTGCGGCTTCAAGAGAATGTTTACGAAACGCCGGAATATTTACTGCTATTTTCTTCAGTACAGAACCTGAGCTGTAGTACAATGAAATAAGATTGTCCATGAATGGGAATATCCGTACAAAATCCCTGGCTTTTCTCAGGTTTGCAAGGACTCTCGCTTTGTTCTTCAGTCCGGATCTGGAAACACTCTCCTCCATGTAACATTTTTTTGAAAACTCTTCAGGTTCTGAATCATCTCCCGCCGGGTACAACCCGGAAATATAGTCGGTGTAAATTCCGTATGCAGGTTTTTCGGTAAAGTCACTTTTTAGTATTCCCCATGGCCTTATTTCCGGAGTGGCATCATCCATTATCTTATAAAAAAAGATCTTATCAGGATAATTCCTCTTTTTCATCTCCTGTAGAAATTCCAGATACCTGTTCCCCTGTTCCTCTTCTGAGAATAATTCTGTATCCCAACCTGTTTCTGTTATCCAGAATGGCACAGAAGAAAAACCGGAGTCATATATAATTTCTTTAACAGAAGGTGTTATGTTTTCTCCGATCACAAGGGATTCAAATATTGCATAAACTCCTGTGTTTTTATAAATATGGTGGGAAACTATATCTATATATTCTGAACATTCTGTAAGGATATATTTCATCCAGAAATACCACTCACTTCCCTGATTTACGAGATGTGCAAGTTCCGGCCCTGCAATAAGTGAGAGCGGGCTGTATTTTCTTATAGTTTCAGCTGCAGGCAGGAAAATTTCATCTACAAAGATATCTTTCCCGAGCGCAAAGAAATTTTTCACATTAGGTTCGTTCCAGATGTTCCAGTATTGTATATCATTCTTATAACGGCTTACTGTGACTGATACGAAATTCCTCCAGTATTCCAAGTTGTCGGGGGGGTAGTTCCGGCCTTTATTATTGTTACTCCAGCCCGGAGAAGAACTGAGTACACCGAGAATAGCTAATTGATTCTCTCTACTGTATTTTACTATCCTGTCTATTTCGCTATAATCAAACTTTCCCTTTTCTTTCTCAATTTGTGACCAATAGAGGTCGATCCGGATCCATTTTATTCCTGAGTCTTTTACCTTGGCGAGAATTTCATTACTGCCTGAATGCGCATTGATCCCGAAAGGGGAATCGTTCCCGAAAAAAATAAGAGGGATGAAGATAAGGAAAATAACAAATAATAATTGCTTTCTTTTCACTGGTTTATTATAGATTTACAGGCAGATATTGTCAATCTGATCTACTGGTGGCATCTTTTAAAAGGCCAGTTAGTTCAGGGGGCAGTTTTATCAATGCATCAAGATATTGAGATTTTCTTTTCACCCAATTTGAAGTTGATCTGAGTATCTTCCTGATCTTATTATTAAACAATTCATCCTTTCCAAAATAGTTGAAGTTTTTCTGCAAAAAATATAATGCCGAAATATAATCAGGTTCCAATTCAATTGCCCTGATTGCTTCTGCTTTTGCCGATTCAGGCTTGTTGAACTTTAGCAGTATATGCGCCTTTTCCATTTTTATAAAAGGGTTGAATGGATCGATCTTTTCAAGTTGTTCCAGAGGTGTGATTATTTCTTCAGAAAGCCCGGGGTAATGCATCCCTTTTTCCAAAATAGTGCGAAATATATCAGATTCAAGGAAGTATGCTTTACTGAAATATGGATTGATCTTCTTGATACTTTTTACATTATCGAGGGCGGAATAAAAATAGACCGGATCTGAAGTTTTACGAAATTGTTCAAGCAGGAGAATTGCTCTGTAATTGTAGGGCCTTAAATTCTGCCTGTTGAATTTCCCTGCTCTTTTTAGAGAATCAAAAATTGTAACCAGATCTTTCTGATTGATCCCTCTGCCTGCCAGAAGTTCTGAATAATAAGGGAATACATACCCTGTAAATATTATAATGATCAGTATTGATACTGAAATAAATTTCATTATATTCGAGTTGCTAAAAAAGTTTATTTCGCCCTTAAAGAGTATTTTAAGTAAAAAAATGAAGAGAAAAAAGAAAAATGTCTGGAAAATTATATTAAAAAAGAGAGACTGAAAAAGGAGATAAAGTATCAGTATCTTTGAAATATTGAATAACGGCCCTTTAAGTATTCTTCTTAATATAAAGAACAGCGAAAACGAAAGTATAAATATTCCCCATAGCCCGAGTTCAGAAATCATTTTGATATAATCACTATGAGGCATCCTTGGAATCTTGAAATAGTTAGCCGGCCCATATTTTTGCTTGAAATTATAGGTTTTTGAAAGTTCACTGAAGTTGTCAGCACCAGAACCGGAAAATATATTATCTCTGAATATTTTAAGGCCTGTGTTCCATATTTGCAGTCTGTCTGCCGAGTATGGATCTTCATAAATAGAAAAATGGAACATACTTCTGATCGGATTCGGGATGATAAATGTCAGCAATATCAGAATCAGGATGACGGGTATTGCTTTTTTATTCTTAGTAAGTACCAGAAGCAGAGAGAAGATCGCAACACCCAGGAAGGCTGCTTTTGATTGAGAAATGTACAGAGCTGCAAGATTAAGAAAAATCAGTGACAGGTAGGTATAGTTGATCTTTTTCAGAAAATAGTAAAGAAAAATTAATGATCCGATTCCGGAAGTTATCCCGGCCATGATCGGATTGAGGAAAAACAGGTCGCGTGTATCTGAAAAGAGAAAAATGATAATTGAAATAAATGAAAACACAGAAATAATAGTTCCGAAAATCTTAATATTTCGCTCTTCTTCTTTCTCCTCTATCAAATGGAGTATAAAATAAGCGGAGATCAAAAACACATCAAAAAAGAATAAAAGGGACTTAAAAAAATAGACAGAAAATATTGTTGAAACCAGGAGTAGGGTGTTTACAAGTAATAATGCTCTTGTAAAATTTGAAATACCTATGTTTTTCGAAATTATTATTTTCCGGATCAGGAAAGTGATCATCAGGACAGCAAATATCATAAAATAATAGAATGAGGATTTTTCAGGAAAGAAGATCAGGAATATCAGGATCGAGATCAATTCAACATCTTCATTCAGAGATCTGAGTTTAAAAAGGAGATTAGAAATCATTGTTCTGTGTCTCCATCTGAATCGTCTTTGCTAAGATCTTTGCTTAGATTATCGTTCAGGAAATCATACCAGGATTTGTATTCACTATTCCTTTTGTTAAGAGATATGGCTTTTCCTGCATGATAAAATGAAGTGAGATATTTTTTCTTCATATACAATATCCTTGATCTGAGGAAGTGGGCATAAGGGGTCAGCCCGTTAAGTGCAATTACTTTTTTCAGATATTTATTGCTTTTGTTAATATCTCCTGCTGCATAAGAGGTTTTTGCCAGTCCCAAAAGCGATTTGTGATTGAATTTATTAAAGCGAAGGCTTTTCAGGAAATATCCTTCCGCTTTACTTATCCTGTTGAAATTAAGATGAAAGGACCCGGTCTTTCTTACACCGGAGGAAATGAAAATGAAAAGCTGAGGGATCATCAATATCAATGTGACAAAGACTGTAATTTTTGGAAGTGGTGCTTTTCTTCTGTACAATTGAGAAAGAACCAAAGCAAGCAGGAGGGATGCGGAGAAAAAATATAATCCGATATCGATAAGGTTGTATAGAAGAATAATAAATAAAATTGATATATATAGAGCATTTTCCTTATTAAATTCAGGGATGAGCTTTTTTCGTAATAAAATAATAAGTGATAATACAAGCAAAATAAAAACCAGCCCTCCTTCTGCGGTTATTTGAAGAATGAAATTATGTGAGTAAATTGAGCGTGCTTCACCAGGGAGTGTAAACATTGATATTTTCGACTCATAATTGCCAAGGCCGTTTCCAAAAAGAGGCCTGGCCTCTATCATTCTAGCCGCCTGGTTCCAATTAGAAATTCTTAATTTAACAGGGTCAAGTTTTTTTGCTTCTGAAAATCTTAAACCAATAATAATAAAAAGGAATACTGACAAGGTCATAAGGAGGGGTATTAACAATTTAAGGCTTGATCTTCCTGAAAGATAAAGATATACCGGAAATCCTACAAGCAGATAGAGAATACCGGCAAATGATTGTGTTAATACAAGGTTGAAGATACCAGTCAGGAACAAGATAATCCAGAATATTTTTGCCCCATTTCCTTTTGAATTTATAAGATAATGAAATATTGCCAGCAGGAGAACGGCACATATGAAAGTGTATAAAGTGGGAAGAGTAAAAATTGAAAATATCCTGCCGCTTTCCACTCTTTCCCTCATTGCTTTCGAAATCGCTGAAATACCAGAATCCATACTGCTCAGGTAAATCGGGAACAATATATATTTCTGAATAATTCCATATGAAAATATCAGAGGAGAAATGACTGCGGTAAGAGTGATGAATATTTTTTTCAGATCAATATATCTTAAAAGAGAAAAAAGGGAGACAAAAAATAAAAAAAATAAGGTTCTCTCGAAAAATGCTATTTTAATTTCACTTACAGAATAATTAATAATGAGAAAGAACAGAATTAAAAACAGATAAAATATTTTCCTGGTCAAGATTCAGGGATGAATGTTTAGATAAAAAAAAACGGCTGGTAAAAATACCAGCCGTTCTTTTTTTTTAAATTTAGTACTACTTTACTCTAGGGCCGTAAACAAAAGCGCCGTTTGAATAGGTAATATCGAAGTCAAAATGTGTCAGAGAATTAACTATGTATTCTCCTTCCTGAGCAAATCCTGCATAAGAGTTATCTCTTCCGCCTGATCCGATAGAATAGATGTCACGATTTGTAGCATCACGTTCATATGCCCATGCTCCGCCCCATGCATCTGATGCCGGGAATTTCTTAATGTGGAAAGCTCTGATGCTAGCTCCGCCGAAGCCAGCTGCGTCAAGACCATTTGGTGCGATATAATTATCTGTCATGTAAGACTCAACTGCTGTTCCGATAGATTTCATATCACCCATAGTAGCTTTTTGTTTACTCTTCTGAATCGCAGTAAGCAAATTCGGTATGGCAATAGCAGCAACAATACCGATAATAGCAACAACGATAAGAAGCTCAATTAATGTAAAACCTTTTTTGTTCATATTAAATCCTCCTTCGAATTTGCTTTAGTATAGCAAAAAGCTTGCCAAGTGTTTTCGCTGCTCTATAACGTTAGAATTTTACAGGGTCTTCGATAAAAGGCGATAAAGTGTCATGGTGTTTGACAAAATTTGTCACTTTACTTGACTTTCGGGCCATATACAAAAACTCCAACTGAAAATATAATATCATTTCCAAAATTTTCCAGTGAATTTGTGATATATGAACCCTCCTGGTCAAATCCATCAAATACTCCGTCCCTGCAGGGAGCCCCTATTGAATACACATCACGAATTGACGTGTCTCTAATATATGTCCAGGTATTCCCCCATGCATCTTCAGCAGGGAACTTCTTCATATGAAATGATCTGATGCCTGCACCTCCAAATCCTGCAGCTGTAAGACCTGTAGGGGCTAAATAATTGTCGGTAATGTAAGATTCAACTGCTGTCCCGATAGCTTTCATATCACCCATTGTTGCTTTCTGCTTACTTTTCTGAACTGCTGTCAATAGATTCGGTATTGCTATGGCTGCTACAATTCCGATTATTGCAACTACTATAAGTAATTCTATGAGAGTGAAACCTTTTCTCCTCATTTGCATTCTCCTATACTTCTTCCATAAGAGAATGCAATTTAGATTCCACATGTGACAATCATTAGATAAACCGGGATAAATGCGCGCTTGTAAATTAATTAAATATGGTTTTTTTTAGTTCAATTCTGTGAAGAATATATGAAATTCTGAAAAACAGATATCAGAAGTACTCTTCAGATGAGTCATAATTGTGGAATTTAGTGAATTTGTCCTGGAATGCCAGCTCTATCTTTCCTGTCGGGCCATTTCTCTGTTTTGCAATTATCAGATCTGCGATACCCTTTCTTTCTGTCTCTTTTTCATTCTGTTCATCTCTGTGGAGGAACATGATCACGTCTGCATCCTGTTCAATAGCTCCACTCTCCTTCAGGTCTGATAATTGATATTTTACTCCGCCATCCCTTCTTGATCCCCTTTGTTCGGGAGACCTGTTCAACTGTGCCATTGCAACAACAGGTATCTCAAGCTCTTTTGCCAGCTCCTTTAATGATGCTGATATGATCGCAACTTCCTGTGCTCTTGAATCATTCCTTCTTAAGTTCTCACCGGTGACCTTCATTAGCTGAAGGTAATCTACAAAAACTATATCCAGCCCGCTCTCTCTTTTCAGTCTCCTTGCTCTGGTTTTCATTTCAAGGATTGACAATGTAGCAGAATCATCAATATAAATCTTGCTTTTTGAAAGTGCTTCAGCAGCCAGTTCGAGTTTTTTCCATTCCTGTTTTGTAAGGCTGTATTTTCCCCGAACCAGGGCACTCATATTTACCTCGGCTTCAGTTGCCAGTAGTCTGAGCATTATCTGAAGTTTTGACATTTCAATGGAGAAGAAGCCGACAGACTTATTTCCTCTGATCGCAACATTGGAAGCTATGTTCAGGCCAAGGGCTGTTTTACCCATTGAAGGCCTTGCCGCAATTATGATGAGATCGGAGCTTTGAAATCCACCGGTCATGTCGTCCAGTTCATAAAATCCCGATTTTAATCCTCCGGAATCTCCATGTTTCTGAATCTCTTTGATCTTCTTAATAGTATCAGGGACAATTCTATCCGAAGATTTGAATCCATCATCTATCTCTGCTCCGGCGATCTTTATGATATCATCCTGAAGTTTAGCAAGAATTGATCTGACATCGGCTTTAGGCTCAAGCCCGCTGGAAATAACTTCAGTAGAAGTGTTAATGATCTTTCTGAGTACAGATCTCTCCTTTACAATATCAACATAGTCTGAAATTTCAAAATTTTCTGGGATACCGTCAGTTAATGAATTAAGATAAGCATATCCCCCGACAAATTTTAGTTCATCTTTTCCCAGATGTTCTCCGACTGTCAGTGTGTCGGCTTTGGTCCCGGTTTCATAAACATTGTATATAGCAGCTGCAATGGTCTTATTGGAAGTGCGGTAAAAATCATCTGAATTTATGTCATTGAAAACAAGATCAATATATCTGTTATTGATTAACATAACTCCCAACACAGCTTTTTCAGCATGTTCGCTGCCTGGGAGCTTTGTTGTATCTGAAGAATTATTCACTTTCTTCTGGTTCTGGTTTCTCTTCCGGCTTTTCTTCCGGCTTTTTCTCCGTTTCCTCTTCTCCTTCCTTGCTGACTTCTATCTTCAGTTGAGCTTCAACATCTTCATATAATTTGATTCTGCAGATAAATTCACCCAGTTTTTTTATAGGCTCATCGAGATGAATTTTCTTTCTCTCAATCTCTACTCCTAATTCAATAAGTTTTTTCTCGATCTCAAGAGTAGTTACTGATCCGAACAGGACATCATTTTCGCCTGCTTTCTTAGTGATCTCGATTTTTAGCGCTTCGATCCTGGTCTTCTGTTCCTCAGCTGAAAGTTTCTCTATTTCACGCTGCTTATCCATTTTCTTTTTTCTGTGGACCATGATCTCAAGATTGTGTTTAGTTACTTCAAGAGCAAAATTGTTGGGGAACAGGTAGTTCCTGGCATATCCCGGTTTAACATCGATCTGATCACCGACTTTTCCGAGTTTTTCTATATCTGCATTCAATAAAACTTTCATTTTATCCTCTCCTGGATTCAATAAACTTGATAAGGGCCATGTGCCTTGCCTGTTTTATTGCTTTACTGAGCTGCTTCTGATGGTAAGCACATGTCCCGGTAACTCTGGCAGGAAGAATTTTTCCTGTCTCGAGAATATAGCTTCCCAGGTCGGATGATTTTTTGTAATCGATGAATCTGATACGATCCTTGCAGAATGAGCAATATTTTTTCTTTGAAAAGTATTGTTTCTTAGGGAATCTCGAAGGCCTTGATGGTTTATTTGGTCTCAGCATTTTCTACCTCCTCTTCAGTTTTTTCCTCTTTTTTCGTAGTTGTTTTTTTTGCGGGAGCCTTTTTAGGCTTCTGGGGTTTTTCTTCTTCAGTTTTCTCTTCTTTTACTTTTTCCTCTTCAACTTTCTTCTCTTTCTTAACAGTTTTCTTTGCTATTGTTTTTGCTTCTTTCTTTTCTGCGGGCTTCTCTGCTTTTTCCACTTTTGTTTCAACTTTTTCTTCTTTAACTACAGCTTCTTTTTCCACTTTCGTTTCAACTTTTTCTTCTTTAACTACAACTTCTTTTTCCACTTTCGTTTCAACTTTCTCTTCTTTAACTTCAGCCTCTTTTTCCACTTTCGTTTCAACTTTCTCTTCTTTAACTACAGCTTCTTTTTCCACTTTCGTTTCAACTTTTTCTTCTTTAACTACAACTTCTTTTTCCACTTTCGTTTCAACTTTCTCTTCTTTCACTGCTTCTTTCTTGACAGTTTCAGCCGGTTTAGGTGTAACTGGAGCAGGCCTTCCTGACTGACGTTCTCTGTCAGATTCAGGTTTTCTGGAAAATCTTTCGATCCTTTTCCATTTTTTCTCCAGCTTGTTGGTCTTTTTAAGCTTGTCATCAAGGCGAATAACGATAAATCTCATTACTTTTTCGTTTAACTTCAACCTTCTTTCGACAGCGGCAATTACATCACCGGGTGATAGTGTTTTAATAAAAACATAGATACCTTCATTATGTTTTTCAATCGGATAAGCGAGAGCCTTCCGGCCCCAGTCATCGACATTCTCAATTGAACCGTTACCCTTTGTCAGGATATCGGTAATTGATGTTTTGATCTTTTCCGCTTCTTCGTCAGCGGTCTCAGGATTGATAATAAATCCTATTTCATACTCTCTTTTCATTTTACCTCCTTTTGGTTTATAGCCTTCCTTCTAAAAAGGAAAGCAAAGAGTGTTATGTATATTATTTTTTCTCTTTGGGTTTCTTTTCTTCTCCGGTAGATTCTGAAGGTTTCTTTTCTGTATCGGCTCCATCTTTGCCTTCTTCTCCTTCTTCTCCTTCTTCTCCTTCCACGCCCTCTTCTCCTTCTTCTTCCTCTTCAACAACTTCTTCCTCAACGGCACCCTTCACTGCGACTGTGCAAATTACCCTGGTCGGACTTGAGACCAGATCCACATCATCATCAAATTCGATTATATCAAATTTCAGTGAATTCCCTATATGAAGGTCGGTCACATCAATCTCGATCTTGCTTGGAATCTTGTGTGGGAGACATCTGAGGTCAATCTCTCTGTTTACATGGTCCAGTATCCCCTCTTCTAATCTGACCCCTATCGGTTCTCCGATCAGAATGATAGGAACACTTACTTCTATCTTCTTTTTGAGATCGATTCTTATGAAATCTGCATGTATTACTTTATCTGAAAGGTAGTCATATTGAAGGTCTTTCAACATTGCGTCAACCTCGATCTTGTCTCTTTTTATCTTAAGGATTGTATTTTCACCCATTTTTGATTTCAGGATAATTTTTATATCATCCATATTTATTGAAATGGGGATAGAGTCCTTATTTTCTCCATAAATTATTGCTGGGATCTTGTTCTCTCTACGGATTCTTTTCGCGACCTGTTTCCCAACCTCATTTCTTGATTCAGCTTTAACTTCTATTATATTTTCCATACTTCACCTCTCTATTTGAATAATTTTGAAACTGATGTTTCTTTATTAATACTGCATATTGCCTGTGAAAAAAGATCAGAGACTGAAAGCACTTCTATTTTTTTGCTTGCAGCCAGTTCTTCCATCAGAGGAATTGAATCTGTTATAAAAAGCTTTTCTATCGGGGAATCAGATAATTTTTCAAGTGCCTTGCCCGAAAGTATCCCATGTGTACAGGCAGCATAAATCTTTTTTGCACCTTTCTTTTTAAGAGCCTTGACGGTTTCGGTCATTGTCCCTGCTGTATCAACTATATCATCAACTATTATTGTATTTTTATTTTTCACATCGCCGATAATGTGCATTATCTCTGCTACATTAGCTTCCGCTCTTCTTTTATCTGCTATTGCAAGTCCGGCTTTGAGTTTTTGTGAAAATATTCTTGCTCTTTCCACACCACCGGCATCGGGTGATACTATTACAAGATCTTTCAGCTTCATCTTTTTGAAATGGGATATAAAGATGGGCAGAGCCATCAGATTGTCTACCGGAATGTTGAAAAAACCCTGGATCTGGTTTGCATGAAGGTCAATTGCAAGTATCCTTGAAAATCCTGAGGTCTCCAGAAGATCTGCAATAAGTTTTGCAGAGATCGGGACTCTCGGCCTGTCTTTCCTGTCCTGTCTTGCATATGCGTAATAAGGTATTACTGCGGTTATCCTTCTTGCAGATGCTCTCTTGAAAGCATCACACATCAGGAGGAGTTCCATGATGTGAAAATTAATATCTTTCGTAAAAGACTGGATTATGAATACATCTGCACCTCTGACATTCTCCCAGCTCTGGAACCTTATTTCACCATCGGAAAAAGTGCCCAGACTTGATTGACCCAGTTTTTTTTTCAATTTGCCCACTATCTTTTTTGCAAGTTGAGGATTGGATGAACCGGAAAAGATCAGATATTTATTATTTGTCATTTTTTTGTCCTGGGGCGGGAGGATTCGAACCTCCGAATGTCGGCTCCAAAAACCGATGCCTTTCCGCTTGGCCACGCCCCAATACTATTTTGATATTTTTGTTTATCCAGGAGCTCTCCAATGAATATATCCGGAAAGGCAGATTTCAGAGCAGTCTTCTGAGCATCATTCGGGAAACAGAACAATGATGACCCTGTTCCGCTCATTGATACATAATCTAATCCTAAATTTTCCATTTTCATTTTTATCTTTTTCAATTCCGGAAATATTTTAAAAGTTGTGAATTCTAACTCATTTTTCAATGTAGAGATATCACCAGAACTTAAAAAGGTATTTATTTTACTTTTTAAGGGTGATTTTGTCAAGTTAAGCCGGGAGAAAATATCTTCAGTTGAGATATGCAAACCGGGCATTATAACTGCTACACTTTCTTTTTTCAGGTCGTCAATTAAAGTCAATATTTCACCAACACCTTCCCCCAGCATAGTCCCTCCGGTAAAAAAGAAAGGGATATCCGCTCCTATCGTTCTTCCCAGGTTTATCAATTCATCTATAGGGATTTCCAATTTGAAATAATCCATAATAAACATCATCATGATTGCAGCATTCGAACTGCCTCCACCAAGTCCGGAGCCTGCAGGAATATTTTTTTTCACATGTATGTCGAACCCCTGATCCAGCCCGAATTTACCATACATAAGTTCAAATACTCTGATTATAGTATTTGAATTATCCCAGAGTATATTGTCGCTATCTCCGGACAGAGAAATTTTATCTCTTTGATTCTCATTTATTTCGATAGTATCGTATAGAGAGATGGTCTGAAAAATTGTTTTTAATTCATGATATCCGTTAGCTCTTTTTCCGGTTATTTCCAATCCGATATTAACTTTGGCAAATGATCTGAACTCCATTTTTATTCTGAACCGCCCCGGAACATATCTCCAAGCGTAACCCTTGAGTATCCTTTAAGTTCCTTTGTCAGAACGATCTTTCCGGCCCTCTCTTTAACTTCATATACACGGAACTCTAATTTTATATCATCACTGGCCAGATTGATCCTTACCGGGTATTTCTTCTTTTCCGATTCGATTATCTGCATAGTGAATCCGCTTTTCTTTAATTTTAGTGAATTGACACGCTGCTCAAGCAGAAGAGCTCTGATCTCATTATATGTAAGATCTATCCTCCACAATTCATACAAAAATTCTCTGAATTCTCCCGACCAGTATTGTTTCCTTTTCGGGACTATTACTTTCGAATAATTCCCCTGCACAAGGATCTCAAAAAGGACCTGGTTCATAGGGCCTAGAAATATCAACCTGTCCCCTTTGTTATTGAATCCAAGGAGGACCTTTGTTTTTTCTTTTCCCTGATCTGTAACAGCTTTAACTCTTATCCTGACAGATTTGTATTTTTCCCCTTTCGAAGTAGGGTCGGTGCTTATTTCCGGGACTTTGCAGTTTGAAAATACAAATAAAAAAATGACTGGAGCCAGATAAAATAATAATTTTCTCATAACATCCAATTTTAACAGAATCAGGACAAGGGATAAACTTTCTCAGACCAGATTTTCTTCTTTTGCCTTCAGGATAGCCTTAACCCTGGAATCAACTACGAGTTTTTTGAATATCCGGTTAATGTGGGTCTTTACGGTCTTTTCACTTATGTATAACCTGTCAGCAATATCCTTGTTCCTGATTCCCAGAACCATTGTCTTTAAAACATCCTTCTCCCTTATTGAGAGGCCATAATTGTTGTCATACCTGGCAAGCACAGAGCTTATATGAGCAATATCAGGCTGGATAGCAAGATTCAGGATCTCCCGCTCTGCCCAGATCCCCCCATCACGGATAACAAGAAGGGCCTTCTCAATCTCGGGCCTGTCCATTTCGCTCTTGAAAAATCCTTTTACACCTATCTTAAGAAGCTGTGCTTTCTCTTCAGTATTGAACTTTTCGTTAATTATGATTATTTTTATAAATGGGAAGAGGATATATATCTCTTTGATAGCTCTGATCGATTCATCCATTCCGGTAAATATGCATGAGGCGCATAGCATTGCCAGGTCAGTTTCTTTATGAAAATCGGAGTTTACTATTTCCTGAATAGAGCTGAAGTTCTTAGAATGGTCCAGGCAAATATTTTCATCGGAGATCATTTTTATCTGATCAACTATCAGAGAATGCCTGCATATGGTTATGAAACTGAGGCAGCTCTTCTGCTTTTTATTTGAAAGTTCTTTTCCGGATGATATTCCGCTTCTGAGTGCTTCTCTTATTTTTTCTTTTATTTTTTTCGGAGATGAGATTTTCTCCATGTAGTAAAAGAACCCCTTTTTTGTAGCTTCTATAGCAGTTTCAAACGAAGGGTATCCTGTAAAAAGAATAACTTTTGTTTTTGGAGATCTTTTCATTATGATCTCTCCGACTACGAGGCCGTCCTCTTTCCCCAGCTTCAGGTCAAGGAGAACTACATCGATATTGAAGGTTTTTAAGACTGAAAGTGCATTTTCAGAGTTTTCAGATGTAAAGATACTTAATCCCTCTTTTTCCAGAAGTAACTTGAAAGAATCGAGTATACTTTTTTCATCATCGATGATCAGAATTGTGGGAGTCTTTTTTTTAGGCAATTTATTTCTTCTCCTTCATAACCTCCGGATCTTCCATAAATACAGGAAATAAATATCCTGAACCGATATCTTTATTAAGTATGAGAGTCCCTTTGATCAGAATAAGATCTCCCGGAACAAATGTCTCCTTCGTTGTAAAGGTAATGTCATTGCTCCCGGATTTTCCGCTTCCATCCCTGATGTGGATCCAATTCCTCCCTTTTATCTTTGAGGAGAACTTGACCACTCTTGCCCTTATAAGAATTGTTTTTCCTTTTAGTGCATCTTTTTGTGAATAGCATTCTGCAATTGTATATCCGTTGTCTGCTTTTTTAACTGATCCCGGATTGACTTTTATCACTTTTGTGTCAGGGTTCATTTTTTTATGCCCCTTCATGCTTTGCATCGAACTCATTGGTTGCTGACCACTCTTTCCAACAGCTCTTACCATTCCGGCAAAATAAATAAGCTCGAACTTTCTTTTCAGTGTTTTTGAATAGAAATCCTTCATTACCAGAGGATTGTTAAATTCAATGATGTTTCCTATGTTGGCAACTACCATTTTTGATGCAGCCCAGAATTTCTTCCCTTCTGACTCATATTCCAGATAGGTGTATCCACCCGATTTGAACATCTGAAGAAGTTTCCCTGTGTGGCTGGCGGACCCAGCTTTTTTCTCCGCTGAAAGTTCAGTTCCCGATACAGAAAAGATTAGAAAGCCAATGACCAAAATAGTGATCATAAAACTTCCTCTGTTATTTAAATTATTTACCATTATTTCTCCTTGTTAAACTAAATCAAAACTAACAATATTTGAATATCACATTATACTGGATTTTGCAACTAAAGTTGTAAATAGTTTTTTCATAAATCCAACCGTAAATAGTACTTCATATAATTGACAGATTTAAAGTTAAACATTATATTATTTCTATATGTCATGGAAATGTCATAGAAATGTCATATCAAATTAAATTGTAAAGGAGTTTATAATGAAAAAAGCCTTATTTATTTTACTTTCACTCGCAGTTGCTGCATTTGTTTACAGTGCAATATCTGGTACAGCACACGATTTTTCTGGAAATGGATGGTCAGGTGGGGAAATCTGTGTACCATGTCACACTCCTCATGACTCAGATACTTCAATTTCAGATGCACCACTCTGGAACCATGAAGTGCAGGCTTCTACATTTCAGGTCTACACTTCAACAACCATGACTGCTACAACTGGTCAGCCTTCCGGTTACTCAGAACTATGTCTTTCCTGTCATGATGGTTCCGTTGCAATAGATAGTTTTGGTGGAGCAACAGGAACAAATTTTGTGTCAGCAGGTAACGGATTGGTTGGAACAGATCTGAGAAATGATCATCCGATTTCATTTACATATGATGATACACTCGCAACCAATGATGGAGGGCTTCATGACCCGACAACAGAGAACTCTGGACTTGGAGGAACAATCACTGCAGACCTGCTTCAAGCAGGTGTTATGCAATGTTCTTCATGCCACGATGTTCATGGAGTAACTGGAGTTAGTAGTCTTTTAGTTAAATCTAATGCGGGAAGTGCTCTTTGCCTTACCTGCCACGATAAATAGAAACAAAATAAGTTTAATGTATATAAACCCCCTTCGAATGGAGGGGGTTTTTTTTTGTATTGTCATTTTTATATTCATGAAATCTTTTAATATTATACGTCTTATTGTAAAGTTGAATTGAAATAGAGGGATATTATTGAAATGGGGTTTGAAATGGACAAAAAAGTATTACTTACAATTTTAACAGTTATCATAATAATCAGTTTTCCTTTTTGTTCTTTTAAGAAAGTGAAAACCGATCCGGACAGAGAATATATATTCTATCCACCCTTACCGACAAATCCGCGTTACCAGTATCTCACCACATTCTCAACATCAAAAGATGTTGAAAAAAAGAAAGGGAAATTGTTTAAATTTGTTGTCGGAGAGGATGAGGACAGACCGGAAGTGATCAGAAAACCCTATGGCGTAGCAATATTTGAAGGGATCATTTATGTATGTGACCTCAGGTCAAATGCTTTGGTAGTAATGGACCTGAATAAACGGTCTTTTAATTATTTTGGAACGAAGGGTATCGGGAAACTTAAGAAGCCTGCAAATATTGATATTGATAAAGATAATAGGATTATATATGTTGCGGATACTGGGAGGGATCAGGTAGTTGTATTTGATCTCAATGGAAAATATTTAAGAGCATACGGATCTAAGGGGCAATTCAACCCGACAGATGTCAAGGTTTTCAGGGACAGGATTTATATTTGTGATTCAAAAGGTAATCAGATCCATGTAATTAAAAAAAATACAGGAAAAACTTTATTTAAAATAGGTTCTTCAGGACATGATGATGGAGAGTTGTATCACCCCTCCAATATAAATATAAATAATAATAAAATTTTTATATCAGATACTACAAACTTCAGAGTTTCAATTTTTGATCTTGAAGGAAAATATATTGGGAAGTTCGGTAAGTTAGGAAGGAAGCCCGGTCAGTTTGTAAGGCCGAAAGGGATTGAGATTGATAGAGATGGAACAATATATGTTGTTGATGCCTCATTTCAGAATGTACAGGTTTTTAATAAAGAATTCCGATTACTATTGTTCATGTACTCATCTGGTGGTGAACTGCACAATATTAACCTTCCTGCAGATATATATATAGATTATGATAACTTACGCTATTTTAAAAAATATATTTCTCCTGACTTTAAAGCTGAGTATCTCCTTTTTGTGACATCTCAGTTCGGAAGAAGTAAAGTGAATGTATATGCTTTTGGCGAGTATGAAACAAAATAATAGACTGCTCATATTTATATTGATTTTATTTCCATTATTCCTGTCATTATCATGCAATGTGGAAAAGAACAGGAAGTGGTTGTCTGTTTTTTTCGATGGTATCCCTCAACCTGATTCGGTCACAGCCAGTCAAGTTTCACAAAAAGCTGATAAGAAAAAATTTTTGAAAAGAAATGTAGTGGAGATAGTTTCAATTCATCCAGATTATAAGACAAAGAATTGTTCTAAATGTCACTCCAGAAGTGCCTCAAGTTTTCTTGTTACTAACAGGAAGGAGATTTGTTTTATCTGCCATAAAAAGGAGAAGTTTCTGGGTGAGTATGTTCATGGTCCTGTTGCTGTCAAAGCATGCAATACTTGCCATGTTCCTCACAAATCAGTTAACCGGAAGCTTTTACATGAAGAAGGGAATAAATTGTGTGTATTATGCCACAGGACTCCAATTACTGGGGATTCACTCCCCTGCAAAGGGGATAATTGCCTGGACTGCCACGAACCACATGTATCTTCGAATAAATATTTTTTGAAAAAATTATAAATGCAAATGACAAAAGGCTTGATTAAATTGATTATTTACAAACTGTTTAAATCTTAAAAAATGAAAACAATTAGAGAACACAACTCTGTAACATTAAAAGTTGTTATTTTGTTAGTGTTGTTTTTTAAATTGATTTCCCTTTCTTTTGGAGCAGATCCCAAGATCTTTAATTTGTATAGTTTCAATGGCGCCTTGGTTTTTCAATATCAGAGGACAATTGAAGAAGAATACATATTTGACGATCTGATCCAGGATATCAACAGAAATTATTTTGAAGGGGGGGTGGAGTTAAATTTTGAAGGAAGTATCTACCATCCAAACCTGCTTACATTTCGGGTCGATTTGAACCTTGTTGCAAACAAAACCAGGAACCTCTATTTTTCTGATGAATATCTGAACAATTCATTAAATAATACTTATAATATAAATCTTCACTTTTTAAAGAAAAAAACTACTAATTTGCAGCTCTATGCTGAAAAAAATTATTCTACGGCAGACAGAAGATTCTCAGAGAGATTTTTTATGTCAACAAACCGATATGGTCTGAAGTTGGTTTCATCCAACAAACTTCTTCCTTTAATGCTGGATATATATAGAAGAATTACACTTTCAGAATCAATCTCTTATCCCGAACGGGATGAGCAAAGTGATAATGTGGAACTTAAAGGAAATTTTTCAAAGATCTCGGGTGGGAGATCTATGTTCAGATTAAAGGCAAGAGATTATTCAGAAAGAGTTTTTAATTCTGACTATAAATCACTTAATTTGGTTACAGATTTTCTTAAATACTATGGAAGAGGGAAACGAAACTCTATTTTTTCACTTTTCTCATTTAGAAAAATGACAGGAGATATAGATCAAGAAGTTTTCAGATTTGATGTAACCCATAGACAGTATTTGAGTGGGATATTGTTTTTTTTGAATTCTTATAGGTTCGTAAAAGATAATACTCCTAATAAAGCTGGGGAACAACACTTGCTGGGAGTGTCTCTCCATCATCAATTGTTTGATAGTCTGAATACTAAGTTAAGTGCTGGTGGTCGTTTCGAAAATTATATTTTCCAGAAAATCGATGCCTTGTCTTATAACTTGGAATTCAATTACAGAAAAAAAATCAAGTCCGGAGGAATCAATATCACATACTTCCTCAACAGGGAGAAGGGGGACTATACCTCAAAGAGTGATATAGCATCTGTAAGCGAATCTTTCAGTTTTTCAATCTCCGAAACTATAGTTCTTACTACACCTGGGATCAGTATAGATAGTATAAGATTAACAGACAATGATCTGATGGAATTATATGTTGATGGTGTTGATTATCAGATTGAAATACTGGACTCGATCGTCACTATAAACAGGATGCCAGGAGGTGCGATCCCGGCCTCGGGGAAAATAATAGTCTCCTATGAGTTTCTCTCATTTCCGGATTATAATTTCATAGATACAACGAGGCAGTTTAATCTGAACCTGAATATTTTTAAATACATCCATTTCTTTTTCAGGTCGGGGTCTAAGAATCAGAATATTTCATCTGATTTCCTTATTACCCCTTTCCAGAACTATTCAAAAAATCTGACAGGTATTAAATTCCTGTCCAAATCCATTAGTAGCGAGTATTCACTTGAGGACTATGATTCTGATTCATCAAGTTATGTATCAAAAAATTTCAGGCTCTCCCTCGGTTTTAATATAACAAGAAATCTAAGACTAACTGGAAGTACTACTATTAACAGGCTTGAGTATGACTCAAAAGATTATTATGTTAATTTTGATACCTATTACGGTAGCCTGAACTTTAGACCTAACCACTTCATATATATAAATTTAATTTACAGAGACATGAATTATGAGACTCAGAATTATTTCAGAAACAGGGAAAGTTTAATTGGTAAGTTTCAATGGAATTTCAGGAAAATTGTTTTTGAGTTTTTTTATGAGTATATTTTAAATGAGTTTGGTAATTTAAATAAAAGTAGGAACCATTTTATTTTAAGATTGAGGAGGATGTTTTGAAAAGGACCTTCTTCCTATGTTGTCTGATCCTGTTTCTTGTAGTACTCATTTTTCCGAAATCTGTAAAGTTTGTTAAGTCTATAGAACTTGGTAAGGGGACAGCAAATGGGAAGATAACAAAATTTTTGTTTGGGAAAAAGAAGATAAACCCTGTAAAACCATCCTCCGTTTTTTTTATCAATGAAGTTAATTTAGGTATAACAGATCAGCTAAACGGACTGGTATTGGTTATAAATAAAAAAGGTAAAGTATTAAAGAGAATAAGAAAATCAGGGAAAATGAGTTTTCTTTCTCCAGTGAGTGGAAGTTCAGATGGGTCGGGGGGATTCTATATTTCGGATTCTTCACTCAGATTGATTTTGCAGTTCTCTGAAAAATATAAATTTAAAAAATTGTTTATTTCTGATCAGAGGAAAAGGATTACAGGGATAGCTTTTTTTGAAAACAAGTTATTCTGTGTTGACACTGAAAACCACAATGTGATTATTTACAATGATAAAGGGATCGAGATATTAAAGTTCGGAAGGAGGGGGTCTGGTAAGGGCACATTTAATTATCCGACACATTTAGCAGTTGATAAAGACACGATTTATATAAATGATTCCCTCAACTTCCGGGTTCAGATGTTTGATCATGAGGGTAAGTTTAAAAGCATGTTTGGAAAGAATGGGAAGAGAGGAGGAGATTTTTCTAAACCCAAAGGGATTGCTATTGACAGTAAAAAAAGGATATTTGTAACTGATGTTATGTTTGACACTGTTCAGGTTTTTGATACTAATGGCAGATTCCTCTCTTACTTCGGAGGGCCGGGGAATTCAGAGGGGAAGTTCTGGATGCCTTCAGGTATTATGATAAACAAAGATGATTCGATCTATATAGCGGATACTTATAACAGCCGTTGTCAGGTTTTTAAAGTTGTGGATGAGGTGAAATGAAAAGACTTATTTTATACATTTTTTTTATGATGTTTGTTCTCAATCTGAGTCCGAAGAGCATTGTCCATTCCAAGCATAATTTATCTGCAACAGGAACCGGTGATATCAAAGCAAGCGGGACAAATATGATATGTATGTTCTGCCATACAACACATGTTCCAGGTAATAGCAAAGGTCCCTTATGGAATAGAGAAAAATCCAATATAGAATATATTCTTTATGAAAGTTCGACTCTTTATTCAACTATAGATCAGCCGGATGGTGCAACCAAGCTTTGTCTATCTTGTCACGACGGGAATATTGCCATGGGTCAGATTTTGAAAGGGCCAAGAAATATTTCTGTAAAAAACACCGATGGGGGAAGACTTCCGCAGAACAGGCATTCAAATCTCGGGAGGAATATTTCAGATGATCATCCTGTTTCGTTTGACAGCTCCCATGCAGTCTCAGCCAAATCTGAATTAAAACACCCTCATTCCGGTGATCCTGTCAGCTATGATGGCTCAGGAAAGATACAATGTACATCATGTCACGATCCTCATGAAGATGTTTTCCCTAAATTTCTGGTTAAAACAATTTTAAACGGGGATCTTTGTAAAACCTGTCATGATTTTAATGGGTATAGTGGCATATCAACGCATGATGTTTCAACTGCATCCTGGAATGGTATGGGGAAAAATCCCTGGCCTTATTCAGATTCTTCATCTGTAATGGAAAATTCTTGCCAGAATTGTCATCATCCTCATAATGCGGCAGGAAAAGAAAGATTATTAAGTTCAAGAGCTGACAGCCAGGTTTGCCTGGTTTGCCATAATGGAAATACAGGATCAGATATCAAAAGTGAAATTGAAAAAATTTTTTCTCATAAAGTAGGAAATTTTAATAATATTCATGATCCTGAAGAAAATATTCTATCTGCTTCTATTCACACCCAATGTGTTGATTGTCACGATCCACATAAAGCAAACTCTTCAAAAGCAGCTCCGCCATATCTGAATGGCAGGTTAAAAGGTGCATCAGGGATGACGATCGGAGGTTCAATTGTTTCGGAAGCTCAATATGAATATGAAGTTTGTTTGAAATGTCACGGTCAGGAGAGGTATAACAACTCCGATCTGGTACGTATGAATCAAAATCCTGATCTCAGAGTCGCTTTTCAGCCATCCAACTCGAGCTTCCATCCTGTTGCATCTCAGGGCAATGGGAATTATGTCCCGTCTTTAAGGAATAAATGGAATAGTTCTTCAAGGATGTATTGTACTAATTGCCATAACTCTAATAATTCCAGAAAGAATGGTGGCACTGGCCTTGACGGGCCGCATGGTTCGACTCATGAATATATTCTTGAGAGGAAATATATTGTAGCACCCTCGATGCTCTATCAGCAGTCGAATTATGATCTTTGCTGGAAGTGTCACAGGCCAGAGATCGTGATGAGTGAAAATTTTTCCATTTTTAAATATCACAAGAAGCATATCGATGAAGAGAATACTCCATGTTCTGTTTGTCACGATCCGCATGGGTCACAGAGAAATCCAGGGCTTATCAATTTTGATACCAGTACTGTTTTTCCAAATCTTAACAGTGAGTTAAAGTTTGAAATAATAGGTAATAAAGGGTATTGCTCCCTGCAATGCCATGGAGAAGATCATTCTCCAAAAGATTACGAAAGATAGGAGGTTTTAAATGAAATTATTTGTTGCATTATTAGCTGTTTTATTTCTTTTTTCTTTTACGAGCGGTGCCGAAAAAAGTTGTGTGACTTCAGAGTGTCATAAGGACATGAAGGACTATAAAGTGATCCATGCACCCGTTGAAGATGATTGCCTGACTTGTCATGAAAAGACCGGTGATCACAAGTTTGCCAAGATCTCAAATATTAATGAACATTGTAATGAATGCCATGATGATCAGACCGACAAAAAGAATGTGCATGATGCGGTCTCTTCGGGAGATTGTACAGATTGCCATTTTTCGCATGGTGGGGATTATAAGGCTTTTTTAAAACAGAAGAGGATCGATAATGTCTGTTTTGATTGCCATGATGAAGATCCGATGAGCAAAAAATTTGTTCATGGACCGAACGCTTCAGGAAATTGTTCATTGTGTCATGAGTCCCATAGTTCAGATAATAAATTCCTCCTTGTTGAGCCTTTGAAAGTAATATGTACAAGGTGCCATTCAGATAAGGATTTTTCAGGTGCAGATCAGAAAATGCACTCTCCTATGAAGGAAGGTTGTTCAAAATGTCACAGCCCTCACTCTTCCGGTCATGAATTTCAATTAATTGCAGATCGTAAAAAACTTTGTAATGAGTGCCACAAAAAAATAACAGATAAGGTTGATTCGGCAAAGTTCAAACATGCCGTGGTCAATGAGAATAAGAAATGTTACAACTGTCATGATGCACACGGATCTCTTTATGATAATAACCTCAAAGTTTCTCCACTGAAATTATGTCTTAACTGCCATGATAAGAAATTGATTGGAACGGACGGAAAAGATCATAATATTTTTAAGATCGTAAACAGGAATAAATTCAAACACGGCCCGATAAAGGATGGAAATTGTACCGGATGTCACAATCCTCATGGTTCAGATTTTTATATGATCCTCAAGGGTGAATTCCCAAAAGAATTCTATACAGCCTATGAAGAGAATAAATATGGTTCCTGCTTCGAATGCCATGAAAGCAAACTGGCAAAAACGGAAAGAACCATGGCACTTACAAATTTTCGTGATGGTGACTGGAATCTCCATTATGTTCATGTGAACAGGACAAAGGGAAGAACGTGCCGGGCTTGTCATGAGATCCATGCCAGTAACCTCCCTAAGCATATCAGAAAAGAAACACCCTTTGGCAAGTGGAGCCTTCCTGTTGGATTTGAAAAGACCAAAAGTGGGGGAAGTTGCGCACCTGGATGTCATAAAGAATATTCTTATGACAGAAATAAAAAAGTGAAGGGGTTATGAGAATATTCCTTACTCTGCTTTTAACCTTTTGTATTTTTCCTGCAGATGTTGATGGATTGAGGGAAATAAAAGTAGGGGATAAGATTCCGCAGATCTCCGAATTGAAACCCTTTGAAGGAAAGGGGAAATTAATATTGCTTTATCTGAGATCAGATGATCCGAAATCTGTTACATTCTTCAGACAATTCAGTAAAGCTTATAATTCAAGGAAAAAACAGAACTTTGTCCTTGTAGACGTTAATGATCAAACTGATAAAAGGGTGATGATCCTTTATGACAAACTGAAAGGTGAGAAGAAAAGTATCAATGATCCGGAAAGAAGGATTTACGGTGATCTCGGGATCATTGTTATGCCCTCTCTACTCTTTATAGATGAAGTGGGGATTTTAAACTCCCTGATCGTCAGTTACAGGTCAAATCTGGGTTTATTCTTTAAAAATCATCTGCTGGCTCTGGAAAAGGGGGAAAATCCCGGTGATGTATACAAAGAATTTGATAAAAAACTTGAGAAAAGGAAGTTTAAACGGATAACAGGGCAGGCCTTTACTCTGATAATAGACGGAAATTATCAACTTGCAGGGAATATGTACAAAAAAGCTGTGGAAAAGGATATGGAAAATGCGGAGGCTGGCCTTGGTTATGGATTTGCTCTCATTATGCAGGATAAAATAGAGGAATCAGAAGTTTTTTTTACGGAAGCCTTAAAATCAAAGGATTCAAAAAGATTGAAACTTGGACTCTATCTGAGCAGATCGATAACTAATCCCTCTGATGAAAACCTGAAGAATCTTTCAAGATTTTCCCTTATAGAACCCTCTTTCTTCCCGGCGATTTATAAAGCTGCAGAGATACTTCAAGGTAATGGAAAAACAGAACTGAGTAATAAAGTATTTAAACGGAGTTACAGAGTATTATTAAGGACTTATCGAAGAAATAAGTAAACTTCATCCTGGTAGTGGTTGTTCAAAATTGAGCATGTGTTCAATTTTGAACACAAAGGTAAAATGCTGTAACTTTGAAGAACCCCTATAATTCAAATAAAACAAAACCGGTTAGATTATAGCACCATGGCAAGTTTTATGCTTCTTTATATAGTTAAAGATTTAATCAAAATGTTAAAGTTTAACGAAATAAATATTAGGAGGTAGAAAAATTGAATAATCGAATCTTTGGAGTATTGTTAATGACGTTATGTCTGACAGTGTTCCTTTCAGTTGATATTTTCGGAGAACAGGGTGCCGAAAATGCTTGTGCTGAGTGCCATGATGAGGTTTCCATGAAGTTTACCGGAACTGCACATGGTGTTTCAAGTACGAAATGTATCGACTGTCACGGAAATGCTGCAAAGCATCTGGATAATGCTGAGGCCGGGAATATATTCTCATTCAAGAATGAGACCGCCCTTCAGAAATCCAAACAATGTTTGTCCTGCCATAAACCGGTGGTTGCGGGTTTTATGAGTGGTGAACATTCCAAAGCAGGCATTGATTGTACAAAATGTCACGGAGTTCATAAGAAAGTAAATTCGATGGCAAAATTAAGGACAAAACTTTGTGCTTCATGTCACCAGGATGTGGCATCAGAGTTCAGCCTGAATGAGAAGCATCGTGTCGGAGAAGGAATTCTTGAATGTACTTCTTGTCATGATCCTCATGAGAGTGCTACTCGTCAGAGGCTTGGCGGATTCAAACAGGAATCCTGTCTGAAATGCCACCGTGATAAAGGCGGTCCGTTCATGCATGAACATGAAGCGTCAAAAGTTGAGGGCTGTACGGTATGTCATGATGTTCACGGATCACCTAACAGGCATATGTTAAAGCACCAGAGTGTCAGGGAATTATGTTTTAGTTGCCATGCTGTTGCACCGGACTGGCATTTGAGGTTTCTTGCTAATGATACAAATTGTGCAAATTGCCATTCAGCTATCCACGGATCCAACCTGGATAAATTATTTCTAAAATAGGAGCAGAATCATGAAATTTAATAAATCATTTATAACGATTTTAATGGTTATCCTGTTCTGCGGATTTGTATCCTCAGCATCCCTTATTGCTGAAGATAAAGCTGAAGATGAATTCTACGGTAAATTCGTAGTCGGATACAGGTTTGTTGATATCAGTGGTGTTGAAGAAAAATATAAGGAAGATATCAACCTGGGTGATGGACTCAGACTTTTTAACTTCAAGATCCATTTTGCACCCGTAGGAAAATTGAACAAATACTTCGATTATATGAATGTCTACGTTAATAACTTCGGTGGTGATCCATTCGAAAGCATGGGCCTCGATATTATGAAGAGTGGAAAGTACAAGTTCAAATTTGACAGAAGAAAATCAGAGTATTTCTATAATGACCATCTTGAGGGGCATGATTTTCATACTTTTGCATTTGACAGGATCAATGATTCAGGCCTGTTGAAAGTATGGATTGGAAAGAGTGTTCATGCATATATAGATTTTAACAGCTACACAAAAAAAGGAATGAGCGTAAATACACTTGATATCGGAAGAGTTGAATTTGAATTTGAAAAACCTATTGATGAGATGTCAACAGAAGTTACTCTCGGATTTGATTATTCGGGAAAAACTTTTGCATTTGTCCTTGAAGAAAAATTTATCGATTTTGAGAATGCAAACTCAATGTTCCTACCCGGATATGCTGATGGTGGAGATTATGCAAGGTATCCAACCTATCTCAATTATTTCAGCCTTAACATGCCTTATAACATGAAGGGAAATACCCATTCTGCTAAATTCACATTCAATCCATTTAGGAAACTGCTGCTTAAAGGTAGTATGCAGATAATGGATCAGGATACAGATTTTACTTATAGTGAAGAAGCCTTGGGTTCTGACCATATCGGAGTTCCAATAACGTATGATAATAACGGGAAAGGCGATTTTTCAAGAAAATTCCAGGTTTATGATCTCGATTTCACCTATTTCCTGAGTGACAAGATGGCTCTGGTTGGAACGACCTTCTATAATAATTTTGACCAGACCGGCTCAATGACAATTGATGGTGTTAAAACATCAATGGACCTCAAGTATGAAATGGGCGGAGTTGAAGCAGGGCTTCAGTTTCAGCCGAATTTGAAATTCGGGTTCACTCTCGGATATAGGATGGAGCAGAGAGATGTAGAAGATGAGGTTGTGATCGAGGATTATAATGAGCCTACATCAAAGTCGGGGATATTTGGGAATTTGAACTGGAAACCTTCTAAGAAAATGAGGGTTACTGCAGATTACCAGTACGGGACTTATGATAATCCGCTTACACTCATTTCACCGACAGATTTTCACAGATTCAGATTGACTGCTAAATACAAGAAAAAAGATCTATACTTCAGCGGTTCATATCTGTTTAATAAATCAAAGAGTGATCAGAAAGGTGAGATGTGGGAATCCGACAAGAATCAGATTAATCTGAGGATGGGAATTTATAAGAAAAAACTCCACTTTTCAGCGGGTTATGCCCTTATTGATGTAACGAGAAAAGGAGAAAGGGGTATTTACTATCCACCATCATGGAGCGGTGGAGAAGGGACCTATTTCTGGGATATCCTTTTTGAAGGAACTTCAAACCTGTTTGATGTCTATGTGTACTCAAAGTTGAGTAACAAGACAGGGCTTGGAGCTTATCTTAACTACTACAAGAACAACGGATCATGGGAATTAACAAGAACTAACTTTAAACTCTTCTTCAAGTATTTTTGTGAAAAAGGTTTTATCGGTCAGTTGAATTACAGGTATGTTGATTTTAAGGAAAATGATTTTGGCTACAATGACTATAAGGCCAATATATTTGAAGTTTCCTTTGGTTACAGTTGGAAATAACGGAGGAAAAACGATGAATAAAAGAAAAAATTTATCAATAATCGGAATCTGTTTTGTCTTTCTTACAGGATTGTTTGTTCTGCAGTCCTGTAATATGGATAAGGCAATGTTCGAAACTGTTCAGGATTCGCTATTTGCCGATTCAGGGCATAACGATTCAACATCTGAAGCATTTGTCCATTGGGACGAGGACGATCCGGCGGAGGTACCCTCAAGATGTGCCAAATGCCACAGCGCCGGAGGGTTTGAGGAATTTACGAATACAGGAGCTGTTGCAAATGCTCATGAACCGGGATCATTTACTTGTGAAACCTGTCATACTAATGTTGAAAATGGGACACCAAAGGTTTTTGCCAGTGTAAAATTTCCTTCAGGAATAACGGTCAGGGGCCCGCTGAAAGAAGATGGAACCCATGAACCGCTTGGAAATGAGGGTATCTGTATGAATTGTCACCAGGGAAGATCTTCCGGTCCGTTAGTTTCGGCAGGTCTTGCAGGATTGCCGCTTGATACACCTTCTTCCTCGATAAGGTTCTCGAATATTCACTACTTTCCTGCAGGAGCGATCCTTTACGGCACTCTTGTAAAAGGCGGTTATGAATATGCCGGACAGACCTATGATGGGAAATTCGGTCATGTAACCGGATACAACTCCTGTACTGATTGTCACGATCCCCATTCTCTTGAAATAAAAGTGGAACAATGCGATACGTGCCACAGCGGAATTGAGAGCAAAGAAGATCTCCATAATATCCGTTATTTCGGTTCTTTTACCGATTATGATGGTGACGGAGACAAGACAGAGGGAATCTATTATGAACTTAAGGGTCTTCAGAATAAACTCTTTAATGGAATGCTTGTATATTCCAGGAATGTTGTTGGTACTACAATTGGCTATGAATCACATACGTATCCTTATTTTTTCACTGATACAAATGATGATGGTGTAATCGATGAAAGTGAAGCTGTTTATGCAAACAGTTATAAGAAATTTACACCAAGACTTGCTAAAGCAGCATATAACTACCAGACATCACAAAAAGATCCCGGAGCATTCGCTCACGGCGGTAAATACCTGATCCAACTAATGTATGATTCTATTGCTGACATGAACTCTGTGACCGGTGGTGTAGATATGTCCACAATGAGCAGAGATGATGAGGGCCATTTCGCCGGTTCACATGAAGCCTGGAGACATTGGGATGGAGACGGCGAGGTTCGTAATAGTTGTGCAAGATGTCATAGTGCAACAGGACTTGCTAAATTTGCAGCTACCGGAACCAATGAAGATCCTGAACCGATAGCAAACGGCATGCTTTGTACTACATGTCACACAGGTCCTCCTTCACTGATCCAATTACCGGAAGTTAAATTTCCATCCGGAGCTGTTGTTGATCTAGGAGACGCAAGTAATTTATGCATGGCCTGTCACCAGGGGCGTGCATCAAAGGCATCAGTAGACAGCAAGATAGCCGGAGGAACCGGGAATTATAGTTTTACAAATATCCATTATTTCCCGACTGCGGCAGTCCTTTTCGGAACAGAAGTACAGGGTGGATACGAGTATCCCGGCAAAGTATATGCAGGGAGACAGATGTATCCGAACCATGATGACAGATTTGTAACCTGTGTCCAATGCCATATGGGTACCATGGGTAAATCACCTAACACAGGCCATAATGTTCAGAAACCGAACCAGGCAGATTGTGTGAATTGCCACGGACAGGATATCTCACAGCCCAATCCGGGATCAGATCCATCCAAGTTCAAGTTCAGCGGGATCAGGCCTGCAAATATTCCCGACTATGATGGTGACGGGGATGTAACGGAAGCAATGAAATATGAAATAAAAGGACTTGAGGCATCTTTATATGCACGTATGCAAATAGTTGCGAGGCAGTCTAAAGCACCACTTGTTTATGATTCTCATACCTATCCGTATTTCTTCAAAGACCTTAACAATAATGGATTTGTGGATAGTGGAGAAGCATCATATTCAAATGGATACAGATTCTCTGCAAACCTTCTGAAAGCTGCTTATAACTATCAGCTGTCAAAAAAAGAACCTCACGGATATATCCATAATGCAAGGTATGTAGCTCAACTCCTTGCAGATTCAATTGGAGATCTTGGTGGTAATGTATCTCCTTATACCTGGAGGTAAAGTAAGAGACGTTAAAGGTCAATTATAATAAATGAAAAGGCGGTGTCGATAGTGATGCCGCCTTTTTTTTTAATTATCAGAGCAGATCGCTCTTTGTGAATATTGAAGTGAAAGGGTAGCCGGCGGTTTCTATCATTTCCCTGCCACCTTCTTCTCTGTCGATCACGGCCATTACACCCATAACCGAACCTCCGGCTTTTTCAACTTCAGCAGCCCCTTTAAGGATCGATCCGCCCGAGGTAACAACATCATCAAAGATTATGACCTTGTCCCCCTTTTTAAAATTCCCTTCAATAATTTTTCCTGTTCCGTATGTTTTTTCCTGCTTTCTTATAATAAAAGCAGGAATTGGTTTTTTCTCAATGAAACTGCGAACAGATATAGATGAAACTATCGGATCTGCTCCGATCGAATATCCTCCAATGGAATTTACTTCAATACCTTCAAGCATATCAAGGAATAATTTCCCTATCAGGAATGCTCCCTCAGGATGAAGAGTGGTGATCCTGGCATCAACATAAAAGTTGCTTTTTTTCCCGGAAGCAAGAGTAAACTCTCTGTTCGTGAGAACAGACAATTCAAGGAGGATCTCTTTTAAACGTTTTTTCATTTAAACTTTCCTCTGAAATCTTTCGGCATTACTTCACTGATAATTGGAGCTACCTTTTTTATTGATTCTTCAAGAAAGTGCAGATCGGAATCAGAGAAATCTTCACCTGCATCAGCAAAGGCTACAGACCTTTTTGAGATCTCTATTATTCCTATATTATCGCCAGCGTGTGATATCCTTGATGCTATCATTTTCCAGATCGGCATGATCTTGTTATCAGGCGTTTTTATACTTTCAAAAATAAAAAGATGCCTCTGCTGTTGCAGATTGTTATCTATGAATCCTTTCCCGCTTCGGAAGATCCTTGAAGCGATAGCTTCGCTGAGATTTACCGGGATCATCCCTGCATTTATAAGGTAAGAGGGGTGTGCAAAAGAGAGAACAGCTCTTTGTTTGTCTGCAAATAATAGTGCAACTTCATTCTTTGATATATTGAAATTTGACATATAAAATTCAGCGACGGCTTCTATTGCAATTTTGAATTTATTTTCCGGGGCGACTTTCCCCAATTCGATCTTTAATCTTAAGATTAGTTCATCCACGTCTCTCATACTATCTCCTGTGCCCATTATATTATTATTATTTAAAAAAAGATACAACATTGGATTTTGTTTTTCCTATTAATGAACAGACTGTTTACTTATTGAAAAAGTCTTATAAAAAATGTATAATCATTTTCAAAAATCAGAGAAAATCTAATGAAAGAAACAAACACACGAAGTATTGCAAAAGCAATAAGTTGGAGAGTAATTGCAACCACTATCACCTTTAGCATTGCTTACCTGTTAACAGGTGAGGTGACAACTGCACTGGAGATCGGCGGACTTGACATGGTATTCAAGTTGATATCTTACTTTTTTCATGAAAGAATCTGGGGTAGAATAAGTATGGGAAAGATACTTCACCCTCTTTCTCATGTGGTGCTTAAACCCGGGGTTGAGACAGATGATGTAATGAAAAATTTGAATGAGTTGGGGTTTATTGATGAATAAAAGTAGATCATTATCAATTGTTATCCCGGTATACAACGAAGAAGAAAATGTCACGATCCTTTTCGATGAAATCAAGAAAGTATTGGAAGGATTTGTAAAAAAATATGAGGTCATATTTATAAATGACGGAAGTACGGATAATTCCCTCGAAAGATTGATGGATCTCAGAAAAAAAGATAAGTCTGTCAGGATAATTAATTTCAGAAAAAATTTCGGCCAGAGTTCTGCTATATCAGCAGGGTTCGAACTCTGTACCGGCGATTATGTAATAACTCTGGATGCTGATCTTCAGAATGATCCGGCAAACATTCCTGATATATTAGAGAAACTGAATGAAGGATTTGATATAGTGAATGGCTGGAGAAAGAAGAGGAAGGACAGCCTTACAAAAAAGATCCCCTCTTATTTCGGGAACAAACTGGTTTCGTTTATAACTAAAGTAAAACTTCATGATTATGGATGCACATTAAGAGGATTTAAAAAAGATGTAGTTAAAACTCTTAAATTGTATGGAGAGATGCACAGGTATATTCCTGCTATTGCATCGAGGATCGGTATCAGATCGATCGAGATCCCGGTAAATCATCGTGAAAGGAGATTCGGCAAATCAAAATACGGGCTGGGAAGAACATTCCGGGTGATACTCGACCTGATCTCTATTAAATACCTGCTCTCTTTTTCCCACCGGCCTCTTCAGATTTTTGGAAGTCTGGGAATGTTAATGATGAGCACCGGATTTTTGACAGGATTATATATAACTTATGAAAAATATTTTCTCGGAAAATCTGCCGACAGGCCTCTTCTGACATTTACAGTATTGGTGTTATTCCTTGGTTTCCAGATAATAACCCTTGGACTGCTCGCTGAAATGCTGACAAGGGTTTATCATGAGGGACTTAATAAAAATGTTTATACTATAAGAGAAACTTACGGATTTGAAGATGAAAATATTGATGATCGCACCTGAGCCGTTCTTCGAGCCCAGGGGTACTCCTTTTTCAGAATATTTTAGAATAAAATCACTCTCAAGACTGGGGCACGAGATCGACCTTGTTACTTACCCCTTAGGTGAAGATAAGGATATCAAGGGGTTGAAGATCTATAGATGTTTAAAACCTCCCTTTGTGAAATCTGTTAAGACCGGGCCTTCTTCAGCAAAAATATTTCTTGACCTGTTTCTTTTTTTTAAGGCAGCAGGCCGGCTTATGAGGACAAAGTACGACATGATCCATACTCATGAAGAGGCTAATATAATGGGAGCTTTCTTCAGCAAAATGACGGGGACTCCGCATTTATACGATATGCATTCTTCACTTGTACAGCAGATGGAGAATTTCAAGTTCACAAAATCAAAATTTATTACTTCCATTTTCAGGAAGACCGAGAAGATATCCCTGAACAATGCAAGATCAGTTATCGTTATCTGCAAAGCGCTTTATGACTATGCATCAACTATTACTGAGAATAAGAAATTAACAATAATTGAAAATTTTATCGATGATACTCCTGAAAAACTGGATAGTTCGAAGTTGGAAAAATATAAAAAAGAGGTGAATGCTGAAGGGAAGAAAGTTATTACATATGCCGGCACTCTTGAAACCTATCAGGGGATCCCGCTCCTGCTTGAATGTATGGATATGCTTGATGACAAATTCAAATTAGTATTGATCGGAGGGAAACCGGCACAGGTGGAAAAGATAAGAACCGAGGTAAAAGAGAAAGGCCTTCAGGATAAAGTGATCCTCCTCGGCAGCAAATCTCCGGATGAGATCCCATATTTTCTGAATATATCTGATATTCTTGTTTCACCGAGGATACTGGGTACAAATATTCCTTTAAAAATTTATTCATATCTCAAAAGCGGTGTCCCTCTTGTTGCAACAAACCTTTATACTCATACCCAGAGTATTACATCTGATATTGCGATCCTGAAGAACCCGGAAGCAGCAGATTTTGCAGAAGGTATCAGGGAGGCGGCATCAGCGAAAGGGAAGAAGATCTCAGAGAATGCTGTGAAATTTTGTAAGAAAAATTATTCTCAGAAAAAGTATGATGAGCTTGTTCAGGAAGCACTCTCAAAGATTAAGGTTAAGTAAACTTATTTTTTAAATACCGGGGGAAGTATGATAGAAAGATATGAATCAAATGTAATAAAGAAGATCTGGAGTCCCGAAAATAAATTCAGGAAATGGCTTGATGTTGAGATAGCGATCACTGAGGTCTGGCACAGCTGGGGTGAAGTACCTGATAATAGTATGAAGAATATCAGGGAGAATGCGTCCTTTGATATTAAAAGGATCGACGAGATCGAAAAGAAAGTAAAACATGATGTGATTGCTTTTTTGACCTCGGTTGAAGAGTCGATCGGGCAGGATTCAGCTTATGTTCATAAAGGGATCACTTCATACGATGTGGTTGATACTGCGTTATCACTTCTCCTTAGAGAGTCTCTCGAAAATATAATTACAAAATGCGAATCTCTCAGAAAGGTAATGCTTGATGGTGCATTCAAATATAGAGATCTCATATCGATAGGAAGGACTCATGGTATCCATGCGGAACCCGTCGTTTTCGGGATAAAATATCTTATCTGGTATGAGGAATTGAACAGAAATATTGAAAGGTTGAAAAAGGCTCTGGACACAATTTCAGTAGGAAAGATCTCTGGTTCTGTAGGGACATATATCCATTTCCCGCCTGAAGGCGAAGATAAAGCATTGAAAAAACTTGATCTTACACCTTGTAAAGTTTCTACTCAAATAATTCAGAGGGACAGGCATATGGAGGTGATATTCGCTATTGCATCTCTTGGAAGTGCTTTTGAAAAGATCGCAGTTGAGATAAGACATCTTCAGAGGACAGAAGTTCTTGAAGCTGAAGAACCATTCACCAGGGGTCAGAAAGGCTCTTCTTCCATGCCTCACAAAAGAAATCCTGTAAAGTGTGAAAGGATATCAGGCTTTGCCAGAATTCTTCGAGGTAATCTTTCTGTAGCGATGGAAAATAATGTCCTATGGCATGAGAGAGATATTTCCCATTCATCTGCGGAGAGGGTGATCTTTCCCGATTCATTCCACCTTGCTGATCTGATGATCGATGATATAAAATTTGTCCTTGAAGGACTTGTTGTTTATCCGGAGAATGTTAAGAGGAATCTGGATATTACGAATGAAGTATATTATTCGCAAAAGATATTGACACTACTTCTTGATAAAGGGATACCAAGGCAGAAGGTGTACGAACTTGTTCAGGACAATGCGATGAGATCATGGACAGAAAAATCAAGTTTCAGAGAATTGATAATGAATGATGGCAATATAAATGAACTATGTTCCAAAGAGGAGCTTGTAGAAGCTTTTTCAAAAAAAGCTCTGATGTCCGGTATAGATAAGATTTTTAACAGGTTTGATAAAGAGCTTTAATTTTATTTGAGAGATTTTCCCGTAATATTTATTTAAGTAGCGGAGGAGATCTTATGAAATTCTTATATTTTTTTATTCTAATTTTTTTATTGATTTTTCCAATCACAAATTGCAGTGTTGATGAAGGATCGGCGACAGATAATAACAGCGATGAACTTCCCGGTAGTGCTGCAGCCATAATTGCTGATCATACATCGACTGACCTTGATTCAATACCGGATGAATGGATCGAAAAAGTAAAGGAAATAATAAATGTTCATTATTGTCATACTTCTCACGGCAGTCAGATAAAAACAGGCCTTGAAAGGTTGATGAATGGAAATTTTTCCGGATCGATACAAAAAAGTCAGAAATACAATTATTATCCTGATAATTGCAACATGCCTGATACTGTCGATTATCTCTCACTGATGGACGGGCAGTATTCCGGCGGATATTGTGAAACTTATGTTTCCCCTGATCTATACTGGGAATCATCATATGGATTGGAACTGACAAGGTCTATGCTGAGGGACAATGATGTGAATGTATCCATATTTGCCTGGTGTTCACAAATGGATTATTATTCTTCCTCCGAGTTGGAAAATTACCTGCAGAAGTTATCAGACCTTGAAGAGGAATTTCCGGATGTCATTTTTGTTTATATGACGGGAAATGCACAATCTGATGATAGGAACAGGTATGACCGGAATGAACAGATCAGGCAATATTGCAGGGATAATAATAAAGTGCTTTTTGATTTTGCAGATCTGGAT
This sequence comes from Candidatus Aminicenantota bacterium, assembly GCA_029938635.1. Taxonomy (GTDB): domain Bacteria; phylum Acidobacteriota; class Aminicenantia; order UBA2199; family UBA2199; genus UBA647. Next base: position 102,797 of record JAOZUQ010000004.1, read on the forward strand.
TGCTGGTTCAATGGAGAACAGCACACAGAGAATGGAATCCCCCTGGAGCATCCTGAATATAATGGAAATGAAGCGGGGCATACTACTTTTAAAAGTTGTGAAAATAAGGGGAAAGCTTTCTGGTGGCTGATGGCCAGAATTTCCGGATGGGACGGTAATTGATATGGGGGACGGTGCTTTCGTTTTTGAAAGTATTCTGATAGCATTCACTTATGAGACGAGCAAGAATAACTTATATGGGAGCATTCCATCATGCTATGAATCGAGGTCATGATGGACTCCCAATATTTAAGAACAAAAAAGAGAAGAATGCATTCCTTGATCTGGTAAAAAAGAATAGTGAAAAATGTAAAATCTCTATCCTTGCATTTTGCATTATGGATAATCATTACCATTTGGTTGTCCAGAATACTTCAGGAAGAATGTCAGACTTTTTTAAAAGGACAAATGGAGAGTTTGGGACAATTTATAGAAAAGAACACGGGGGTAGAGGATATGTGTTCCAAGATCGGTTTAGATCAACATTAATTCAAAAGGAACAGTATTTATTAAAGGCATTTGCATATGTATTGAATAACCCGGTTGAAGCTGGCCTTGTAACGGATTTTATTGAATATGAATGGTCAAGTGCTAAACTCTATTTTGGAGAAATAGGGGATAACATAATTGATAATTCTTTCATAAGAGAATCATTTAAGAGTTTACAAGTCTTCAAATCATTTATAAATGAGAACAGGATAAAATCTCTGCCTTTGGTTAAGACTAAAATGGGGCCTATTTTTGGGAATAGAAATTTCATAGATAAAGCAATAGAAAAATATGATCGAAGAAAAGCTGAGGATAATAATCTTTCAGGAAAAAGAGAAAATGATATTTATTTTGAGTCAATTGAAAAGATTCTATATGAATTTGAAAAAAAATTTAAATTGGACCCATATAAATTAGACACAACAACATTAAAGGGGAAGAGGCTCAGGGGAGAGTTACTAATAAACTTGAAGGATCTTTCTGGATTAACTTATAAAGAAATTTATCAATTAGACTTTTTTAGTGATGTGAAATTTAATTCACTTGGAAGAATGTATAAGGATGCAAAAAAGCGCAAATCAGAAATCTAAACTCAAAAACGAATGCACCGTCCCCAAGGATATATTCTATGTGCTGTGGTATAATTTTATCAGAGGGAACCCATGCCGGAAGTGAGAAGGATATTTGTAGAAAAAAAAGAAGGATATGACACCGAGTCAAAAAATCTTTTAGATGATATTAAAGAAAATCTTGAAATAGAGAACCTTAATTCTCTCAGGATAATTTCCAGATATGATGTGTCCGGCCTTACTAATGAAGAATTTTCCAATGCAGTAACACAGGTTTTTTCAGAACCTCCGGTCGATATTGTCCATTTTGAAAAACTTGAACTCAGAGAGGATGAATTTGCACTGGGAGTTGAATATCTTCCCGGTCAATATGACCAGAGAGGAGATTCTGCATCACAGGCTGTTCAGCTCATAACTCTTCAGGAGAGGCCAATCGTCCTGACAGCAAGGATCTATGTGTTTGCCGGTATTCCGGCTGATGAAGAAATACAAAAAATAAAAAAATATCTGATAAACCCAGTCGATTCCAGGGAAGCAGCATTTGAAAAACCTGAAAGCCTGGAACGTGTATTCAACAAACCGGATAGTATAAAAACTATTGATTCATTCAGGCGAAAAAGTGAAGTTGAGCTTGATAAGTTCAGGAAAGAAAATGGACTGGCAATGTCTCTTGACGATATTATTTTTACCAGGGACTATTTTTTAAATGAAGAGAAGAGAGATCCGACAATAACAGAAATAAAGATACTTGACACATACTGGTCTGACCATTGCAGGCATACAACTTTCGAGACCGGGATAGAAAATGTGAACATTGTACATGGTTTTTTTAATGAACCTTTGAAGAGTGGTTATAGTGATTTACTTGAATCTTTCAAAAAAGTCTATAGCGGCAGGGATAAAGAGCTTACATTGATGTCTATTGCAACTTTGAGTATGAAAGAGCTCAGGGCGGAGGGATTGCTGGATGATATGGAGATCTCCGGTGAAATAAATGCCTGCAGTATTGAAAGAGATATTATTGTAGATGGTAATAAAGAAAAATGGCTCATAATGTTTAAAAATGAGACACACAATCATCCCACGGAAATAGAGCCTTTCGGGGGTGCTGCAACTTGTCTTGGAGGTGCTATTCGTGATCCACTTTCCGGGAGATCATATGTTTATCAGGCTATGAGGGTTACAGGTTCCGGAGATCCAGGAAAAAATGTTTCTGAAACAATACCGGGGAAATTACCTCAGAGAAAGATCACTACTGAAGCTGCCAGGGGGTATAGTTCATATGGAAATCAGATAGGATTGGCGACAGGAAAAGTATTTGAAATATATGATGAAGGTTATGTAGCAAAGAGGATGGAAGTAGGAGCTGTAATAGGAGCAGTCCCGAAAAAGAATGTTGTCAGGAAGGAACCTGAAAAAGGGGATGTGATCCTTCTGATAGGGGGGAAAACAGGGAGGGACGGTATCGGTGGTGCTACCGGATCGTCGAAGGAACATGATGAAAGTTCGATCATTACAGCCGGAGCGGAAGTGCAGAAAGGAAATCCTCCTGAAGAGAGGAAGTTGCAGAGGTTATTTCGTGAACCTGATTTTACCGGGCTCATAAAGAAATCAAATGATTTCGGTGCCGGAGGCGTTTCTGTCGCGATCGGTGAACTGGCTCCGGGTTTAAGGATAGACCTCGATAAAGTTCCGAAAAAATATGAGGGGCTGGACGGTACAGAGCTGGCGCTTTCAGAATCTCAGGAGAGAATGGCGGTAGTTTTAAAAAGTGAGGATGTTAAAAAGGCGCTTAAATTTGCCGAGGATGAAAATCTTATTGCTGTGCAGATAGCGGAAGTTACGGATGATAACAGATTAAGGATGTATTGGAGAGGAGATCTTATCGTTGATATCGGCAGGAAATTTCTTGATTCCAATGGTGTCAGGCAGTTCTCATCTGTTTTGGTAAATCCTCCGGAAGATAAAGATAATTATTTTACTAAATACGATATGAGGCCGAAAAACGGATCTTTCAGGGGAGCATGGATCAATATGCTTACAGGTCTCAACCGGGGAAGTCAGAAAGGGCTGACCGAGAGGTTTGACAGTTCAATAGGTGCAGGCACTGTATTGATGCCCCTGGGTGGGAAATACGAACTTACAGATATTGAGGCGATGGCGGCAAAGATTCCCGTATTGAATGGAGAGACAACTACAGCGACACTTATGAGCTTCGGATTTAACCCCAGAATATCATCCTGGAGTCCGTTTCACGGAGCCTATTATTCTGTTGTAGAAGCAATATCAAAAATAGTTGCAACAGGGGGGGATTTTTCACGAATAAGGACATCTTTACAGGAATATTTTGAAAAACTCGGGAACGATCCGGGAAAATGGGGAAAACCATTTTCAGCTCTTACAGGTGCTTACACAGCCCATCGCCATTTTGGGATTGCAGCCATAGGGGGGAAGGACAGTATGTCCGGATCATTCATGGATTTGAATGTTCCCCCCACACTGATCACTTTTGCAGTAGAGACAGCAGATGTAAAAGATATAATTTCTCCTGAATTTAAAAATGAAGGGAACCGGGTTTATCTGTTCAAGTGTGAAAGAGATGAATTTGAAATGCCCGATTTTGGATGTTTAAAAGATGGTTACAAATTAATGAATGAACAGATAAAGAGAGGGAAGATCATCTCTGCATCAAGTGTCGGAGAAGGCGGAATAGCATATTCATTGTTCAGGATGTGTTCAGGAAATAAAAAAGGATTCAGATTTGAGAAGAATATTGAACCGGAAAAATTGTTTTCTCCTGATTACGGATCGATAGTTTTTGAAGTAGAAGGAGATCTCGATTCGATCAAATTTAAATTGTTGGGAGAGGTTACAAAAACAGGTTTTATAGAATCCGGAGAAGAAAAAATAGATTTAGAAGAATTAATAAATGTTTCCGGAGACACACTGGAAAAAATATTTCCTACGATGATCTCCTCAACTAAAAAAGAACCGGAAACTATATTATACAAAAAGAGGGGACTTGTAACTGCGGTTTCGAAATTCGGGAAACCCAGGATAGTGATACCTGTATTTCCCGGGACTAATTGTGAATATGATACTGCGAGAGCATTCGAGAGGGCCGGAGGTGTTGTTGAGACAATTGTTTTTAACAATCTGAATGCAGATAATATAAGGGCTTCTATTGAAAGGCTTGCCGGGGCGATCACTAACTCCCAGATAATATCAATCCCCGGAGGGTTTTCAGCAGGAGATGAACCTGATGGCTCCGGGAAATTTATAGCTGCAGTATTCAGGAACCCTCATGTAAGTGAAGCTGCTTCGGGACTAATTGAAAAAAGGGGAGGATTGATGCTTGGGATATGCAACGGTTTTCAGGCATTGATCAAATTGGGGCTCCTCCCTTATGGAGAGATAAGGGATCTGAACGAGGACTCACCAACGCTTACTTTTAATTCATTGGGACGTCATGTCTCAACAATGGTAAATACAAAAGTAATATCGACTTTGTCACCCTGGTTCCTCCTGTCTGAAGCCGGGGATATTCATACGATCCCTGTCTCGCATGGTGAGGGCCGTTTTTCCGCAGAAAATAATTTGATAAAACAATTGGAGATAAACGGACAGATCGCAACACAATATACCGACCCTGAAGGTAATCCGACCTATGATATCAAATTCAACCCGAATGGCTCGGATTTTTCGATCGAAGGAATAACCAGTCCTGATGGCAGAATATTCGGAAAAATGGGTCACTCGGAGAGGGTAACTGCCGGTACTTTTAAGAATATACCGGGCAATAAGTTTCAGCGGATCTTTGAATCGGGAATAAAATATTTTAAATAATTTGAATATGGGTAAGAAAAAGGATAAAACAGATATCTTTCCCCTGGCTGACAGGCTCAGGCCTGAGAATATATCAGAATTTATCGGCCAGGAACACCTTACAGGACCCGGTAAGATCGTAAGATCATTTATTGACAGAGGATATCTCAGCTCTCTGATCTTCTGGGGGCCTCCGGGGACAGGCAAAACAACATTATCAAGAATATTGGTTAAACAGCTGGATCTCCCTTCATCTGAATTTTCCGCCACGGTATCGAAGATCGGTGAGATCAGGGATCTGATGAAAAAGGCCGTAGATATGAAGAAGGTTGGAGGGAAACCGCTTGTCCTTTTTGTTGATGAGATACATCATTTTAACAAACATATTCAGGATGCTTTCCTGCCGTATGCTGAGAGTGGAGATATAATCCTCATGGGCACCACAACAGAGAATCCCGCTTATAAGATGAACCGGGCACTTCTCTCAAGATTGAGAATTCTCGAATTTTCCCCGTTATCTCAAGAGGATCTGGTGAAGATTTTTAATAGAGGCTTGAAATTTGTCAGGGATGAAACTGAGATAAAAATTAAAGCCGGTAAGGATGTGAGAGATCTCATTATTGATCATAGTAATGGTGATGGGAGGCGGTTGCTTAATATTCTGGAACTTGTTGTTAATTCAGCATCTGATGGGAAAGAGCCTGACAGGCAGCTTGTTCAGGATATTGTGCAGAAGAAGATAGGGTCTTATGACAGGACAGGTGATGACAGGTATGCATATATTTCGGCTCTTCATAAAGCAGTCCGGAATTCCGATACAGATGCTTCCCTTTTCTGGCTTTACAAAATGATGGAGGGTGGTGAGGACCCACTCTTTATAATCAGGAGAATGATTAGAATATCTGTTGAGGATATAGGCTTCGCCGATCCTGAAGCATTACCTTTATGCCTGAACATTAAAGAGGCCTATGAATCTCTCGGATCACCTGAAGGAGATCTTTTTCTCACTCAGGGGATTATCTATCTCTCAGCCGCGCCAAAGAGTAATTCCATATATAAGACAGAGAAAAAGATGAAAAAGGTCATTGAAAAGTATGGAGATGCCAAAGTGCCATTCCATATAATTAATCCATCGAATTTCCTTAATAAAAGGAAGGGTGCGGGGAAAGGGTATGAATATGCGCATGATTTTCCTAAGAAAACAACAACAATGAGCACAATGCCCGAAGGTGTTGAAGAGTCAGGATTCTTCGAACCGAACATGATGGGATTTGAGAAGAAGATAAGGGAGAGGATCGAATACTGGAAGAAAATAAAAGAAGAGTTGAAGGGGATGGACGGGGATGAATGAAAAAGCATCTATCCTTCCGATCGATGATTTCCGTCCTGAGATCGAAGAAAGCATAAAAAAAAATATAATTACTATCCTGACCGCTGAGACGGGTGCAGGAAAATCGACGAGGGTTCCCCTCTGGCTCCATGAAAGGGGAATGAAAGTAAACATAACCCAGCCCAGAAGGATCGCAGCCAGATCACTTTCATACTACCTTTCCGGATATACCGGGACAAAGTGGGGAGATGAGATAGGTTTTCAGACAGGGTTCGAAAAGAAAAGAACAAAGAAAACCTCTCTTCTCTATCTTACCGATGGTGTTCAGATGATCAATGAGATCAGAGGGAAACTGGATTACGATGTTCTGCTGCTCGATGAGATCCATGAGTGGAACCTTAATCAGGAAGTTCTTATCGGAATAGTTAAAAAAAGACTTGTTAATGGTTTTTATAAAAAGCGGAACAAAAGGGTAGTAATAATGAGTGCAACCCTCCAGGCAAACAAGCTTTCAAAGTATTTTAATAATTCTCCTGTAATCTCTGTCCCGGGGAGGGGATTTCCTGTAGCCATTCATAATAACAGTTCTCACTTTCTCCTTTCGGATACTGTTCAGATGGTTGAAGCAGGAAAGAATGTCCTGGTTTTTCTTCCCGGGAAGGGTGAGATCAGTGAATTCATAAACCTTTTAAAAAGAACTCTTGATGAAGATGAGATGAGTGCTGTTATCCTTCCTCTCCATTCCGGCCTGACCATAAATGAACAGTCAAAGGTATTTGCTCACTACAAGAACCCGAAAGTGGTTGTAGCAACCGATATTGCCCAGACAAGCCTTACGATCGATGATATCGACGGGGTAATTGATGATGGTGTAAAAAAAGAGATCCATAATATAAAAGGTATCGAGGGGCTGTACCCTGTTGAAATATCCAGATCGGATTGTCTTCAGAGAGCAGGAAGGGCAGGAAGGGTTAAGGATGGGACATATATTCTCTGCTCTGATATCCCGGTCGAGGAGAGGGAAGAATTTCCTGAACCGGAGATAAGAAGGCTGAATCTCGAATCTGTAGTATTAAGGTTGATAAAGTGGGGGATTTCTCCCCTCGAATTTCCATATTTTCACTCTCCGAAAAAAACTCTCATTTATAAAGCTATCGAAAACCTGAAGAAATTCGGAGCAGTTACAGACGAAGGGGAGATAACGGAAGACGGAAAGAAGATGGCTGAGCTGCCTGTTTCGACCAGAGGAGCCAGACTTTTGATAGAGGTACAGAAAAGTACTCCGGCAACGATGGATATGGGCCTTAAATTGATAGCTATTCTCGAGGCTAAAGGGATAGTTAATAAAGATTTTGCAGGAGAGAGGACATATTCAGATCTATGGCTGTCAGATCTTATCAACCAGCTCCATTTATGGAATTCGGCATCTAAGTTTAAAAAGATCATAAACTTTAAAAGTCTTTCTCTTGCTAAAGATATTTATAAAGAGTTGAAGAACCGGTTGTTTATTAATTCCCGGAAGCAGACGAATAATGCAAATGTGAATTATAAGGATCTGTACAGAAGTATTCTCTCTTCATTTATTGACCATGTTTACACAAAAACCGGGAAGAGCTATTTCAAGGATGAAGAGGAGAGGCAGCTGGACAGGAAATCAGTTCTATTCGAAACTCTCCCGGAAATGGTCACCGGATCACCATTTGATCTTATGGTCGAGAGGGAGAACCGGTTCACCGGAGAGAGAGAGAAGTTTACGATAGCTTTAATAACTTTTTCATCTGAAATATCTTTCAAAATACTGGATGAACTTAAGCCCTTCAGTTATAAGAAGGAAACGGAGGTCAGATCGGAAAAAAATATTATCTCACTTTATAATTCGATCTGGTTCGGGGGAAAGTGTTTATCTCAATTCAGCACAGTCCCTGACCTGAAAGATCCTGAAGTCAGAAAAAGTATTGCGCCGGAAGTATTGAACTGGTGGGATAATAACGGGAGTAAGTACAAGTTATCAGAAAGATGTTCATTTCTGGAGCAAAAATATAATGAAGTCAGGAAACTGGTTAAATACAACTTCAAGCCGTTTAAATTTTACTGGGAAGAATATCTTATCAAAAAAATCCAGAATGATCTTAATAATCCTGATCTGGATATATATTTCAACTTCCATTCAGACTTTTCAATCGTCACTCTCGGGGAGATCCTTTCTCCACAGGTTATTTCGAATTTAAAAAAAAAAAAATGGCCGGGAGAAGTTGATATATCCGGGGATATGTTTAAGGTGGAATATTTCAGAGGGAAACCTTTCCTCAACTTCAGTTTCAGCGGGTTTGAAAATATTGAAAAAGATGACCTGCTCCTCCCGACCGGAGAATCGTGTGGTGTTGTCCTCGGGAAAAGGAGATTTGTAGACTGGGATTATATAGTCTATTCATTCAACAGGTGGAAAAAAGAAAAAATATTCAGGGAGAAATGGAAAATAGAAAGAAAGCCCGCGGAGATGGAATTGCTTGAGGATGTCCCTTTCCCGGTAGAATTCACAGGAGGAAAAGGTAAAGAGAAAGAAAAGTTCCTGTTCTATTCGGTACCGGAATTTGAGGGGGAAAAAGTGTTTTTGAAACATTTCTTTGAAAAGAGAGATGCTGAAATCCATTATCAGTCAATTTCCGGTAAGTGGGAAAAATTTGTAAAAAAATATAAAAGCAGAAAGATAGAAGATATATTTAATAAAAAAGGGTGGAAGATAAAATAACCCCCCACCCTTTATTTTTTTATTTTATATAGAGATGGACCGGGAGGAAAAAATCAGCATCCCATGAAATGAGAGGGCCGTCCTTGCCGCCGTCATCATCCCTGTCTGCTCCGAAACTATACAGCATTTGTTTTTTTTCATGCCATTTGTATGGGTTTCCTGAGCATGGATCTATCAGAGAATTGTACAGATCCAGTGAGTCCAAATTTTCCTGGACTGTTTTTGAAGGATCATATTTCAGATGAAGTTCAGCTGATATCCTCACCATGTCGTAGGTGGTTTTCAAATGCCAGGATTTAAGTACAATTGTAGGAAAATTGAATCTGTATTTTTTATAATAGTGTTTCCCGAAAGGGTTCTGAATCCACCAGAAAAATCCCTTTTTTACATTAGTCTTATTTTGAATATCATCCGCCCATTTATATGGAGGTGTTTTCTCATTTTCTAATATTTTTGAAAGGTGATCAAAATAGTATTTTTTTGTCCTGTTCTTCTGAAATAACGGGTTAATACTTTTTACCTGAGACATACTGAACCCTTCTGCAAGAATCGGTTTTGCTGAACCGTATTCATCACCTTCAATTTCATCAAGTTTCCTCAACACAAGTTCAAATACTTCTGACGGGCAATCGGGCTGATTCATGATTGATGCTATTCCGAAGAGAGTTATCTTCTGAACAGCTTTTCCTATCAGGTTTGTTATCAGTGTCCTGCTCCCTTTAGTGGCCTTTTTTGCAAACTCGACATGCTCAATTAATTTATCTGTTGAATTGGCCCAATCACCTTCCAACGCATTCAGAATATTGATTGCGGCATATTGCTTGGCAACATAGAGCCATGTAAGGAGATTTGGGATCGGCGCTGAAAAATTAACCTTATCTTTTTCTAGAACGATCAGAGTATAATCTTCAAAATATTTTGCATTGATAACTTTTTCATATCTTTTCAGAAGGGGTTTAAGAAGGTCCTGCATTTCCAGAACATATTTTTTCTCCTTTAAGATTACCCTTCCCCAGTCCTTGTTTGCAAATTGGGGATAATTATCCCAGGGAGTACTTTTTTTAAAAATTTCTCTCCTTTTTTTTGTTAGTTCTTTGTTAAAAGCTCTTTTCTTCTTATTCCATATGTTGTCATACCAATCCTTGACTCCCTGGACAGTTGCTTTCTCCGGATCATTAAGATTTTTCTGTGTCTTAAAAAGTTCATCAGAATCGATGTCTACATCCAGAGGCTCAGACAATGTCCAGAGCTTAAAAAACCCATTCTCCTTTGTTACCGGAATGGGAGGAAAAAGATCGTTCAAAAAGCTGATAATGTTACTGGTGTCATTCCCCTTTGCTGCTTCGAATTCAGGTTCACTGATATCTGAAAGCAGATTGAAACCTGTCCATAAAAAGATAAAAGCAATGATAATAAAAATGATCTTAAATAATAATTTTTTCATAGTGCCTCCTATTGCACCACTATAATAATTCGGAACACTAAAAAAGAAGTCTCCTAATTGTAATCAATTGGTAACAAGAAAGTAATCATGATTCATGCAAAGGCTTTCGCCGTCATCCACTTCGCTCCCGCTCCGGATGTGCTCATAAATCTCTATAGACAAAACATCAGTTAGTTTCATTAGCCAGTTATGCCTTAGCCGTAATTGCTTTTGACTACCGCAAAATCCTGCTGGTATTTTGCTGGACGTCCGCCCTCCGTTCGATATTAGCGAGACTCGGGCTTCCAGTCCCGCAAAAGCAAAACACGGCTATGGCTGAAACTTCTAATATGAAAATATCATTCCTTTTGTGAGGGAACGAAACAGAGCGGGTGGGAACCGGTTTTACCGAAGCGGCGATGATCCGAAGGGAAAAGGCCACTGTCTGAGCATACATCTTTCAGGTATGTGAGTTGGCCTCTTTAATGCCGCTGAATAATACCCGGTCAGACGCGTCGTGGTGAACGAACAAATGAATGATATTTGAAAGTGCTTAATTGCAAAAGTAATCACGGTAAAAGCCACTAAATTTAAAATGAATGATATTTGTTTTTATAATAGAAGTTTGTAACCGGCGCCGTGGATTGTGATTATGTGGTGAGGATCTTTGGGATTATCCTCGATCTTGTTCCTGAGTTTTACTATAAAATTATCAATGGTCTTCGGGTCCGGGAAATATTCATCTCCCCAAACTTTATCGATGATCTCATCCCTAGATATGACCTTCCCAGGATTTTCCAGGAATAATTTTATTATCTGTTGTTCTTTGGGGGAAAGCGAATGATCTTTCCCGCTCTTTTTTACAATAAACTGATCCAGGAGGATCTCGGCAATACCGATCATCAAAGGTACCTGTCCCCTTTTACTATCACCGGCAGTGGCTTCAACCCTTTTAAGGACTGCTCTTATCCTGGCGATCAACTCTTTTGCACTGAATGGTTTTGTTACATAATCATCTGCCCCGAGTTCGAATCCGAGAAGTTTATCACTCTCCTGCACCCTTGCAGTAAGTAATATTATAGGAACTATCTGGTCGATCTTTCTTATCTTCCTGCATAATTCGAAACCGTCAGCACCGGGAAGGTTGATGTCAAGGATCAGGAGATCGGGCTTATTTGAGATGAATTTTTGATACCCGTCTTCACTATTGTCTGTGGCCTCAACTGAAAAGTCATGGAATGTCAGAGCAGAGGACAATGCTTCAACTATTGTTTTGTCATCTTCGACCAATAATATCTTAGTCATTGTTTCCCCATTGTATCATTAATCGGGAACAGGATTACAAATGAAGATCCTTCTCCCGGCCTGCTGTTAACGGTGATCTCCCCTTTATGGGCTGCAATTATGTGAGCAACTATGAATAATCCGAGCCCGCTCCCCTCAGTGGCTGTTACTTTATCTGTCCCGGACCGGTAAAATTTTTCAAATATTTTTTTCTGATCCATGGGAGAGATACCAATACCCTTGTCCCTGACTTCCATCCTGATCTTTTCCCCTTCCTGTGTCAGTTTTATCAGGACGTCTTCATTCCCGAAAGAGTATTTCATACTGTTCTGGATAAGATTAGAGATAATAAGCTTAATTCCATCAGGATCACCATTCAATTCCGGAAGTCCGTCAGCTAGCTCTGTTCTTATCCCGGGACCAAAATTTTCTAAATTATTGCTGAGGTATTCCTCTATAATATCTTTAACTGAAACTTTCCTGAAATTATAAAGTTTCTTCCCTGAGTCGATCTGGGAAAAATCAAGCATATTGTTAATAGTCTCATTCATCCCTTTGGTCTCTGAAATAATGCTTTTTAAAAATTTATCTATTTTGTTTGTGTTATCTATCCATCCGGAAGTTATATTCTCGGCAAGAAGTCTCATCCTTGTGATCGGCGTTTTTAGAGTATGGGATACATGGTCGATAAATTCAGATTTTGACCGGAGCAATTCCATCTCTTTGGCAATGTATTTATAGAACAATATGGTCCCGAGAATAAGGAATGCAATTAGTGAAATTATGAGCCCGTAGTTTATCAAGACCTCCTTTCTGGCAATTGTCTGAAAATGGTCGGGATCGCCGGAATAGAGGATGAGAGAATATCCGTTCAATACTTTTGTAAAAGGGAGATTGACAAGTATTATTTCATTATTATTTTCCCCTTTTATCAGATCCATATCTGAATTGTATTCGATCTTTGGTTCTGTGTTATCTGCACTGAGTTTTAGTTTCACTTCTTCGGGGAAGAAGGTTTTTTTTATATGGTCGTCAGAAACAAGAAACCCGAAAATATAGTCACTGTTTTCAGTGGAAGTTTTGAATCTTTTATAACGGATGTCTACATATTTGTTTAATGGAAAAAACAAAAATGATTTGAAGTTTATCTCTTCATTTACTGATCTGAGATCTATCTTGCTTCTAATAGTTCTGTAGAACCATGTTTTTTCATCACTTGGTGTATATAATTCTTTCAGCTTAAGAAATCTCTCCTCACTGGTTGATTCACCTCTCCGGTTGTCTGAAGCATCCTCAAGTGATTCGGTGAATCTCCAGTCGAGGATTCTGTCAAGATCTGTAATATTCCGTAGTCCGGATAAATTTCCTGGGCTGAATTGAGAAATATCCGAGTCTTTCAGCACTTCCCGGTATCTGTTGAGATTATCCAGTGCCTCATTTTTATACATATCGAACTGGCCGGATCCGGATAATGATTCGTGTTTTACGATCTTTTCATAAAGGGACAGGTATCGTTTCAGAGAGGATTGCATCAGTCCCAGATTCTTTTGAGAAAGCGCTTCCTGACGCAATATTGTCAGCCAGAAAGGGAGGTCAGCCTCGAGTTTGTTATTATGATCTTTTATCAGTAATTGATAGTAATAGGATGCCTGATGGAATTTTCCTTCCTTAAAATAGCATCTGGCGATTGCGTTAAGTATATAGGGTGTTGCCATTTTCCGGGAAGAGATACTGAGACATTTTGTATATATTTGCAATGCTCCCATGATGTCATTTCCGGTGAACTCCAGATCTCTCCCTTTCGAGTACAGAGATCCGATGACCGGGTCGGAGGCGGCAAGGTCAGGGCTCCGTAACCGGGACTCGGCCTTACTGCCGGTTACTGGGAAAATATAATTTCCCTCCACTTCAAGGATGAACGGGTAGCTTATTATTGGATTGTTAACTACGAGTGATTTTATAGTTTCTATAATAGATGAAGGATCGGAAATCTCTACCTTCAGGCTGGAAAGTTCAGTGAAAACCTTAGAGATGGATTGTTCGGAACTATTTTCAATATTCTGGAGTGTCTCATTTGCCCTTAGTTCATATTCTTTTTTCAGGTTCAGTTCACGGGAAGATTTCTGCTGAGACACATAATATAAACCGAGTATACTGATTATGATGCCGGGGGTGATAATACTGGCAAGAATCAAAGATTGCCTCATTTTTTTCCACTTTTTTTTCAATTTATTTCCAAAATGGATTATAAATGATTGAATCTGTAATAGAAAGAAGGTGGACGGCCGGAATTCTTGACAGGGTCAGGGAAATAGAGTATAAATATCCCATTATTAAAAAAAAGGTGGTGATTAATCTTGGCCAGTGTTGACGTAAGACCGGGTGAATCGTTTGACAGTGCTTTCAGAAGATTCAAGAGAAAAGTACAGACTGAAGCAATAATCAAAGAGATCAAAAAACACGCAGTTTACCTGAAACCGGGTGAACGGAAAAGACTGAAGATAGCCCAGGCACAGAAAAGAATGCGCAAAAGAATGCGTAGAGAGATATCTGACCTGTAAAAAGCACGGGGCGTGGCTCAGTCTGGTAGAGTATCGGTTTTGGGAACCGAGGGTCGCAGGTTCGAACCCTGCCGCCCCGAGTTTTTATTCAAAATGCACCCGTAGCTCAATGGATAGAGCAACTGACTTCTAATCAGTAGGTTGGGCGTTCGAGTCGCTCCGGGTGTACTTTTTCCTCCCCATATATCGGTCGTTTTCGCAGTCTTAAAATTTTATCGTTAAAAATATTTTCACGGGTGCCACATTTGGTGCCAAATAAAAGTCATTAAAACCGGCTAATAGTAGTATAAACCCCATTCAATTCCAAAATACTGTCAGGATACCCTTGTATATTAAAAGGAATTATTTTAAAACAACCTTGTATTATTAAATCAAAATGATATGATTGAGACTGAAAGGAGGAAAGGATGAAGCGGAGGATCGAAAAACAACTTCTGGAATGGAAGAACAGCCGGAGGAGAAAGCCTCTCATTGTGAGGGGTGCCCGTCAGGTTGGGAAAACCTGGAGTGTAAAAAAACTTGGCTCGGATCACTTTGAAAATTCCATCCATCTTGATCTGGAAAAGAATCGAAATTTCCACTCTCTCTTTGAGGGAGATTTAGATCCTAGATTAATTGTTCAAAGTATTGAAGTGCTGACGAAGACGAAAATCACTTCAGGAAAAACATTGTTGTTCATAGATGAGATCCAGAGTTGCCCCAGGGCGATTATGTCACTTCGCTATTTCTATGAGGAGATGCCTGATCTGCATGTTATTGCCGCAGGCTCTTTGTTGGAATTCGCTTTGAGTGAAATTTCCTTTCCTGTAGGCAGAATTCAGTACCTGCAAATGGCTCCTTTGTCTTTTTCGGAATATCTTGAAGCGGGGGGAAACGATAAATTGGTGGAAATTATTCACTCCAAACCTGAAACATTACCGGAACCAATACATAATTTGTTACTCAGGGAATTGAAAACATATTTTTTTATTGGAGGGATGCCGGAGAGTGTCAGATCCTTTTATCAAACAAGCAGTTTTATAGAATCTTTCAAGATTCATAAAGAGCTTTTCAATTCCTTTAAAGATGATTTTGGAAAATATGCTGCTCATTCCAGTAAGGCTTGCCTTGAGGAAGTTTTTGTAAATTCTGCAAAGAACATTGGGAATCAATTGGCTTATTCCAGATTATCTGATTCTTTCTCTAATCCTACAATAAAGAAAGCATTTGAGTTATTAGTGAAAGCCAGAATGATCAATAAAGTTTCATCAGTTGGAAAATTGGAACTTCCACTGGATGTGCAGAGTTCTTCAAGAAAGTTTAAAGCCATTATGCTGGATATTGGTATATGGCAGCAATTAAGCGGTATTTCTATTGGGAGTGAAATAGCAGAAGCAAATCTGATGAACTTGTATCGTGGAGCTCTTGCTGAACAATTTGTCGGACAGGAATTACTGACATTTGCCGGTGAGAATTTGTTCTATTGGGCAAGAAATGAAAAAAGCAGTACTGCTGAGGTTGATTATGTTGTATCTGTGAAAGGAAGGATCTATCCTATTGAGGTGAAGAGCGGAAGTTCGGGATCTTTAAAGAGCCTCCATCTGGCATTGAAAACTTATCCTGATTGTCCCGGAGGAATTGTATTTTCAACTCGTGAATTTGGCGAGATTCCAAATCAGAAAATAACATTCCTACCTCTATATTATGCTGGTCAGTTTATGAATTTTCTTTAAGCTTAAATATCAATTGATGTATTTCAGATCGAGGTATTTATTTTATCTAAATAAATTTTCATTTCATTGGATTATTTATTGGTGGCAAATACGCGCCATTTCTGCTTTTAAAATTGATTTATGTGTCTAAATTATGACTACCGAATACGATTGGATATGATCCCATTAGGTTTTTCTCACCATTGGTCTTCATCCCTTTTTTGAGTTACTGAAAAGATTGGAGTGGTCTCATTTATCCTTCACTTGGAACCTGATGGATTATTGGCGCGGAATATTCACTCTGTAACTGAAGTTAAGAAAGCAAGGGTGCGAAATTATGTATGTATTATATGTGGATAAATGCAAAGTGTATATAAATATGAAAAGATGAGTTTACACTATTGACATTTACCTTCTAATGGATGACCCCTTTAGCATTTATAAATTTAATAACTACTAAAGTAGTATTTCAAATTAACCTACTTTAGTTGACTTGATTGGTTCTGGTTATCACTTAGAATAAATACAGTTTTGTTTAAAGGAAAGAATCATGAAGAATATTACTAAAATTAGCTTGATAATATTATCTCTTATTACAAAAATTTTATGTTTCAAATTTGTGGCAGGCCAAGTAAGCAATCAATTAGATAACTTGGAGAATTAAAAATGAAAAAAATATACTTGATTTGTATCTTGGTTGTAATACTATTTTTATCAATTTATGGAAAAAAAGAAAGGATTTTAAGTAATCAAAAATGGTTGGAAGATTTAAATTGTACTGTAAAGCTACTAAAATCCACCCACCCATATCTATATTATCGGATATCAGAGGATGAATTTAACAAGATTGTAAACCAGAGTAAATTAAATATCCGAAAAGCAGTTTCTGACCATGAAGCTTATTTTATAATAAAAAAAGTTATTGCTTCAATACAGGATGGACATACTCAACTATTGGATCAAGGTGTTATAAATCTGAGAGAGTTGAGATTTCCTTTTTTATTAGGCAAATTTGAAGATGGTGTGTTTATAACTGTTATTCGTAACGACTATCAGAAATATTTTGGATCCAAGGTGGTTTCTATAAACGAAAAACCTATTGAGCAAGTTTTAAAAATAACCAGTTCTGTAATTAATATGGATAATAAATTTGGCCTTATTCCCCCTTCAGTTAATTTAATAACTTTTGCTCAAAAAATATTCGGCTTGGAAATTATTGATAGTGAGGAAGAAATAAATCTGGAATTAATTACTACTCAAAATGAAAGAAGAAAAATCAAGGTAAAGTCTGTATGGGAGAAATTTCCAAGATTCTGGCCCAACAGACTTACTATGGCCCCTACCAAAGGAGAATATATTGATGTAGCTAAATCATTGGGTAAGAATACTCCACTTTATTTAAAAAAACAGGATAAGAATTCAAAATTTTATTGGTTTGAGCATTTAAGGGATTCGAAAACAATATACTTTCAATATAATCAGGTTGATAATCAACCTGGAAATCCGGAATCATTCTCTCAATTCACTGAAAGACTATGGGATTATATTGATCAAAACAGGAAGGCTGTTGATAAACTTGTCATTGATATTCGTTTTAACGATGGAGGAAACGGGAGAATGATGACACCTTTTATTAATCATATAATTAAAAGGGATTTTATAAATAAAAGAGGCAAATTATTTGTCCTGGTGGGTAATAGAACTTATAGTGCTCCAGTTATCTTAATGACAGAATTAGTTGTTCACACTGAAGCCATATTCGTCGGAACTCCTCCAGCCAGCCCATTTAATTTTTTCAGTAACCGAAGAATCGTCGGAAGACTACCAAATAGTGATTTTCAGTTAGGGATAGCTTCGCTTCAAATTGCTCATGCCTGGCCTTATCAACCGGAGTATTTCCAGCCGGATATCCCTTCCGGCTTCACTAGCAAGGAATATTTTTCAGGGAAGGATCCGGCTATGGATATTATCTTAAATGGAAATGGCCTTCTATCTGTGGAAGATATTGCAGCAGATTATGGAGTAGAATCCGCTCTTGAATTCTATAAGAAAAATAAAGCTAAATTTTCAAAATACGAATGGTGGACTGCTTATAATCAGGATATTCTGGAGAGCAGGATCAATCAACAAGGATATAATCTGATGGTAACTGATAAAAAAAAAGCTTATCAGATTTTTAAACTCAACACAATCTTATTCCCTAAATCTCCTAATGTCTGGGACAGTTTCGCTGAAATCAATATAGTTAAAGATAAAGTGATGGATGCAATAAAATTTTACAAAAAATCCTTGGACTTAAATCCAGAAAATGATAATGCCAGAAAAATGTTAAATAAATTAATAAAAAAATAAACTTTGATATGATTCTTAACTTGGAGCAAAAATGGATAATTTAGTGAGTGATGCTTTTAAGATCTTCAATAGTGAAGCGTCTGAACATGCAGGATGCTGGAAAGAATTGATCCAAGGGCTTTCTAAAGTTAGCACTCTTGATAAGAGAACTTATAATCTTGCATACCTTTCTGTTCTGGCAGTTTTGGGTAGGAAGAATGGGATACCTTTTCATGTGAAAATAGCAAAGAGTGCCGGGGCAACAAGAGAAGAAATTATTAGTGCCCTTCTGGTTGGATTGCCTGCCGCCGGTCATATTGTTACGGAAGTTCTCCCGAAAGCAGTCGAAACTTTTGATGAGGAAATTTAATTGCCTTAAAAGTGACTATAGCTCAATCAGTGTTGTTTTTCCTTGAGGCTCATACTACTTTTCGACCAGATCGCCCGAATCTGTCCTAATGTTACAATGTGATCTGTGTATTCAAAATTATGGTAATTACAAAGTTTTAAGGAATTTTCCGGTCAGTTGAACCCGGTTTGATACATTGAATTTTTTGAAAATACGGTAATTATAATCTTTAATGGTTTGAAGTGACAGGAACAGTTTATCAGAGATCTCTTTGTTAGTAAAACCATCACATATCAGACCTATTATTTTTGCTTCGGTATCAGAAACATTTCCTGCTTTAATATGATAATCAAGACTTTCAAGGAGCGTTTTCTCTGTTGCAGGGCGTTGGTAATAGTTCTGCAATATGATCTTCAAATACTTCAAAAGTAAAAGATTAAATATAAGTAAAATCAGGGAAGAAATTAATGTAATAAATTCATTTGGGATTTTTGTGAAGATTTGAAGTGGTACCGTACACAATAGAAGTGTCATAATAAAAAGAAATCCGGAAGAGAATACCCTTACAGTTTTTCTCCTTAAGTGATCCTCTATTTTGTTTGAGATAATTAGTGTCCTTATCATTTCAAATGTGACTAGGATCATCCCCAGATAGTCAATCAGTATGTTAATGCATATGTAGAGTGGAATTCTTAAAAAGAAGAGCTTGAACTTTACTCCGATAAAAAAAGTTATAATAAGCAACAGCCATATAGTTAAAAGTAATATCTTGTATTTTCTGCTGAATTTTTCTTCAATTAAAACCCGGAATAATGATATAAAAACTCCAAAAATAAAGATAAGCAGAATGCTGGCAAGAATCCTGTAGGTGAGCTCTATAGAATATGCTATCTCTTCATTCATGCTATGGAGTATATTTACTAAAAAGTAATTGTAAAAAAGATTTATTGCTATTCCGAGATTTGTGACGACAAGGAAATAAAAGAAATTTTTTGATAATGCAGTTTTATATTTCTTTTCTTCAATCAAAGACAAATATATCGCAAACATGCCGATTATTAATCCTAGAATAAATACAGCAATAGAAATATGAACTAGCATGCAATTATCTCTCTTCTAAATGAAATCATTCTCAAAATATTATCATATTTAAGACTCATGTTAAATCTGAGCATAAAAAACAATCTGCTTAACAACTAAAGTCGTTATATTCAAAAAACGACTTTAGTTGTCTTGACCGGATCATGCGATCAACTAGACTATTGAAGAATAGTTAGAATAAAACAGTTTTGTTTAAAGGAAGGAATTATGAAAAATATAACTAAAATTAGCTTGATAATATTTGCTCTTATTACAAAAGTTTTATGTTTCCAATTGGTGGCAAGACCAGGAATGATAGAAAAGCTTTATGATACTAGAGTAACGAATCAACTTATTCTTGCTGAGAGGGATAAGGATATTAATATGATCATCGATATTTTTGATGATAGCGCATTGTTTGTTATTCCAGATGCATTACCCATTTATGGGAAAGAAGCAATTGTTTCAATATATCAGCATATTTGGCGAAAGGGCGAATTAACAACCATTGATTATAAAAAT
>JAOZUQ010000046.1 GCA_029938635.1 Candidatus Aminicenantota bacterium
GATATATTTTACTGCGAAAAGAATTGATTAAACTTGTTAATTACAGAGCTGAGAACACTATCAATTGATCTTTTTCCGTCTATGACTTTTATAAAATCAAATTTTAAATCCAGATAGTTTTTTCTTACCTTTAATAAAAAAGACTCCTTTTCGAATAATTTTGCCTCGACAATTCTTGAACTCTTTATCCTGCTCATCGCAGTAGGAATATCAACATCTATCAAAAAGAGAAGATCCGGCTCCGGGGAGAACTTTCTGTTCTCATCGATTATCATTTTTACATCCATACCTCTGGCTCCCTGATAACATGCAGAAGAAAAATAGTATCTGTCGAGTATGACGATTTCCCCTCTATGAAGAGATGGAAGAATATTATTCTCAACATCCCATTTTCTGTCTTCCAGAAAATATCTGAATTCATCATTTATGGGTATTGAATCCATCTCATCAGCAAGTTTACGGATTTTTTCCCCCCATTTGGAATCTGACGGCTCACGGAACCAGGATGTTTTTATTTTGTTGTCTTCAAGATATTTGAAAAACAACTTGGAAATAGTTGTTTTTCCAGACCCGTCAATTCCTTCAAAAACTATCAATTTTCCAGAACCGGATCTCATTAAAAGATTATATCCTATATCAGATAATTTTTGTAATAAAGTCTGCGGCTTTTCTTTCAATATCAAGGAGTTCGTCCTGTGATCTTTCATCCCTTAACTCTTCTCCCGAAATCCTTTCCTGCTTCAGGAAACTATATGCAGAAATAGCTGCATTTTTCATTTCCCCTTTTTTGAGATAATCAAAAAATCCGATTTTCCCCGGGAGGGTTTCATTTTTCAGCAATCTGTTAAGATATTCATGCCTTGTTTCAACATAATCGACCAGAGTCAGGTCAAATAATGGTTCACATCCTTTTATTATCTTTTTATATTTAATTTGAGATACGAAATTCTCTGATCGTGTTATCAGCTTAAAAGCAGGAGTTGAAGGATAAGGGATAATGAATGGTGAATTCGCAAGAAGGGAGAAGTGTGGAAAGTTTGATTTGAGATCGTATAAGATTTGAAATTCTTCAAAAAATTCTTTCCATGTTGATAAGTGATCCGAACTGATCCAATAATGATAATTGTTTATCCCGTGATTTTCAAATTTCTCTAACAATTTATAGATCAGGTCAAGCCCGGGTAAAGGTTTACCCAGACGAATACTCCTGCTTTTAAGGAATGTGTCTGTGCCGGTCCATAGCAGGGGATGAGAATTCCGGAAGAGGCTCGTATTAGATATAAGCTCTATTGCATCAGTATTAATTTCTCCATTTTTTTTAAAAAATGAGGTTATTGAACTTTGTATTCCCCATAAAGAAAGATTATTACTGATTATTTCTTTAAATACAGAATCGGCATACCTGATATTCTGGAGTATATCGTCATCATTAATATTTATGACCCCGGAGATTTCTTTGTCTAAATGCAATTCTTTCAATCTCTCCGTGAAAGAAAATAATAATTGTTTAATGTTTTTGATCGGGAGTTCACGGAATTTCCTTCCCTGCACTTTTGAACAGAAAATACAATTATTCCTGCAGCCTCTCGAAAAGTTCATTTCAAGTCCGTTTGATAACTCTTTTTTACCGGAAAATGAAAAATGGAAACTTAACTTCCCTAAATTATCTATGGTATTTATCTCATTGTATCCTGATAAAAGGATCAATCCCTGATTCTGGTAGAAAAATCCACTAAGTTTAAATAGATTTTTCAGGTCCCCGTTTTTAATGGATTTCAGTATTTTCGGAAATATGTATTCTCCTTCTCCACGGATGAAGAGATTTATTTCCGGAAGATGGAACATTCCACTGAGAGGGTTTAAAGTTATAAACGGCCCTCCTGCAGCAGTTATAATTTCAGGATCAGCAGGCTTGGATTCCATAAATTCTTTGAACTCTGTAAAAACATCCTCGAAAAGAGTGAAACCCCACAGATCAATGTTTTTAGAAAAATTTGTACTTTTAGAAACAGGCAATGAAATATTTTCAATATTTACATTGAATGAATTCTCGATAAGAGCTGATCCCAGAAAAAGTGGAGAAGATGTAAGTCCGATAGAATTCCATCTTTTGTCAGACCGGAGATATGGTGTCGATAGTTTTACTCTTTTTATTTCCCTGCTGAGATTAATTGGCTTGCTTTCAGATGAGATCCTGTTTTCTGGTTTGTTTTCTGAACCGTTAAGTAAGAAATTGAAAGTTCTTCCAGCAGAGATCTCCTGATTACTTTTTAAATAATACGAATTGTGTTTATGCTTTTTATTAATATCAATCCTTAGAAGATCTTCTCTATTTATATCTAAAGAATGAGTTCTTTTAATATGGAGATAATGTTGAAGTGCTTCTTCACGTGAGAAATGTACCGGATCATATGTAATAATACTCTTGCCCTTGAACAATTCGTGACCTGATCCCATTTTGGTGTAAATTATACACTAACAATAGTTTTATACACATAGTAGGGTTTATTGATTCACAAAATATTCTTGACAGGTAGCGGAAACTCTGATAATATTCCAACGATTTCAATAACACTTAAATTGAATACAAAGTTCAGTTTAAATGTTTAAGATCGGGTTAAATGTGGTGGGGTGTATTTTGATAGGATCAGGAAATTAGGATTGATCAGCAAAGTATTATAAATATTCAAATGAGAGGAAAACAAGAATGGTAACTTTGATCGGAAATTCTCTAAATTCAACTAATAAAAAAATTCTTGACAAGATGAATAAAATGGATTTCCTCTTTATAAAAAAGGAATCCCTGGCTCAGCTGAACAATGGTGCTGAGTATATCGAATTGAATGCGGGTTCTCTTCTGAATAATGAACTTTTATTTCTTATAGAAGCAGTTAAAGTTATAGAGGGTCTTGGAGGAAAAGTTCTTGTAAGAAGTAAGAACATTAATACCTTAAAGAAAATAGCTGAAGTAGCACAGAATGAAATAATTCTCGGAGATATTGAATTCGATAAGAAAAAGATCGATGATATTCTGGAGATTTCCGGTAATAGAAAAGTAAAAATTGTTGCGTTGATAAAGGATAATGGGAAGGCACCATTGTCACCGGAAAAATCTTTATTGATCGCTCAGAATTTTGTTGATTACCTCCTTGATAAGGGTGTTAACCGTGATGACATTCTTCTTGACCCTATGATTTCATCACTGGAAGAGAATTGTGATAATGGTAAGAAATTTCTTGATACTCTTGAACTTTTTAAACTTGATTTCCCAAGGGTAAAAACCATAGCTCATCTTATAGATCTTTCTGAAGGATTACCTAGAAGGCAATTAATATCCGCCCACTTTGTCTCCCTGGCCATAGAGAAGGGATTGGATTATGTTTCTCTGAATACTCTGGAAGAGACAATTCTCCAGTCTGTTATAACAACATTGTCAATTATAGGGAAAGACAAAAATATGCAGAGTTATATTAATTTCTGCCGCTCTTCACGTGAATCAAAGAAAGAATCCCAGAAAGATGAGTGAATACAAAATAAAAGAATTCCTTCTGAACAATAATAAAGATTTTAAAAATCTATATGATCTCCATCAGGAATGTGAGAAAGAACTTGCAAATCTGAGCCAGAATAGTAATATTAGTTCAGAGGAAAGTTTAAATATAAAGATCATAAAAAAGAAAAAACTTTCTCTAAAAGATTCAATGCAAAGGATGATTCTGGAACAAGGTAATAAAAAACAACAATAAGCTTCTGAATAGTTTGATGAGGTTAAGTTGAGGATAATTTATGAAAAAAAAAAGAATTAGACGGGTCAGCCTGAGCAGATTGACAAGGTTTTCTTTTTTACCATCACTTTTTTCCCTTTTGAGCCTTTTTGCAGGATTTCTTGCAGTATTTCAGATCTTTAAAGGTGATTTTGTTAATGCTATATATTTGATTATGGCAAGTGCTGTTCTTGATGGCCTCGATGGAACAGTAGCAAGGTTGACAAAAACAGAATCTAATTTTGGTGTTCAACTTGATTCACTGGTTGATGCAATGGCTTTTGGAGTCTCAACCAGTTTTCTGATATACAAGTGGGGTTTTACTCCGGAATTCCATCAATTTGGTAAAGTAATAGCTTTTATGTTTTTAAGTGCAGGCATAATAAGACTTGCAAGATTTAATGTCATAAAAGAAGCAGATGTTGTCCCTTCTGATATTTTTATCGGTCTGCCAATTCCTATAGGTGCGATCTCAATTGCATCAATAGTTCTATACTTCAAGGATCCTGTAACATCACCACTTTGGATAATGATATTCTCTTTATTTGTAATACTGATCTCTTTCCTTATGATCTCGAATGTAAAATATAAAACCCTCAAAAAGGTTAATTCCAAGGTTGGACTTAAGCTTCTGTTTCTTTTTGCAATTACCATAGCACTTCTTATAATGTTTCCTGACAAAATACTTCCACTCATAGCTATATTATATTGCTCTTCACCTATTGTATTATTGATCTTGAAACTGATAAAAAGAAGGACAAAAAAGATAGGTTTAAAATTGAAGCAGGACTCTGAAACGGAAGAATAATTTGGGAAACTCTGAAGGGAATCTTCTTTCACAAGTCAAACCTTTTAAAAGCAGACTGATCATAGCTCTTTTTTTCATGTTGATGGTATCAATATTTGTCGGTATGTTAGCACTCGTTATCTGGCCTGTTATAAATGAAATATCAGTTCAGAATAGTGGAGAATTGTCCGGAAAGGGCAAAATGATCAGAGATTTTATTCTGAAAACTGTTGGTAGTGAAAGTGGTGATCTCAGGATAATTCTTCCACAATTATTACTTTTAACTTTTTTTGGAAATGCATTGTTCAGTTTCCTCTCTTCTTACTATATGAAGACTCTCGGATTGAAAGTTGTAAAGAATATTCGTGATCAACTTTACAGGTCACTGATCTACAAGTCGATAGATTTCCTATCCAAGTCCCGTACCGGAGATCTTGTCTCAAGGATTTCAAATGATATAGATAAGATCAGATTTGCTGTATCCGAGACAATTACCATATATATCAAAGAATCTCTGACACTTATGATTCTTCTTGCAATAGTATTTTATCTTGACTGGCAAATGGCGATGATGTCACTGATCATCACACCAGTGGCAGCTATTGTCATGAAATTATTTGGAAAGAAGGTCCATACAAAAGTGATTCAATCCCAGGAAACGATCGGTGAACTTTCCTCGTTTCTTACTGAAACCGTTTCAGGCAATAAAATTGTCAAAGCATATAATATGGAGTCCAGTGAGATAAAAAAATTCTCAATTATAAATGAAAAGCATTACAACATAAATGCCCGAATATCCTTTCTTTCATCACTCCCGTCACCTCTGATGAATATGATGGGGGGAATTGTTGCCTCAGTGATCTTCTCAATCGGGATGCATAGAATCTCGAATGGCACGATCGATGCCGGACAGTTTATATCATTCCTGGCCTCACTTTTTATGATGTATGACCCTTTGAAGAGATTGTCAAAAGCTCATATAGATTTTAATCAGGGCAAGGCAGGATACGAAAGGGTTATGGCTGTTATTAGAGATGTGAATCCAATAAAGGATGTTGTGGAGCCAATAAAACTTGGCCGTGTTGAAGGGAAAGTAGAATTCAAGAATGTCTCTTTTGCCTATGAAGAGGCTGTTCCGGTAATAGAGAATATGAGCTTCTCTATAAATCCTGAGGAGATGGTTGCAATAGTTGGAAAGAGTGGCTCAGGCAAGACAACGATGATGAATCTTCTTTTGAGGTTTTATGAGAATTCTAAGGGCGAGATATTAATTGATGGGAGTGATATAAAGAAAGTGTCAATGAGTTCTCTTCGAAAAAATATCGGCCTTGTTACTCAGGATGTTTTTCTATTCAATGATACTATCAGGAATAATATTGGTTACGGTATTAATGATTTCACAGAAGAACAATTTGAAAAAGTTTCTCAGATATCAAGAGCATCTGAATTTATTGAAAAGCTCCCTGAAAAATATGAGACAATTGTCGGCGAGAGAGGTGTCCTTTTGTCCAATGGACAAAGGCAGCGGATATCTATTGCCCGTGCAATACTGAAAGATCCCTCAATACTGATCTTTGATGAAGCTACCGCATCCCTTGATAATGAATCAGAAAAAATGATTCAAAAGGCGATGGATGATGTCATGAAGGATAGGACAAGTTTCATAATTGCACATCGTTTATCTACAATTGTTGAAGCTGACCGGATACTTGTGATCGAAAAAGGCAGGATAATTGAATCCGGGAATCACAGTGAACTGATCCGCAAAAGAGGGCAATACTATTCACTCTACAATTTGCAATTTCCAGATATGGATATTATAATGTAGCGATGAAAAGTATGACCGGCTTTGCCCAGGGGAGGTTCTCTCTGGAGAAGCTCTCCATTGGAATTACAATAAAATCTCTTAATCACAGGTTCCTTGATATTTCATTTAAAGGATCCGGGACATCTCAGGAAATTGAGAAGATGGTTAAGGAGATTATCAAGGATGATCTTCATAGAGGGAAGGTTGAGATAGTTGTAGATTTTTTTAATCTTGACCAGAACAGCTGGGACATCCAGTTCAATGATTATCTATTATCGAATATTCTGGATAAGGTACTTCATTTCAAAAAAAAATATAAAAGTGAGTTATCACTCTCACTCGATTCACTTCTTAAGATTCCGATGGTATTCCATCTTGAACAGACCGGAAATGATCTGTCAGAGAAGGAAAGATCTGTTATTGAAAAAAAAATAAAAAAAATATTTCATGAATTTATAAAAAGCAGAGAGGAAGAAGGAGGAGAGATATCAAAGTCGATAGTGAGTAGTCTTGAAATCCTTGATAAAAATGTAGCGATCGTTCAGAAAAAAACTGCTGACATCGAATCTAAACTTTTTCAGAAATATAGAGATAAGATGAAAAAATTTCTGACTGATATTGATATTGATGATAAGAGGGTGCTTCAGGAAGCTGCTATTCTTGCTGAGAAATCATGTGTTACAGAAGAAGTAAACAGATTAATGACGCATTCAGGCAGAATAAGGAATATGATAAAAAAGAAGAAGAGTGACCTTCTGGGCAAAGAGCTTGATTTTCTTACCCAGGAATTACTCAGGGAAATATCTACTATCTCGGCAAAAACAAATTCGATGGATATTCATGAAAATATAATCATGATAAGAAGAGAGATAGAAAAAATAAAACAGCAGGTTCAAAATGTCGAATAAGATTCTTTTGAACATTGGTTTCGGAAATTCAGTGATCGTCAGTAAAATAGTTTCTATAATTCAACCAAATTCAGCTCCGGTAAAAAGATTTGTAAAAAAAAAAGATTCAGAAAATTTATTGATTGATGCCACAATGGGGAAGAAGGTACGTTCTGTTGTAGTTCTTGCTGACAGCATAACTGTATTATCTGCAATTTCAGTTCAGGCTTTAACTGCACGCCTTGAAAATGAATAACATCTTTGTCATATCAGGCCCTTCCGGAAGTGGTAAATCTACATTGATAAAAATGCTTACAAAAGAGCATGATTGTATTCTTTTTTCAGTTTCTCATACTACAAGGGAAAAAAGGGAAGGGGAGATCGATTCTGAAGACTACTATTTCATCAGTCGGGAGAGTTTCCGGGATATGATAGAAAAAGAGCTTTTTGCTGAGTGGGCTGAAGTTCATGATGAACTTTATGGTACTTCAATTAATGAGATCGAAACTAAATCGGCCGGAGATAGTATCCTGATCCTTGATATTGATGTTCAGGGTGCGAAGATAATAAAAGATAAATTCCCTGATTCACTTCATGTTTTTATAATGCCTCCGGGGCTTGTGGAACTGAAAAAAAGATTGTTGAAGAGAGAAAAAGAATTAAATAATGACTTCAGAAAAAGGCTTGTTACGGCAGAAGAAGAGATTAAAATTGGAGAATCAGGTTTTTATGATTATAAAATCACAAATGATAATATTGATAAATCCTATAATAGATTTAAAAATATTTTCAGGAAATATATGAGATCAGTGACAATTCCTGACAAAAAACCTCCTAAGGAGCATTAGAATGATTAATAGTGTGCTTATAGCTTCAGGTCCAACGATAGAGCCAATTGATCCTGTAATGTTCATAACTAATCACTCTTCCGGGAAGACAGGGTATTACATAGCAGAAGAAGCAAAGAAAAGAGATGTAGAGAGGATTATTTACATTACAGGGCCATCAAATTATATTCCGGATAATGTCGATATAATAAAAGTAAAAACAGCTATCGAAATGAGAGAACAGGTATTAAAGAATTATAATGATGTCGATCTTGTTATCATGGCAGCTGCTGTTAGTGATTATACAAGTGCAAAAATATATCCTGAGAAAATCGATAAGGATCAGGAATCCATAACACTGAAATTTATAAAAAATCCCGATATTCTCTCCGAATTAGGAAATAAAAAAAAGAAACAGATCCTGATCGGGTTTTCTGTGGAGACGGAGAATGTTTTTGAGAATGGCCAAAAGAAACTAAAGAAAAATAATCTTGATCTGCTGGTTCTTACGGAGATTTCGGAAAGTAATAAGGCTTTTAATGTTGATGATAATCAGGTATATTTTCTTACCGGGAATGGAATCAAAGCTAATAAAAAGATGAAAAAATCTGATATCGCAATTATCCTTTGGGATGAGATCCTTAATTTAAATCTGAATAAGTGATATTTAAATGACGGAAATTACTGATATACTAAAATTCTATAAAGAAATTGGTGCAGATTTTGTTGAGAGGAGAAACCCGGAGCCGGCATCAGAATTACGTGAATTAACAAGGAGAATCCTTGCCTGTACGAAATGCCAGCTTCATAAAACCAAAACCAATTATGTTCCCGGAGAAGGTAACATCTCACCGGAGATTATATTTGTTGGAGAAGGCCCGGGTGAGACTGAGGATAAATTCGGAAGGCCTTTTATAGGTAAAGCGGGACAATTACTTGAAAAGATCATTGATAAAATGGGTTATTCGAGAGAAACTGTTTTTATAAGTAATATCGTAAAGTGCCGCCCTCCGAACAACAGGGATCCACAAAAAGATGAAGTAGAGTCCTGCATACCTTTTCTGGAAGATCAGATAAAGATCCTTGAACCTAAGGTTATTGTATGTCTGGGGAAAGTAGCTTTGAATAATCTTCTTAACACTAACCATCCGATATCCAAAGTTAGGGGCCAGCTATTCAAATTTATGGGTATACCTGTAATTCCGACTTATCACCCTGCCTTTATACTTCACAAAAAAGATAGAGAAGAGATTTCCCGTGTTAAGTGGGAGATGTGGAGAGATATGGAAAAGGTAATGGCAATAGTAAAGGGAGATGAAGTCGTTGAGAGTTGAAGTTGCACTTTCCCTGAATACAACCGCAAATTTCTCATATGAGTGGATAGGGGATCCTGACTCCATTAAAGGAGGGATAAGGGTTATTGTACCCGTATGGAACAGAGTAACCACAGGGTGGATCGTTAATAAAAGGTCAGATTATAAGGGACGTGTTAAATATATCCTGGGAATTATTAAAGATGATTATATTCCTGATGAAAAACATTTAAGATTTGTTAATGAAATTTCCAGAGCTTTTATGATTTCCACCGGTAAGATACTTGATGCTTCTCTATCGCCGGGAATGAGATCATTAACGAATGTATATTTCAATTCTGATGATGGGGAACTCCCTTTTTATAAAAGATCAATCAAAGAGCTTGAGAAGATCAGTAAGAGTGGACCGGTAGAATTTTATTATAAAATTAAAGGAAATGAAATACCGGAATCGCAGAATGAAATTGAAGACCGAATTGTTGATGAAAGTGTACCTGGCCATTTGATCTATTTGAATTATTACAGGAATGACTTTTATAAAAAAATCTGGTTGAAAGAAAAAGATGCAGGAAGGACACCACTGATTCTTCTTCCCAACAATCTCAGTATGGAGAGATATAAAAGTGGAATATGTGATCTTCAGATATATAATTCACGTATTAAGACAGGGGAAAGAGAAAGGGTATGGAAATTAGCAAGGGGAAATAGTCCTGTATTCATAGGAGGAGGAGAATCAGCATTGTTTCTTCCCATAAAGCGACCGGGTCCTGTAATAATTGAAAAACCAGGTTCATTTTTTTATGATAAGAACATTTCTTCAGGAATTGATCTGAGAAAAGCAGCCAGGATTAAGGCTGGAATTATGGGTGTCGATCTTATAGAAGGGAATAGTTGTCCTACTTCTTTTCAATATTATCACAGAGAATCGTTGAATATTATGGATGAGAGAAAGGATGAGGTCCTGCCTGTTTTAGTAAAAAAATTGAGTCCAGGCACAAGGATACCACCTGATCAGGTAACAGATACTATAATAAATAATTTTATCAAGGGGGACAGGGTACTTGTAATAGTAAGCAAAAAGGGTTCTCTGAGATTTTTATTCTGCGGGGAGTGTAAAACTATTTTTAAGTGTCCATTATGCGGAGGATCGATCACAATATCATCTGATAACAGTATTAACTGCATGTCCTGTAGTTATACTCATGAAAAACCGGAAACTTGCGAAAAATGCAGTTCAGAATTGAAGATTATAGAGGATATCAGTGTCAGGTCATTGAAAAAAAAATTGGTTGACAGGGCAGGTGAAACATCAGTGATATCATTTGAAACTAAGCTCCCGAATGACTATGAAGCTATTCTGAAAAGGCCGGAAACAGGAGAAAAAAATATTGTTATTTTAACTCCTTCAGAAGTAAATAGTATTCCTGAAAATTCATTTGATTCTATTGTATTTCTTAAACCTGAGTCATTTTTTGATCTTAATAATTATAAAGGAGGAGAACAGATATTCTCATTCATAAAAGGTCTTAGAGAAACTCTTTCCCCGGAAGGGAAAATTGATGTTTATTCGGTTTTTCATTTTCACTATTCTATGAAAAATATAAATGATGAAGTTCAGTATATGGTAAGAGAACTAAAATACAGGGAGTTTTTCCTGCTGCCACCATATTGTGATGTGTTTAATCTTGAAATGAGTGACAGGGATATCAGAAAGCTGGCAGGGAAAATGAGAGATATCTTCAATGAATTCAGGGATCTTCTCAATATAAAAAGAATAAATCTATTGTCCAGATCACAAATCCGGGGATTCTATAAAGGGAGTATTCAAATACATACAGAACAGGAAAAAGTAATCAATTCCGGGATTTTGAATCTAAAAAATTTAAAGATTAAAGGACTTTATTGATCAGGAAATTTAATAGCTTATGAGATATTATTTACTTTTTTTTTCTGACATATTCATGTTCCCGTTGAATATGCCCCCTTCTTCAATTACAACATTTTCAGAATTAATATTCCCTTCAAATTTTGCTGTGCTATAAATTTTCAATTTTTTGCCGCTGAAGATATCTCCTTTTGCTTTCCCAATGATATTGATAAATTCTGCTTCGATCTTTCCTGTAGTATTACCGGATTTTCCGATAGTTATTGTATTTTTTGATTGGATACTGCCATTTACTTTGCCTTCAATTATTATAGAATCTTCAGAGGTAATATTTCCTTTTATTTTAATTGTTTTACCCAGAAATGATTCCGAACTGACATTTGCTGAAGAGTTTACTTCTTCTATTATGTTTGGTTTATATCCTTTCTTTTTTTTTGTAAAATCCATTTTAACCACCTTTTACGATTTATCTTAAACTTATTATATATAAAAATAAATATATTTTCACAAGGGACTTTTATATTATAGCTTTCACTACTCTCGAAATGCCATTAAGGTCATCATAGAACCTGATATTCCAAAATCCCCTTTTCTCAAGGATATTCTTGACAATATCTCTCTGATCATATCCGATCTCAAGTAGTATCATACCTCCGTCAGTGAGGTGAAATGGCGATCTGTTTATTATTCTTTCAATAATCTCGTATCCTTTTTCTCCTCCAAGAAGAGCTGTTACAGGTTCATGATCACGAACACCTGGGTCAATAGATCTCATAGCAATTTCTGATAAATACGGGGGATTTGAAACAATAATATTAAATTCTTTTTTCTCAGGGGGGAAAAGATCAGCATAAATAGGAGTGATCAGATGAGTGACATTATGAAGCTGTATGTTTCTCTTAAATACACTAAGAGCGTCTTTATCTATTTCTACTGAAGTTATCCTGGCATTTTTTATTTTAGCAGCAAGAATCGAAATTATGCCACTTCCCGGGCCAATCTCAAGTATATTTGATGATCTGTCAGATTCTTCCAAAAGTATTTCAAGAAGTAATTCGGTTTCCGGCCTCGGGATCAGTACTGCTTTATTCACAAAGAAGTTTTCGGAATAAAATTCTTTTTCCCCTGTTAAGTAAGATATAGGTTCATTCTCTACCAGTCTTCCAATGTATTCATTGATTTTTTTTATATCTTCTTCACTGACCACCAGGGAACTACCATGGGTCCAGAATTCTTCCTTTGATAAACCTAATATGTAATTAATTATGATCAGTAGGTCAGCCGGATCAATGGGATATTTCTTTAGTGCCTCTTTATAAATGTTGGAAAGTTTCACTAACCGGCTATTTCTTTAAATCTCTCTTCCAGCAGTTTCTTTGAGTTCATTTCTTCAAGGTCTTTAATAAGCTTTTCCAGGTTTCCGTCCATTGTCGATTCGATTCCATAGTTCTTCCCGGTTATTCTATGATCAGTAACTCTGTTTTGCGGAAAATTATATGTACGGATCTTTTCAGATCTGTCTCCTTTGCCTACCTGTGATCTCCTGTCGTTTTCAATGTCATCCTGTTGTTTCTCATGCTCAAAATCATAAAGACGTGATTTAAGAACTTTCATTGCTTTATCTTTGTTCTTATGCTGAGATGACTCATCCTGGCAGGATACGACTATCCCTGATGGGGCATGGGTTATTCTGATAGCTGATTCGGTCTTGTTTACATGTTGCCCACCTGCTCCGGAAGCCCTGTATGTATCTATCCTGATATCCTTAGCGTTGATCTCAATCTCTACATCATCAACTTCCGGAAGGACAGCGACAGTTACTGTTGAAGTATGTATTCTTCCACTTGATTCAGTCTGTGGGACCCTTTGCACCCTGTGAACACCGCTTTCAAATTTAAGATACTTATTTACATTCGATCCCTTAATGTACGTAGTGATCTCTTTAATACCGCCAATACCGGAATAATTTGTGGAAATTATCTCATGCTTCCACCCTTTTCGTTCAGATATTCTGGAATACATCCGAAGGAGGTCTGATGCGAATAGTGAGGCTTCATTTCCACCTGCACCTGCCCTTATTTCCAGAAATACATTTCTCTTGTCTTCGCTTATATCAGAGACCATCAGAAGTTTTATATCATTCTCAATAACTATCATCTCTGTTTCAAGATTTTCGATATCCTCTTCAGCAAGCCCTTTCATCTCAGGATCATCAGTATTGCTGAGGATATCTAAAGATTCCTCAAGTTGCTTTTTTAGTAAAAAATATTTTTGGTAATTATCCTCAAGGGGGCTCAGATTTGATAATTCTTTCGAAAGTGATGCAAACTTTTTCCTGTCATTTGTGACATCCGGATCTGATAATTGCGTACTTAATTCAGAATATTTATTGTGTAGATTTTCGAGATAAGAGAAAAACTTTTCACTGCTCTTTATATCCATATTTCTTCTTGAATTTTTCTATTCTTCCTTCAGTGTCAACATATTTCTGCTGTCCTGTATAAAAAGGGTGGCAGGAAGAGCAGATCTCTATATCAATTGCAGCTTGAGTAGCCCTTGT
This sequence comes from Candidatus Aminicenantota bacterium, assembly GCA_029938635.1. Lineage (GTDB taxonomy): Bacteria > Acidobacteriota > Aminicenantia > UBA2199 > UBA2199 > UBA647. The sequence continues at coordinate 13,831 of JAOZUQ010000046.1, forward strand.
TTTAAAGGAATTCCCACATGCACAAGTTACTGTACATTCCTCATATTTAGGGTGAATGTCTTTTTTCATTATTTCCTCCAAAGTAATGCTGATTCTAACATTAATCACCAATACTGTCAATATTTGATGTCTCCGGAATAATATACCCGGCAAAGTTAAATCTTTCTTAATTCAGCTACAACAGCTTTTATTAATTGCATTTTCAGATAGGGTTTTTTAATATATGATCCTGCTCCTAACTTAAGGGTCTCTTTTACATTTTCATTGTCTGAATATCCACTTGTTATGATGGCTTTCTGTTCTCCTTTTCGCATTAATATTTCAATATAGGTTTGAAGGCCATCAATCCCTCCCATGATCATATCAAGTATCAGAAGATCTACTTTCTCTTTCTGAACAAACACTACAGCTTCTTCTCCGCTTGATACCGATGACACTCTGAAATTACATTCAGATAATATCTCTTCAGCAAGTTGGCGGTTATTATCATCATCTTCAATGATCAGGATATGTTCTCCGCTGCCGATATGTTTTGTGTCGATGTCAGGCTCTTCTGCTACCTTATCATCTTCAAGATCATAGATGGCAGCAGGGAAATATAATTGAAACTCGGTTCCTTTTCCTTTAAAACTATTAACAATGAGATAACCGTAATGATCTTTCACAGTCCAAAGCACTACTGTCATGCCTAGGCCGGTTCCACTTTTACCCATCCTTTTTTTACTGAAAAAAGGTTCAAATATATTCCCCAGATCTTCCTTGTCAATACCTATACCATTATCTTTGATAACCAATTTAATATAGTCACCTTCGTTTATCCTGTCATACCCTTTTAAAGGCTCATCAAGAAAACACCTGCTTGTGGATATTTCAATTGCTCCATCGATGGGGAGTGCTTCAGATGCATTAATGATGAGATTCATTATAGTTTTGGTAATATGAATTGATGATCCGAAAATGGATGTTTTTTCTGTAGAAAGATCAGTAACATATGAAATGTTAGGATGATATTTCTTCAGTTTCATAAATACAGGACTATTTAAAAAATCTTTAATGATCTCATTAATTGATATTGGTTCTTTGTTAATTACACCTTTCCTGGTCAAAGTAAGAAGGTCTTGTACCATCTCTGCAGCTTTTTCACCTGAGCTCTTTATTATTTCTACATATTTTCTATGGGGGCTGTCCTCGGGGATATTTTTCAATAGCAGATCAGGATAGGAAACAACTCCGGAAAGAATATTATTAAGGTCATGTGCAACTCCTCCGGCAAGTGATCCTATTATTTCAAGTTTCTGAGCCTGAACCAATTCCATATTTTTTTGTTCCAATTCGTTGGTCCGTTCAATTACTCTTTCTTCAAGTTCCTGATTTATCATCTCTACTTTGTTTTTCTCTATTACAAGTTCCTCAGTTCTTTTCCTAAATTTCTCCTGTAGGTCGCCTTCCCTTCTTTTTATTCCGGTGGATTTATAATAATAGATAATAAACAGGATAAACAGGAGTATGAATACTAAAAAATAAATGAAAAAATTTGATCTCCAGAATGGAGATGTTATCATGAATCTGAAAGATGCAGCAGGAACATCCCAGCTTTGGAAACCGGTAGAGCATTTTACAGAAAATATGTATTTCCCTGAGGAAAGATTTGAATAATTGATCTGCTCCTGACTTGATGGGGATGACCAATTCGAATCAACCGGTTCTAATTTCCATCTGTATTTAACTTTTTCAGCAATGGCTGAAGTAATGCCAATAAATCTGAATGAGAGATGATTCCGATTGTGAGGTAATATGAGTTTTTGAGGTAGATTTGTTTCAGTATTGAATCCTTCACAATATTCATTAATTTCTCTGTCTCCCTGAAAAAGCTTTATATCTGTTATATGTACGATCGGAGTCCGAAATGATTTTCCAATACTCTCGGGATTAAAAACTATTGATCCTTTTTGTGTTCCCATCCAGATATTTCCTGAGCTGTCCTTGAAAATAGATTTCTCATTGCATTTTAATCCTTTCATGCCGACATTTCCTGAAAAATAAAGATATTTGTCATTTTCATTGAAGTTGTAGTTATTTAGGTTGATCCTGAAGAATCCAACATTTGTTCCTGCCCAGAGATCACCTGCATTATCAAAAATCATCGATAATATATTTTTTTCAGGAAGACTTGATGGGTACTCATATCTGCTGATTATTGGTTTTATATTTGTGGGATCGGCCAGGAATATCCCGCTTGAATATGTCCCGATCCAGAATCGGCCCTTTATATCTTTCAAGATCTCTGAAATAGAAAAATTCTCCAGTTCTTTAAACCCGGGGTGTTTTTTGAATTCTGTACCATTATAATAAAACATACCACCTTCACCACCAAACCAGATGTTCTTTTTATTATCCTCTGTAATGCATATAAGGGAATCAAAATTCAGGAAAATATCGTCAGAAAATTGAGTGAATTTTTCTTTATCAAACATAATAATATTTGCCGAGTCAGTTACGAACCATATTCTATCCGAACTATCCTGGTAGATATCATTGAAAAAAGAGAACTCATTTTCCCAAACTTTGTATTCCCTGATTATCTTTTCATTCTTTATTTGCAGAATTGAATTATTATTACATAGCCATATAAAACCGGTATTGTCCATGAACATCGGATAAAAAGTAAGAGAAGAATAAGGAAGCGATTTTTTTAAAACCTTCCCGGAATCTGCTGAAATTATATCAATCCCTTTATCTGTTGATAAAAGAACATTTTTATCCTGATCTTCAAAAAAGGACCATACATTATTATTTTTAAGTCCTGATTTCATGGAATAGCTTTCAAAAGGGAACCATTTTAATTGTTTTGAAAGGCCTCCATCCGTTCCAATCCATAAATTGTTTTCCAGGTCCTCTTCAATAGCAGTAACATAGTTGTTTATTAATCCCTCATTTGTTGTAATGGTCTTGAACTTATTGCCATCATAAATTGCAAGGCCCTCTTTTGTACCAACTCTTAATTGTCCGTCGGAAGATTCGTGAATTTTCCAGATAGAACCGGACGGCAATCCGTCAGCAATTGACAGGGATTGCCATTGATTGTTTTGTCTAAAAAATAATCCATTTTGTGAGCCGACCCATAATCTTTTTGCTGTGTCTTTAAAAACAATTGAGACTTGAAATTTTTCCGGTGCAACACTTATTGGAATCTGTTCCATATTATTTTTGTAATATCGCATGAGTCCATCTTTGCCGCCTATCCATAACGTGCCGTTCTTTTCCCGGAAAATTGTAATAATAAATTTATCAGAAAGGCTGGAAAATTCAGGATTCACTTCTATTTTACCGTTTCTATAGTGAATTACTCCACCCCTCGTATCAGTGAAAAAAATTTCCCCGTTTTCTCCACCAATGATATCCCATACCTGACCTTTGGGGAAACCGATGTCCGGATTCATCTGTTCAAACTTGCTTCCATCAAATTTATAAACTCCATTATACGTACCAATCCACAGAATATTGTCATTATCTTCATAAATAGAAAATACTCTTTCACTGGTAAGGCCTCTGGTCCTGTCGAAAGTTTCAAATTTCCGGCCGTTAAATCTTGATAATCCACCTCCGTAAGTTCCAATCCAGATGAATCCCTTTGAATCCTCAAGAATGGATGATATCTGGGTTTGGACTAGTCCGTGTTCAATGTCAAAGTTCCGGAAATTTAATTCCTGTGAAAAAGACAGAGGGATAACGCTGAGTGATAATAATAAAAATGTCCATGCTCTCATAAATACAAATATATTCTATAATTTTATCAAAATTTATTCTATTAAATTTTGCAAATAAAATTTTTATTGTAAATATCTTCAGTATTTTAATGGAATTTTGTGGAAAATTTATAAATTAAATCATGGATATCCGCTATTAATCAGTATTTATTTAATATGCACATTTTTATATAGTGGATACTCCCTATATAAAAGATAAATTCTGAAAACGCAATGCTGATGCGGTTTTGCGGCGAATGGTAATGTTATGAGAAAAATTTCTATTCTGTTATAATTTCAACAATTATTAAGTTCGGTAAGAAAATTTGGAGAAATAATGAGTTTTTCAAACCCGTCATATTTTTTTCTTTTTTTGTTGTTGATCCCTTTGATAACGCTAATGTTGATCAATTTCAAGAGAAAACGTGAGATCCTGGCTGGATTTATGTCCGAAAAATCCTTTAATAAATTAGGTAAACGTAGTGGAAGAGAAGTCCCCTTAATGAAATCACTTCTGATAGTATTTGCAGTTATTTTTTTTGTTGCTGCATTAGCCGGACCCAGATGGGGGGAGAAATTTGAAAACTTAAATATTAAAGGTATTGAAATGATCTTTTTGCTTGATACATCTTTTTCAATGAATGCAGAGGATATTAAACCGGACAGGTTTGTTGTTGCAAAGAATCTAATCAATACTATCGTTGATAATCTTGAGACTGATTATGTCGGACTTATAAAATTTTCAGGAACTGCTCACGTACAATGTCCGCTTACAATAGATTATGAAGCAATGAAATTATTGACTGAAGCAACAGAAATAAGTCCTCCAGAAGAACAGGGTACAGATTTTTATGAAGCCTTAAATCTTGCACTTAAAGCAGGACGCATATCCTCAAATAACAATAAGATCATTTTTTTGATCACTGATGGTGAAGATCAGGAGGGGAGATGGGAAGATATACTAAAGGAAATAAAATCTGAAAAACTAATAGTATTTCCGATAGGAATCGGCATACCTTCCGGAGCACCAATTCCCTTAAAAGATGAATCAGGGAATATGAAGGGCTGGAAAAAGGATAACGAAGGAAATATGGTCAGAACAAAATTAAATGAAGTTGTTTTAAGGAAGATCGCATCCGAGACAGGTGGACAGTATTTTAGATTGACAGACTCTGCAGGAATGGAAATTTTATTAAATAATTTAAAGACCTTTGAAAGATCAGTTCTCCGTAAGAAAGTCAGATCTGTCAAAATAGAAAGGTTTCACTATCCGCTTTCAATTGGTATAATATTGTTGTTAATTGAGTTACTTCTTATAGAGAAAAAAATAAAATGGAAAAGAAGCTGACAATTTTGTTATGTGCCATGATTTTTCTAAACTGGCACTGGTTTGAACCGGTTTCAAAAAAAAATAGTGAGGGGATAAAAGCATATGAAGAAAAGCTCTACAATAAGGCTCTGGAGAAATTCTTGTCTGCGAAAGGGATCAAGCCATCCTCTCCTGAATTAAAGAGTAATACGGCTTCAGCTTTATTTAATCTCAATAAATATCAGGAAGCTCTTGAAGAATTCTCAAAGATAGATCCTGAAAAGAGAGGTATTTCCGGTTCTGATTTTTTCTATAATTTAGGAAATACTTACTTCAGACTTAATAAGTTCAAGGAGGCTCTCGAAAATTACAAAAAAAGTATTATCCTTGACCCTGAAGATATAAATGCAAAAAAAAATTTCGAACTTACATTGAAAAAAATAAAGGAGCAGGATAAAAACAAGGATGATAAAGACAAGGATGAGCAGAAGCAGAATAAAAATAAGAATGAAAAATATAAGAATATTATGAATTATCTGAACCAGAAGGAAAAGGAGCAGATGAAAAAAATTAAGAGAAAGACAGGTAATTCAAAGAAGGTAAAGGACTGGTAGCCTGTTGAAAAAGTATTTAGCTATTCTGTTTTTTTTAATTTCTATTATTCCTCTGGATAGCGCAGATGTTGAATTTACAGCCTCTGTAGATGCAGAGATGATTGGTCTGGAAGACTATCTCATTTATACAATAACTTTTAAGGGTATCCAAAATCCTGTTCAGCCCGATCTGTCAGAAATTGGAGATTTTAATGTTATCCAGACTTCCAGAAGCTCGGAATTCAGGTTCATTAACGGGGTATCATCGTCGTATGTTAACTTTTTATATTATCTTGCTCCCCTTAAAGAAGGAGCGCTTGTTATACCCCCTTTAAAATATGTACATAATAATAATATATTTAAAACACAGGGGTTTAAGATAGTTGTTGTTAAGGGAAATATTAAGAAAATTGCTCCCAAAAACAACAGGAGATCTATGTTTGATCTTGATGAAGATCTTTCACCTTTTAAATCATTCCGATCAGCTCCACAGGAAATTGATGTGAAATTAAGGGCAAAGATATCAAAGAAGCTGGCCCTGGTAGGTGAACAATTAATATATAGAATACTTCTGTATTCACGAAATAGAATTGAGTCGGTAAATCTGATTTCCGGACAATCTTTTCCAGGTTTCTGGCAGGAATGGTACCCTGTAAGTAAATCTATTGACGGTGCCAGTGAAGTAATAGACGGGAAGAATTATCAGGTCTACGAGATCCGGAAAGCTGCACTTTTCCCTTCAAAAGAGGGTGAACTCTTAATCCCTTCAGTAAGATTCGAATTGTCACTGTCAGATAATTCATTTTCGTTTTTTTCTACTCCCAGAAAGATAACCAGATCCACAAACAGTATCAGAATAAGTGCTGAGAATCTATCTGGAAATTCAATAAATCTTCCGGTTGGGAGATTGAACATTACTGCAAAGTCTGACAAAAATTCAATTGATATAAATGAACTTTTAACAATCACGGTTGAAGTTAGGGGTTTCGGAAATATTAAAATGCTAAAAATTCCGGAATTTAAAAATGGAAAATTTTTTAAGGTATTTCCCTCAAAAATTACCAGAAAAACAAGCTTTAAGGATAATGGGATTTTTGGAAATGTTATAACTGAAGTCCCTGTTTCTTTTAAAGAACCAGGTGTTGTTATAATACCTTCTCTTGAATTTAAATATTATGATCCTCTTGAATCTGAAATAAAGATCAGTAAGAGTAGGGAATTGAGTATTAATGTAACCGGTAATAGAGAAGAGTATCTGTCAGATATTAATCCTGTATCGGGAGGGATTTCAAAAATTGGATCGGATATAGATTTTATAAAAAAAGGTACAATAAAGGATCAGAAGAGATTTATATATAAATCAGTTTTATTCAGAATTGTTTTATTTTTGGTTTTTATGGTTAGTTTATCTTTCCCGATTTACGAATATTTTATTAAATCTCATATTCTGGGAAATAAAAAATATATAAAAAAGAGAGTTGTTCAATCATTATTAAAAAAACTGGATAACCTTAAAGAATATGGGGATGTATTCCAGATTATTGAAGGATATCTTGAAGTAAAGACCGGTATGAGAAGGTCGGAAATTAATAACAACAGGATAGAGAACCTCTTTTATTCCTCGGGTATCAGCAAAAATGATACAGAAGAATTTCTGAGAATAAGAACAGAGAGTGAGCTCTCCAGATTCTCTCCTTCAACAATAAAGACATTTTCACAGTTCAGGATCGAGATCACTGAACTTAAAAATTTAATAAAGAGGATAGATCTGAAACTAAAATGAAAAAAGTTATCGTTGTCCTTACCCTGATAATCATTATGATCTCATTTATATTTCCAACCGGAATAAATTCGAGATTTGCAGTCGGGAATGAATATTATGAGAATGGAGAGTATCAGAAAGCTCTTGAAGTTTATCTGGAGATTGCTGAGAATACCGGCAGCTGGAAACTCTTTTATAACATTGGAAATTCTTATTTTAAAACTGGAGATATCGTAAGATCAAAGATCAATTATTTGAAAGCTGAAAGGCTCAATCCTTTTGACAAATCTATTGAGCAAAATCTCCGGATAATAGATGGACTACTTGATAATAGAGTGAATTTACCCGAGTCGGATTTTCTTACTAAAACTTTAATTAGATTTGAATCCTTTCTTACAATAAATGTTCTCTCCGTTTTAATTTTAATAATACTATTCATCTTTTCATTTTTCACATTTAAACTGGTTCGTTCAGGAAGGTCAAAAATTTATATTTACGGTATTTTGATTTCATTTATCCTTTTGTTATTCTTTTCCTTTTATCATATTCACAGGGTCAACAATTTCTATAATAATAAATACGCAGTCATTGTTGCTCCGAATTCACAATTGCGAAGTGGCCCGGGAGAAGAAAATACAATACTTTTTGAAATAAACCCCGGTGTTACCATAAGGATAATTGATGAACACAGGGATTGGGTACAGATCACAGCTTCAACTGAGATTGCAGGATGGATAGAACGAGAGAATATTGAAAAAATAAGTTTACAATGAAATTATATCTGGATAAAGATTTTCGGGAACTTGAGGATCCTGTTGTGATGGGAATTCTTAACCTGACTCCTGATTCATTTTCTGACGGGGGCAGGTTCACTCAATTTGATTCTGCTGTTTCTCATGCAGAGATAATGATAAAAGCCGGAGCCTCAATAATCGATGTGGGCGGGGAGAGTACCAGGCCCGGTGCTGTAAAGATTAATGAAAATGAGGAAATAGACAGGGTATTGCCGGTTATTGAAAAGATCAAAAGAGAATTTGATACTATTGTCTCAATAGACACTTATAAGGATCAGGTTGCTGAAATGGCTGTAAAAGAGGGAGGCGCAGATATTATAAATGATATATCCGCTCTCTCATATTCTACTGGTATGGCGGAAGTTGTTGCAAGTCTGAATGTTCCTGTTATTTTAATGCATATTAAAGGGACCCCATCCGATATGCAGAAAGATCCTTTTTATCTTGATGTGGTCGGGGAAATTATAGAATATTTTAATGAAAGGATAGAGTTCGCGATTTCTAAAGGGATAAAAACAGAAAAAATGATAATTGATCCAGGGATCGGTTTCGGGAAAAGATTTGAGGATAATATTGCAATTATCAAAAATCTTCATGAATTCACAAATCTGAATCTACCTGTTATGGTAGGTTTGTCGAAAAAGACTTTTCTTGGAACCATTAGCGGTATTAAGGAACCGTTTGAAAGAGAAGTAGAAACTATAACAGCAGATTTGATAAGTGTAATGAACGGAGCGTCAATTTTAAGAGTACATAATGTCGAGAATTGTGTAAGATCTTTAAAGGTGCTGAAGAAGTTATTCTATAGCGGTTCCGGAGGATAACCCAGAGGAGTAAGAAATTCATTTATCTCCCTCAACAGCCTTGATGTTTTGCTTACGATGACCTCATCTTTTAGAATTTCAAGATATTCAAGTAGTTCTTTCCTGATATCCCTTATAATTTCCAGTCCATGTTCATAGCTGCTGGTAGCATCGACACCTGATGTTGCTGCTGCTCTTTCCGATTGTTTCATTTCTTTTTGTGCATCTTTAAACTCCGCCTTTACATCTATAAGATATTGTTCATCATCAGTATAAGTTTTTGTGAAATGATTATATGCGAGTAATCCAAAAATTATCAGAAGTACAATTGAAAAAAGATTTTTCATAAAAACCCCCTCGAAAATATAAGTTATATTTTATTTAAAATAAAAATAAAATTCAAGGAGTTATTAACTTTTTGGAATCTAATGACTGGTTTAAAATTTACAATAAGATTTTTGTTTTGAAATTAAAAAGGGAGGAATTAATTTCCTCCCTTTTTTTGTAATTTAACTACCTTATTGCTGACCAATTACCATTTAAATAACTACTTGTCATAGTACCGCTCATGGTATTGTCATCTGTTGAAGTACCTGTGTAAGTTGTTCCGCCAGTGAATACCCAACGTACACTTTTTCCGTCCACAGTATAAGTCCCTGTATAATTATCAGCCGGGATTGAGAATGTACCGCTCTTTTTATCCCCTGAAAAAATAATTATGTCTGAACCGGCAGCAGCAGAGCCTTGTATGGCACTTACTGTTGAACTTGTGTTTGATACGTTAGAAGCCGCAATCCAATTGTAGGTAAGAGTCCATGTTCCTGTGATATCGAACTTCTTAGCACATCCTGTGGTAAAGATCATTGCTACGAATAATGTAGCGATCAGTAAAATCATTAATTTTTTTTTCATATTTTCTCCTTTTTAAAAAATATCATATTTGTATTCTTTTTTATACTGTTAATAATAAATTTCTTTTGTAAAATCATTTTATATTAAATATATATAATAAAAAGAGTTATATCTCATTATTTTTTTTTTTTATAAAAAAGTGAAATTGAAATAGAAGAGTGATTAATATATAATTCTTCTGATAAATTTATATTGAGGATCTCAAGAATGAAACTAAGATTTTATAATACACTTACACAGAAAAAAGAAGAATTCGAAACAATGGTAGAAGGTAAGGCCGGGATGTATTCATGCGGCCCGACAGTTTATAATTTTGCTCATATAGGCAATCTCCGCACTTATATTTTCAATGATCTTCTTCGACGTGTAATCCTATTGAACGGGATCCAACTTGATCATGTTATGAATGTCACCGATGTAGGCCATCTGACAAGTGATGCTGATGAAGGTGAAGATAAAATGCTGGAGGGGGCAAAGAGAGAGAATAAAAGTGTCTGGGAGATAGCCAAGTTTTATGAGGAATCTTTTTTTAACGATATTTC
>JAOZUQ010000047.1:0-3043 GCA_029938635.1 Candidatus Aminicenantota bacterium
TTTAAAAAAGATTAGCCCTACGGGGAATCGAACCCCGGTTTGATGACTGAGAATCACCCGTCCTAACCCCTAGACGATAGGGCCCTTAAGAATGGCTGGGAAGCAGGGACTCGAACCCCAATCCTATGCTCCAGAGGCATATGTCCTGCCAATTGGACGACTTCCCAGTCCGATTCTAATTATACCCAATATTTGACTTCTGTCAAGAATATTTTAAGCCAAAAAAAAAGGCCCTGTTCAATGAACAGAGCCTTCTATATTTTTTGAAAATTATTTACATCATTCCGCCCATACCACCCATTCCACCACCAGGAGGCATCATCGGAGCTCCACCATCTTCAGGGACATCGGAAATGAGACCTTCGGTAGTAAGGAGAAGGCCTGCAACTGATGCCGCATTCTGTAATGCTGTTTTAACAACTTTTGCAGGATCTATGATCCCTGCAGCCAGCATATCAACAAACTTTTCATTAAGAGCATCATATCCGAGATTAGGATTCTTTGATCTCTTAACTTTTTCGATTATTGTTGAAGATTCCACACCGGCATTATCTGCGATCTGCTTGATAGGTGCCTGTAAAGATTTGAGGAGAATGTTTATCCCATACTGCATATCTCCCTGATACTTCAGTTTCTTTAATACGTTCAAGCTTTTGAGCAGTGCAATTCCACCACCGGAAACAATCCCTTCTTCAACTGCGGCTTTTGTAGCATGCATTGCATCTTCAACTCTGGCTTTCTTTTCTTTAAGTTCAGTTTCAGTAGCAGCTCCAACTCTGATCACGGCAACACCACCTGAAAGCTTCGCAAGCCTTTCCTGAAGTTTTTCCTTGTCATATTCAGAGGTAGTATCTTCTATCTGTGCTCTGATCTGTTTGATTCTTCCTTTTATATCTTCCTCTGTACCGTTTCCCTCAACAATTACAGTATCATCCTTATTAACAGTGATCTTTTTAGCATTACCAAGATCTTCAATAGTAACATTTTCGAGTTTCTGCCCGGTTTCTTCAGAAATAACTTTTCCACCTGTAAGAATTGCAATATCTTCAAGCATTGCTTTTCTTCTATCGCCGAAGCCCGGAGCTTTAACAGCAACTACATTGAGCATTCCTCTGATCTTATTGTAAACAAGAGTTGCGAGAGCTTCTCCATCAATATCCTCTGCTATTATAAGGAAAGGTTTGCCTGATTTAGCAATTTGCTCAAGAAGAGGCAGCATTTCTCTGAGATTTGATATTTTTTTATCATGAAGCAAAATGAAAGGATCTTCAAGAGAAGCTTCCATCCTGTCAGCATCAGTTACGAAATAAGGAGAAAGAAATCCTCTATCAAACTGCATACCTTCTACAAAATCCAATACTGTGTCGAGTGATTTACCCTCTTCTACAGTTATAACTCCATCTTTTCCTACTTTATCCATTGCTTCTGCAATAATATCACCGATAGACATATCATTATTTGCAGAAATTGAACCGATCTGAGATATCATCTTTCCGGATACTGCTTTGCTCACTCTGGAAATTTCCTCAACGATCAGCTTAACAGCAGCATCAATTCCTCTTTTAATAAGAGTAGGATTTGCTCCTGCAACTACCATCTTAAGTCCTTCCTGATAAATGCTTTGAGCCAGAACAGTTGCAGTTGTAGTTCCGTCACCTGCTACATCAGAAGTTTTTGACGCAACTTCCTTTACCATTTGTGCACCCATATTTTCAAGTGGGTCTTTCAGATCGATCTCTTTCGCAACAGTTACACCATCTTTTGTTATAGTGGGTGAACCGAATTTTTTTTCTAATACAATATTTCTTCCTCTGGGTCCAAGAGTAGCCTTAACAGTATTTGCCAACTGATTAATTCCTCTCAGTATAGCCTGCCTGGCTTCTTCCCCTAAAGTAATTTCTTTTGCCATTTTTTTATCTCCTTTATCAAATGAAATTTTAAGTGATATTATATAAAATTGATGTGGGTTTTGTCAAATTTGTTTAACAAGGATTAGAGCACTATACAAGTAAATACTATGTTGTTTTCTCGATATTTTAAAGCTTTACGTCTGTTTTCTCTTTTTTTCTTTAATATTCCACATTTTCATTTTTTTTTGAATTGTATTTCTGTGGATTTTTATACCCAATGACATTTTTGATATATTGTGATCATATTTTTCAAGATATGACTGAAGGAGGGTTTTCTCAAATTCTCTCAATATCTCTTTAAAGAATATAGATTTGGAACTGGCAGCCTTAAGCGCAAGTATTTTCATCTGTTTTTTTAATGTCAGATCTTCAAATCTTTCTACAAGTTCAAGAATTCTTTTATCTTTTATCATTAGACACTCACACTCTTCTTAAAATTTTCAGGAATATATCCCATAATAACTTTTATCACCTTATAAACCTCCGGAGCAAACTGTGAATCACTGACAATTTGTTTTTTGTCACCTGGGAATGCGAGTATTCCGAAAAGTATTATAGAGCATATTAATGCAGAGCGGACAAATCCGAATAAAGCACCTAACAATCTGTCAATAAATTTAAGTGGCCCTATTACAATTACTTTTCTGAGAAAAAAAGTAATAAGAGAACCTGAAATAAGAGTACCAATGAAAACAGCAATAAAACCTGTAAAATTTGCTACTTCCGGATTACTGATGAAATTGTTAAAAATAAGCCCTGCTTCTTTGTAAAAGAGTATTGACAATACAACAGCAAGAATAAGGAATATGATTGACAGCAATTCCTTGATAAAACCTCTTAATATTCCGATCAAAATTGATATGAATGTAATTCCAACAAAAATAATATCCAGCAAATTCCAATCAAAGTTCATAAAGTATGACCTGTTAGTATTGTGAAAATCTCAAGATATTTTTCCCTTGTTTTGTCAATTACATCTCCAGGAAGGTTTGGGGGGATAGAATTTCTATCCCATTCAGAATTGAGAAGAAAATTTCTCACAAATTGTTTGTCATATGCAGGAGGTTCCAACCCCTCTTCATAATCATCCGCTTTCCAGAATCTTGAAGAATCCGGGGTAAATATCTCATCAA
>JAOZUQ010000047.1:3053-24160 GCA_029938635.1 Candidatus Aminicenantota bacterium
AATAATAATGATATCCCCATTTTCATTCATTCCGAATTCAAACTTTGTGTCAGCAATTATAATCCCCTTTGAGGCAGCAAATCCGGAGGCCATGTTAAAAAGGTCAATGGAAAGCTTTTTGACCTTTTCAGAATAGTCACTTCCTATCAGATTTTTCATCTCTTCAAAAGTAATGTTCTCATCGTGACCATTGTCCTCTTTTGTCGTTGGCGTAAAAATCGGATCTGAAAACTTCTGACCGAACTTTAAACCGGAAGGGAGCTCAACTCCACAAATATTTCCTTCCTTCTGATAGCTTTTCCATCCGGAACCTACAATATAATTCCTCACAATTGCTTCAATCGGGAAAGTACGGAGTTTTTTACCCAGTATTGCTCTACCACTTATCTTTTCAGAAAACCGTGAGAATTCAGGCAGATTTTCGGGTTCCGAACTTACAATGTGATTTGCGAATTTATCTCCGGTGAGATCAAACCAGAAAGAAGAGATCTGATTAAGAACCTTTCCTTTATCAGGAATTATTGAGGGAAGTATATAATCAAATGCTGATATGCGGTCAGTTGAAACTATAAGGAGATTGTTATCTGATTCGTATACATCACGAACTTTCCCTCTTTTAAAGAGTTTTAAAGGTAAATCAGTTTTTTCTAAGCCCTTCATCCCATCTCCTGTTTATAACCCGGAAGGAGTTCAATCCCTCCGGGTTTATTATATTACAGTAAAGAATAACCTACAATCAATCCTGATACAACTATGGATATCATGCTCATTAGTTTAATTAAAATGTTTAATGAAGGTCCTGAAGTGTCTTTAAGAGGATCTCCGACCGTATCCCCTACTACTGCAGCTTTATGTGCAGGAGAACCTTTGCCTCCAAGATTACCCCTCTCGATATATTTTTTTGCATTATCCCAGGAACCTCCGGCATTTGCCATGAAAATTGCAAGAATGAATCCTGAGCCAAGTGCACCTACCAGTAGTCCCATAACACCTGAAACTCCCAATATAAGTCCTGTGATTATCGGAGTTAATATCGCCAATGTTGACGGGAGGATCATCTCTCTCTGGGCGCCCTTTGTTGAGATCAGAACACATCTCTGATAATCAGGCGTTGCTTTCCCTTCAAGAATGCCGGGAATTTCTCTGAATTGCCTTCGAACCTCATCAACCATAGCCGATGCTGCTCTTCCTACGGCCTGCATTGTAAGTCCGGAAAATACGAATGACATCATAGATCCCAGAAAAACACCAACAATAACCTTGGGATTCATAAGATTTACATTGAATATCTCCATGAACTGATCAATATTGATATGGGTTATCTTATCAATCATATTGGTGGCTCCTTCAGTAACAACACTGTTTATTGATGTCACTATCCTTTCAGGAAGCTCTCCACCATGATTGATTATATGTTTCATTCCCATTTTGATCTCTTCGATATATGCAGCAAGAAGTGCAAGAGCTGTTAAAGCAGCAGAACCGATAGCAAATCCTTTTCCGGTTGCTGCAGTAGTGTTTCCAAGTGAATCAAGAGCATCAGTACGATCTCTCACTTCTTTGTCTAATCCAGCCATTTCAGCATTTCCGCCTGCATTATCAGCAATTGGGCCATATGCATCGGTTGCGAGTGTAATTCCAAGTGTAGAAAGCATACCAACGGCTGCAATTCCTACCCCGTACAATCCAAGTATTGTATTTCCGAAACCACCTGCAAAAGCAAATGCTCCTATAATTCCAATTGCAATTGTCATAACCGGAATTGCGGTAGAGATCATTCCAGATGCAAGCCCACTTATGATTAAGGTTGCTTCACCTGTTTTAGACTGCTCGGCAATCCGTATTGTAGGCTTATATCCATCAGAAGTATAATATTCAACGCTCTTACCGACAATCATTCCCACGATCAGCCCAACAACGATCGATCCGAAAATACCAAGATAATCAGGAAGAAGCATTTTTACAGCAAAGAATGATCCGATAACGATCAAAACTGAACTAAAGTTAACTCCAAATCCCAGTGCTGACAAAAGCTGTTTCTGTGTTGCACCTTCTTTGGTTCTTACAAGAAATATCCCGATTACTGATGCGATAATTCCTATTCCGGCAATAACCATAGGCAGAATTACTGCATTTATCTGCATGCTGGCCTTGATTGAAAGAAATGCCGATGCGCCAAGTGCAGCTGAAGCAAGTATTGAGCCTGCATATGATTCATATAGATCTGCGCCCATTCCGGCCACATCACCAACATTATCACCTACATTATCAGCAATAGTTGCAGGATTGCGCGGATCATCTTCCGGAATTCCGACTTCAACTTTACCTACAAGGTCAGCACCGACATCTGCAGCTTTAGTGAATATTCCGCCTCCGACTCTTGCAAAAAGAGCCTGGAGAGAAGCACCCATACCAAAAGAGAGCATTGTGACTGTTGTTACTATTAGAGAATTATCCAACCAGTAATGAAGGACAATAAACCATAAAGCGATATCGATCAATCCGAGACCTACTACAACCAGTCCCATTACAGCTCCACTTCTGAATGCAACTTTAAGAGCTTTATCAAGTGATTCCCTTGCCTGATTTGTTGTTCTTGCTGAGGCAAGAGTTGCAGTTATCATCCCTATGAATCCGGCAAGCCCTGAGAAAAATCCACCTGTAAGAAAAGCGAAGGGAGTCCATTTTGACTGAACTTCAAGTCCGAATGATAAAAATCCAAGAAATATAAATGCAATCCCGAAAAATATAAACACTATTTTATATTGTTGTCTCAGGTATGCCCGTGCACCTTTTCTAACCGCCTCTGCAATCTCGACCATTCTATCAGTACCTTCACTCAGCTTCATGATGTTTCTATAGAAACCAAAAGCAAAAATCAGAGCAATAATAGCCGCCGCAGGAGCAATTAAAAATAATAGAAAATTATCCATTTGTTTCTCCTTATGAAATCCTGATCTTAGTATTAAAATTTAAATCAGGTTTGAGTTTTTTAATTTTAAAATATTTTCAGTATATTGTCAATCTGTTATCGAGCTGGTTATCTTTTAAATATTTTGAATTTCACCAGACCGAAGTACTCTCTTATTACCAATCTGAGGTTCCTTAATCTCTGTTTAACTGAACCGGCCTGGTACACTTCTGATCTGTCCATTTTTACTACTTTATAGTTATCCAGTTTCATGTGATCAATAATAACTTCAGATCTCATCTGATGATATGGAGAAGTGCATACAAGAATTTCATCAGAATTTTCCTCTCTGATAATGCTTTTTGTATAGAGAAAGTTCTCGAATGTAGTCTGGCTTTTCCCCTCGAATAAAATATGTTCTGAAGCAACACCTTGCTTTGTAAGAAAATCTCTGAACATATTTATTGCAGGGCTTTTTTTATACAAGCTTCCGTCACTTACAAGGATTTTCATTTTCTTTGTTTTATATATATTAAGAGCCTGTTCAAGGCGTTCAGCTGTACTTACCCCTATTTCGTTCCCGGCTTTCAACCCTCCTCCGAGTACAAGGATAATATCTCCGGATTGTTTCTCAACGATATGTCCTGTGTCAAGAGGTTTGAGCAATAGCAGATAAATATCTGTAAGGAGAAAAAGCAGGAGCAAAAAAAAGAAGATGAGTAATAAGATCTTTATTTTTTTCATTTACAGATCCCGGCAGCTATATATTTCCGGGATATCTCAGTATTATTCATTTCCGTAATCAGCAACAAATTCAGAGATACTTTTAAGGTTAAACTTTTTTCTGAATATAAATCCAACTCCTATTCCGAGCTCGAAAACTGTCAGGACCTTAAGGATTATGAATCCGGCCACAGGAATATAATTGAGTATCAGATATATGATTACTCCTATCAGTATATATATAGCAGGTGAGAAGATAGACAGGTTAAGCTTGGTGATTATTTTCTGGCCTATAAAATAATACATTACAGTTCTTCCGAAAACAAGAATGCATATGAGCAATATCAACAGGACTAGTAATATTGGTATTCCAATATACATAAAACTCAAAACAACCGATATCAGAAAAAATATTACAAACGCCAGAACAGATAATATTCCAAGTGATCCGATCCGCAGAGTATTATCACAAAGAAGCTCCTCGGCTTTTTTTACTTTTACCGGAATTATACCGAAAATTATCAATGAAACGATCAATGATAGTATTAAGAAAAGAGTCTTAAGCAGATTAATTGTTTTTGAATTAAAAACAATAGAGGTTAGTGACGTATCTATTTTTTCAAATGAAAAATTTATATTATGAATGTCACCTTTAATATTATTTTTATTTTCCCCTTCAAGAGAACCACCGATCACTATCAGATCCCCGTCGATGGTACAATCTTCTCCTAATTCCACTTTAGCACTTATACATACAACATCTTTTTTTACATTTCCATTCAGTTTTAGAGATCCGCCGATCTTTATGAGGGATTTTTCAACATCTCCGTTTATGATTATATTTTTCCCCAGAGATACAAGATTATTTTCTACAACTTTATTATAAACTTTCACTTTCCCATCAATCTGAGCAGGAAATCCGGATACAGATATTAGTATAAGAAAAATTGAGAGAATTGAAGTTCTTTTTATCATCAGTTTTGCCTGGAATCTTTAATCTTCAAAAAAACTTTGTTGTAGATAAGATAAGATATCATTATAAGGATGAAAGCAAATATAAGGCCGGTAACTTCTGTACCGATTCTTACATTCAGAATAACTTCGAGAAGTGTATTGATAGCTTTAAAAATTGTAAACAACCCGGAAAAAATGACCGATACAAATTTAACAGCACTGGAAATAACCGAAGTCGCCTGGTCTTTTGTCAGTTGAAATGCCTGTATCATGCTATCATTTGCAAAATCAAAGTATATATATATCCCTGCTATAAGCAACATGAAGCTTGCAGCGATCAGAGTAATAAGTGAAGCAATATGTGAAAATCCGGGAAAGAGTTTTCCCATAACATATTTTTCGATCTCAATTGGCGGATCTTTCAATTCAGGTTTTTCAAGAGCACTTTCAAGTATTTCAAAATTCTTTAAAGTATCCTTGCATTTTTCACAGGACAGAATATGATCTCTTGAGAGAGAATACTCTACACTATTCAGAGACTTTTCCAAGTATCTGATTATTTTTTCATTGCTTAAACATTTCATTTTTCAACATCTCCATTTTTAAGATCTCTTTTGCTTTGAAAATTCTGTTTTTTACTGTTCCAACCGGTAATCCTGTAAAATCGGCAATCTCATCATATTTAAGGCCCTGCAAATATCTTAACAAAATCAATTCACGGTATTTAAGGGGAATAGTATCTACAACTTTCCATACAATGCTTTTTATCTCTTCTTTCTCCAGATTGTGGTAGCCATCCTTCAATTGAGTGCCGGTGTGATCAAGGATCTGTTTTTGCTTGATATCTTTAGCATCCAGTGAATCAATCTGCACCTGATTCTTTCGAATATGATCAATGACCTGGTTATAACAGATACGATATGCCCATGTAGAGAATTTATATTGAAAATTGTATTTATAAATTACTGTATAGATCTTGATAAAGAATTCCTGAGTTAATTCCATAGAGGATTCTTCATCACGTATCATCCTGTATATAAAATTATAAATTCTTCTATTATATTTCTTCATCAATTTTTCAAAAGCCCTCTTATCTCCCTTTACTATCTTTTTAATAAGGGACTGATCCTCATCTAATTTCATTTTACGTTTTTTAACAAAAGAAAGTTTTCATTTAAGCTCGATAATATCAACTTCACCCTTTGTTTTCAATTGAAAGTAATCTGAAGGGAGAGTTATATTGGTTTTGTATTCGGAAAAAACATAGACGATCTCAACACCAGTCGGGTCTTTTTGTATAATTTTCGATGGAAGTAATTTTTCAGATAAATATATTCTAAAATCTGCTCCTTCTTCTTTATTTAAAAAATGTATCTGCCTTCCTTCAGTATCTATATTAATATTCTCGATCAATTCTTTTGTGTACAATAATTGAAATATCCACAATTGTGTTTTCTTTGTCAGTTTCCCTCTTGTCACCTGTTCATCTTCGATGTCATAATATTCATACGAGTCATCTGATAATATCCAGATTTTATGATCCGGCTCCAGATATTCCCACTTGATCTTCCCCTTATCACGAAACGTCATCACCCCTTTTTCTTCTATTTCCAATACCGAGTCATTAACTACCTGATTAAGGAATTTAACTCTAAAGGGTTTTATACTGTCGATTTTTTTTCTTACTTTAAAAAGGAAATCCCCCTCTTTGTCAGGACTTAGAAAGAGACTTAATATCAGGAGTGTGAATACTATTTTTTTAAGCAATTGTAACGCCCAGTGCAATTGAATTTACTTTGTCGATCTCGTTTTCATTTCTTGATGGTATCAGAATCGGGATCCTTGCACCCATTACAACATGAGCAACCTGTTTCTTCATGTAGAACATAAAACACTTTCCAAGAAGATTCCCGGACTCTATATTCGGCATCACCATAATCTGAACATTGCCGGCAACCGGATTTTCTATACCTTTCATTTCTGCAGCTTCTTCAGAAACAGCTATATCAAAAGCAAGCGGCCCATAAACACTACAACCGGTTATTTCTCCATCAGCATTCATTTTTGTAAGAATTTCAGCATCCGTAGTTGCGGGCATCGAATCTTTTACTGATTCAACTGCTGCCATAATACCAACTCTGGGATTTTCATACCCGAGTTCATGAAATACTCTGACACTATTCTCAATTAGTTGTTTTTTTTGTTGGACATCAGGCAATATAACAATCCCTCCATCGGTAAGGCCGACAAATCCGTTATTATAGTCAAGAGGGTCTTCCATGATAAGTACATCGGAAAGGAGATTACCGGTTCGAAGTCCTTTTTCCTTGTCAAGAACCGGTTTTATAAGCTTTGCTGTGGGAAGAAATCCTTTTAGTATTACATTTACTTCTTTCTGATTCGCCAATTCAACTATCCTTTCTGCTGACTCTTCAATTGTCTGACAATTGATAATTTCATAATCAGAAGGGTCTCCCCCGTTTTCTGAGATCATATGTGTGATATTTGATCCGTTTCCGGTTAAAATAAAATCAGCAATTCCGTCACGCTTAGCGTTTATCACTGTCAGGATTGAATTCAGATTCTCAGGAACAGGAACACCAACGACCATCCCGTTTTTCTTCTTTGAATTGGATATAAGATCATTGAAGCTCTTAATCATCTTTTTTCCCTTATTACATTCCCTGAGACATCATTTTTACAAAATCAGCATTGGTCTTGGTCTTACTCAATTTTCCAATTAATAATTCCATCGCATCTACTTCACTCATTTGAGAAAGTACTTTTCTGAGTATCCAGATCTTGTTCAGCTCTTCCTGTTCGATCAACAGCTCTTCCTTTCTTGTACCTGATTTAAATATATCAATTGCAGGAAATACTCTCTTGTCAACAAGTCTTCTATCCAGATTGATCTCCATGTTTCCGGTGCCTTTGAATTCCTCAAAAATAACCTCATCCATTCTGCTTCCGGTATCAACGAGTGCAGTTGCAAGAATTGTCAAACTGCCACCCTCTTCAATATTTCTGGCGGCTCCAAAGAATTTTTTCGGCCTTGTAAGGGCATTTGCATCAACACCACCTGATAAAACCTTTCCTGATGGAGGAGTTATTGAGTTGTGAGCTCTTGCAAGCCTTGTAATTGAATCAAGCAGGATAACAACATCCTTGCCCATTTCAACCATCCTTTTTGCTTTTTCTATTACTATTTCAGCAACCTTAGTATGTCTCATCGGAACTTCATCAAAAGTAGATGAAATCACTTCTCCACTGACACTTCTCGCCATATCAGTAACTTCTTCAGGCCTCTCATCAATAAGGAGAACGATAAGTTGTATATCAGGATGATTAACTTCTATCGATTTCGCTATTGCCTGAAGGATCATAGTTTTACCTGTTCTCGGTGCTGCTACAATAAGTCCTCTCTGCCCTTTCCCGATCGGAGTAAGAAGATCCATTACTCTTCCGGTTGTATTATCCGGAGCAGTTTCGAGTGAGATCCTCTCATCAGGATAAAGAGGTGTCATCTTTTCAAATCTACGAGTCTTTCTGTATTTCAAAACATAATCAGGATCTTCTGAATTTACAGCTTCAACACTCAGGAGAGCAAAATATTTTTCACCACCCTTAGGAGGCCTTACAGAGCCTGAAATAGTATCACCGGTTCGAAGATCAAATTTATTTACCTGAGAAGGAGATACGTAAATATCTTCCGAGCTTGAAAGATATGAATATTCCTGAAATCTCAGAAAACCGTATCCATCCGAATGAAGATCAATAACACCTTCAGCGAAAAGCTTGCCGTTTGCACTTGCCTGTGCACTTAGTATTTTAAAAAAAAGAGAGTTTTTATCTTTAATATCTTCTTCTTTTAACTTAAATTCTGTTACGATCTTTTTTAACTCCGGCATTTTCATTTTTTGAAGATCTTTTAATAAGTACATGTTTACTCCTCTAATCCTTTTTCAATGCTTTCTAAAATTTCAAATTCTGAATTTTCATATTTAGCTGAAAATGGAATTACTTTTAAACCATACGTGGTTTGCTGATTTTTTAATTGATTCTTTAAAACTGAATTTGATAATTTATCACTTTTAGTAAAAATTGTCAATATTCTTAAATTTTTTTCCAGTATTGAAGATAATGCCTGCATATCTGATTTCAGATAGCCATGCCTTGAGTCTATTAGTGAAAACACAAGTTTTATATTATTTGTTTTATTAAAAAATGCATCCATCAACTTGTTAACTCTTGCCTGATCTGATTTTGAGATTTTTGAATATCCATATCCCGGAAGATCAACAAGATAGAACTCATCATTAATGAGATAGTAATTGATACTTATAGTTTTACCTGGCCGGGAGCTTGTTTTAGCCATTTTTTTTCTTCTGATCAATTTGTTTATAAGGGTCGATTTCCCTACATTTGATCTTCCTGTGAATAAAAATTTGGGGATTGTGTCAAGAATAATCTCTTTTGATACAAATACGGTCTTTGTTAATTCTGTCTTTTTTATTTTCATTTGATATTAAAAATTATTAAAACTACTGAATACTAGGATTCATGTACGGTTTTATTATACGACTCTTAATATTATTTAGTTTAATGGTTTTCTCAAGAACTATTTCAAGTACATTATCCATGTTCTCAACGAAATGAACATCAACACTCTTTTTTACTTCTTCCGGAATATCTTCAATATAATCTTTTCTGTTTTCGAGAGGGATAATCACATTTTTCACACCATATCTGTGAGCAGCAATAATTTTCTCCCTGATTCCGCCGACGGGAAGGATTTCTCCTCTTAACGTGATTTCACCGGTAATAGCATAATTTGCTTTTACTTTGATCCCTGTCAACAAAGAGATCATTGCTACAGCCAGCGTTACACCTGCAGAGGGGCCCTCCTTGGGAACAGCTCCCTGAGGAATATGAAGATGAATATTATAATTTTCAAGGAGGTCTGTATCAAAATCCAAGTCATAGAGCTTAAGTTTTACATAACTATAAGCAGTAGAAGATGATTCTTTCATCACTTCACCAAGCCTGCCTGTAAGTATTAACTCCCCATTTCCTTTAAGATATTTTGACTCAACTATTAACAGATCTCCGCCAAATGGAGTCCAGGCCATTCCTACACTTACTCCGACTTCGCTTTGTTTCAGGATCTTCATGTCAGAATAAAACGGGATTCCGAGAAATTTTTCTAATAGATCTTTATCTATTGCTAATTCTTTCTCTGAATCCTTCTTCCCGTTTTCCACAAAGTTCCTGGCTATTTTCCTGGTTACATTTCCGATCTGTCGTTCAAGTTCTCTCACTCCGGATTCACGTGTATAACTATTTATTATTTCCATAAGTATCTCATCACTTATGGAAAAATCAGCAGGCTTAATTCCATTCTTTTCCGATTGATTCCTGACAAGGTAATTCCTGGCTATCTGTAATTTTTCCATTTGGGTGTAGCCTTCTATCTCAATTATCTCCATCCTGTCCAGTAATGGAGAAGGGATATTATCAATCGAATTTGCAGTTGTTATAAAAAACACTTTTGAAAGATCTATTTCCAGATCCAGGTAATGATCAACAAATTCCATATTCTGATCAGAATCCAGAACTTCAAGAAGTGCTGACGAAGGGTCCCCTTTAAAATCAGAACTGAGTTTATCGATCTCATCAAGGAGGAATACCGGGTTCATATATTTTGCTTTTTTCAACCCTTTTATTATCTGGCCCGGATAAGAGCCTATATATGTTCTTCTGTGTCCCCTTATTTCAGCTTCATCCTTTAAACCCCCGAGAGAAACACGCACAAACGGTTTTGATAATGCTCGTGCAATTGATCGTGATAAAGAACTCTTTCCAACACCAGGAGGTCCTACAAAACAGAGAATCTCACCAACCGGATCTTCTTTTAATTGCTTAACAGCAAGGTAATCCAATACTCTCTCTTTAACTTTTTTAAGTCCGTAATGATCTTCATCAAGTATTTCTGAAGCTTTTTTAAGGTTACCACTCTCTTTTTTCAACTTTTTCCATGGAATCATCAATAACCAGTCAAGATATGATCTTGAGACAGTGCCCTCAGCAGAGTAAGGTGGCATCAATTCGAATCTTTGTATCTCTTTTAATGCACTTTTTTTAACGTTCTCGGGAAAAATATTTTTATTAAAGCTCTTACGATATTCATCTGCATCACTACCGGGAATATCATCTCCCGGTAACTGCTTTAATTCTACTATTGATCTGATTTTCAACAATTCCTTTTTTAAAATATTTAATAGTTTTAATCCCCTTTCTGTCACGTTAATTTCCTCTAACAATAGTTGCTTCTGTTGAATAGATATATTGAGGATTGAGGGGATAATATTAGTGATATCGGGAAGTTTACTTGATTTCAGTTTATCTAAAATACCTTCAAAATTAAATTTATTTAAAGCCATATATTCTTTAAAATATTTGATAAGATTAGCTTCAATTTCTCTGTCTTTTGTCAAATCTGATATTAAATCGGTCAACAGATTGATTTTCACAAGAAAGTAATCATCTTCTTTTAAATATTTTTCTATCTTTCCTCTTTGGATTCCGTGAATAATCACCCTGTAACTTCCATTCTTCTGTTCGCTTATTTTCTCAATTTTAGCAAGGATACCTGATTTGCTGATCTCATTTTGAGAAGGGTCATCACTGATCTGATTAGTTTGAACTGAAAGAAATATATAATTACCATAAAGCTTCTTTGATATTTTCAATGCAGATATTGACTTTTCCCTCCCTACCAGAATTGGGATTATTGTCGATGGAAATGAAACCAACTCCCTTAATGGTATTAAAGGAACCTTTATGTTCTCTGTATTCAAGCTATCCATTTTTTATCTTTCAAATATTGAAAATCTACAAGGATCTTAGATTTATTTCCTTTTTTTCCCGGAGTTTCATACATCAGATCAAGCATTAATTCTTCAAATATAGCTCTCAGACCTCTTGCCCCTACTCCTCTGTCATAAGCCTCTTCAGTGATCTTATTCAATACTTCATCTGAAAATTCAAGTTCTATCCCATCAAGTTTGAACAAAGCTTTAAATTGTTTGGTGATCGCATTTTTCGGTTCCATTAATATTCTAAGAAGATCTTTTTTTGATAAATCTTCTAAAATTCCAATGACCGGGAATCTTCCAACCAATTCAGGGATTAATCCGAATTTTATCAGGTCTTCTGTCTGAACATTATCAAATACATTTTCAGACTGAAAAGTTTTATTGTTTTTGTCAGAACCAAATCCGATTATATTCTTTTTCAATCGATTTTTAACTATCTTGTCAAGCCCTACAAATGCACCGCCTGAGATAAAAAGTATATTGCTTGTATCCATCTTGATGAATTCCTGATAGGGATGCTTTCTCCCTCCCTGCGGTGGAATATTTGCTATTGTACCCTCTACAATTTTAAGAAGAGCCTGCTGCACGCCTTCTCCGGAAACATCTCTTGTGATGGAAACACTTTCACTTCTTCTGGAAATCTTATCTATTTCATCAATATAAATAATCCCTTTTTGAGCAAGTTCCATATCTTCACCAGCGGCCTGATAAAGTTTCAAAAGAATATTTTCAACATCCTCTCCAACATAACCGGCTTCAGTGAGTGTAGTTGCATCTGCTATTGCAAAAGGTACATCCAGAATCTTTGCAAGAGTTTCAGCAAGCAAAGTTTTCCCTGTTCCTGTTGGCCCTACAAGAAGAATATTGCTTTTTTTTATCTCCACATCAAGTTCTGAATGATTATCAATACGTTTATAATGATTATATACAGAAACTGATAATATTTTCTTCGCAAGATCCTGGGATATAACATACTGATCAAGTCTTTTTTTTATTTCGGATGGTATAAGCTTTTTCTTCTTTTTTACTACCCTCTTTTCTGTCTTAATCTGCTCTTTATTGTTGAATATAAGGTTAAAAGCTGTTTTTGTACAATTATCACAAATATAAGTTCCATGTTTACCAGCTATTAATTTATATGCTTCAGCTTGTTTAACACCACAAAAACTGCAATGTGCTCCTTCAGTTAAATCTATACTCATTTTATTTTACTCCGATATTTTTCCTTTCTTTTATAACGCTGTCTATAATACCATACTTAAGAGATTCCTCTGCACTCATATAATAGTCTCTTTCCAGATCTTTCGCTATTTCCTCTCTCTTTTTTCCTGTGTGCTGAGCAAGAAGTGATATTATATTTTCTTTTATTTTTTTTATTTCTCCGGCATGGATAAGAATGTCGGTAGCCTGTCCCTGAAACCCGCCAAGAGGCTGATGTATAAGAACACGGGAGTTCGGTAGAGCATATCTTTTCCCTTTTGTCCCGGCAGCAAGGATGATCGCAGCCATTGATGATGCCTGTCCCATACATATTGTTACTATATCATTTTTAATAAACTTCATAGTATCGTAAATTGCCATACCCGCACTCACCATACCTCCAGGTGAATTAATATAGATAGAGATATCTTTTTCTGAATCTTCTGCTTCAAGAAATAACAATTGCGCAATAATTACATTTGCAGCCTGATCATCAATTTCTGATCCAAGAAATATTATTCCATCCTTTAACAACCTTGAATATATGTCATAAGCTCTTTCTGTGTTACCACTTTGTTCAACTACTACCGGAATTAAAGCCATATTACACCTCTTTTATCTTGATTTTTTCCTTCAACAGGTCAATTGCCTGATTCCTGCCTATACTGTCCCTTAACGTTTCTTTCTGGTCATTTTTCATATAATACTTTCTGACGTCCTTAATATCAATATTGTTGGCATCTGCAATTGATTTAAACTCTTTCTCAAGATCTTCATTTTCAACTTTAATTTCAAATTTTTTCTTTACTTCTTCAAGAATAAAGGAAAACCTGATAGATTTTTCAGCATTTTCTCTTACAGTTTTAATATATTCGGCCCTTTTATCTTCCGGCAGGGTCATAATTATTTGAGCATATTGCTCCTGAGATCTCTGGACTTCCTGGTCGACAATGGAATCAGGTACATTAAAATCACATATTTCTATCAATTTATCTCTGATCTCTGCAGTAATAATCTGATCTTTCTGCCTTGATAATTGATTCGAATATTCTTCTTTTAACTTCTCCTTAAAACTCTTTTCATCAGAAAATCCTACAGATTTAAGGAACTCATCATTTAATTCAGGTTTAACATATTCAAAAATATTTTTCACTTCGATAAAATGCCTGATTGTCTTACCAGCCCAGTTTTTTTTCTTATTGTCTTTATTATATTTCCTTTTAATTTCGAGTTTATCGCCAGAAGACTTCCCGAGCAGTTCTTTGTAAAGTTCACCAATATCGCTGTGAGGCTCCTCTTTAACTTCAAAAAATGAATCTTTTTTCGGCATCATTCTCTTTGTGTCAGTAAATTGAGATTGAATTGTAAATTCTACAAAGTCGCCGGCCTTTACTACCTTATCCTTCACAATCTGTTTCCTTTTATTGTTCTCAAGTATCATATCAATTTGATCTGCTTCATTAAAATCTTCTGTTTTTAACAACTCCTTTTTTATACTTATTTGAATCTTGTCAAGATCGGGAACATTCACTTCAGGAAACAGATCAACAGAAACAAGAGCATTAAGGTCTTTACCATCTTCAAATTCGAATTTCTTGATGGAAGGAGAGGAAATGATCGCGATATTTTCTTCTTTAATTTTTTTGAAAGTATATTCTTCAATTAGTTTGTTCACAACTTCATCAATAATGATTTCACGATACTTACTTTTTACAACTTCTACAGGTATCTTTCCCTTTCTGAATCCATCAAGTTTCATTTCAGATGAATATTTTTCTGCAGCCAGATCAAAGTTTTTCTCTATTTCGACT
Source organism: Candidatus Aminicenantota bacterium (assembly GCA_029938635.1). Taxonomy (GTDB): domain Bacteria; phylum Acidobacteriota; class Aminicenantia; order UBA2199; family UBA2199; genus UBA647. Next base: position 17,528 of record JAOZUQ010000047.1, read on the forward strand.
CGCGGAATAATTATTTTGAACTCTTTAGACATTAGATCACTTTGCTTTGTTGTGCTCTTCTTTTTTGATTTCGTATCCGTCAATGTTTTGTTCTCTCCGGTTTTTGTACTCTTGGTTTTATTGTCAGCTGAATCAACTTTCTTTTTCTTTACCTTTTTTACCGGATTCTCTTTTTCAGACATTGCTATCTCTCCTGTTTCTTTTTGTTTTATTTGATATTAATTGAATATCTCAATAAATTTAATTTTGAGATTATAACATATTCTTATCAAACTTCTGTTTCAAAGTCAAATTTTATGGTGTTAACATCATCTCTTATCTGAGAGACCAACTCTTTTTCAGAGCTGAATTTTTTTTCTCCTCTTATAAATTTAAGAAAGTGTATTGCAACATGTTTACCATAAATATCTTTATCAAAGTTGATTATATGTGTTTCTATTTTTCTCTCGGTTTTTGTTAAGGTTGGATTTCCTCCAATATATGTTGCAGATTTGTATACATTTCCGTTAAATGTAGTTTTGGATAAATATACTCCGTTAGGTAAAAGACAATTATTGTCAACTATATTGATCGTTGGAAATCCAAGCCTGGTACCTATCCGATTTCCTTTCATAACAAATCCTTCGGAAATATATTCGGCACCTAACATAATATTAGCTATACCTATCTCGCCTTTTCTTAAGAGATCCCTGATTATTGAACTTGATATTTTGGTTCCCTTATAATCCTCGGGAGAAACTACTTTCACTTCAAACTCTTTTTCTATTCCGTAATCAATTATTCTTCCAATATCCCATTCTCTCCCTTTACCTAATCTAAAGTTATCACCAACGATCAGATACTTCATGGAATATATATCCAATAGATACTTGTTTATGAAATCCTGCCCGTTCAAACTGAATATTTCAGGAAATTTAATATATTCAATTTTATTAATTCCGGTTGATTCCAACACTTTTTTTTTCTTTTGATCAGAATGAATCAGTTTATCTTCAGCATTGAAAAAAAGCCTGGGATTGGGAAAAAATGTGATCAGAACCGATCCTATGGATTTTTCAGCAGATATTTTTAATGTATTACGTATAATTGATTGATGCCCTAAGTGAAAACCATCAAAATTTCCAATGGTAACAGCATTTCCAGATCTTTTTTCCATGTCATTTGTTTATAAGTTATTCTCTCTTAGTTGTTATAGTATCAGTTCCGAATATATCAGTATTATCAAATGGCTTCATAGGTGTAAAAAATGAAATCACAAGGATGGCAAACAATAGAGCAATATATATTAACTGAAGGATATTTGTTTTTTTTACTGCAACAATTTTTTTCTGATCAATCAATTCCTGCTCTATTTCTTCTTCAACCTTATTCTCCTTTTTTTGAATAATATTTTTTTTCAATAAGTTATAAATACTTTTATAAACTTTGTATTTATTGAAGAGCCCCATTTCAACAAGGTCCAATACAGAATTTTCTCCATTAATGTATTTTAATACTCCGAGTTCTCCCTCAGTCAAATATACTTTTTCACTATCAGTTTTCGGATCATCATATTCATTGATAATCTCAATTTTCAAGGAATCTATTTCGGATGGCTCAAAAACAATATTTTCTTCAGGTATCAGCGCAGCTATCAGTGGCCATTCGTCAAGCATTTGAACACCTTCCATTATGATATTATCAGTAGGAAGTGGCTCAATTATTTTCATAGAGGGCTCAATAACATCCATTATTTTAAAGTTATATTCACCTTTCTTCCACTTGAAAAGAGAGAGAATTATCTCGGTAGCCTGGGTATGCAGTGCTTCTGCAATTGTGCTTTCTCCGATCAGGCCCATACTAAGGAGTATCTCACCGATTTTTTGATTTGTTCTCTTTTGAATTGAAAGTGCCCGATCAAGCATTTCTTCACTTATCAAGTCCTGTTTTACCAGAACAGATCCTGATCGCAATTCAATTTTCTTTGGAAATGAATCCACACCTACAATAAATCCTTTCTCAAAAACCAGTGTTGTAAATGCATTATCGTTTGTAAATGTAAGCAAACCACTCTTTCTCTGGTAGGAGATCAATTGCAGAATGTCAGGAACCTTAAAATCTCTAAGAGTGCCTTTAAAAGCCATCGGAATCCCCCTTTACCGAATAAAGATTAATAAAAAGGTAAAAAATCACAGTAATAATAGAAGTTATATTAAATATAACCGGTTGTATTGAGTACATATTTTCAAATAAGATCTTTCCTGTAATAGAAAAAACTGCAAAAGTATAAAAAATGATTGAGAATATAATAAATGATAAATATTTCTCTTTGAAAATAAAGTTTAAACCGGGGAAGAAAATAGAAACTCCACCAACAAAAATTCCTCTTATGAATTGTTTCTTTTTTATTTTCTCCTCTTTTGCAACTTTTGCTTCAAGGAATATCACATCCTTTATCATAAATAATTGATAACACTCATTGCAGAAATGATTACTTGCATCGGCAGAAGTTTCCTTGATTATTTTACTGCATTTTTCACATCGGATACTTTCACCCAGTTTGGAGAAAACTAAATTAATAAAATAAATGTATAGAAGAGTCAGTAACGAAAAATACATTATCGGAAGTTCAATAAATTCTTTTAGAATCGATACAAAAAATGAAAATGGTGCAAATTTCTCTTTTGAAGAATAAAATGCTCTTCTCTTTAAAAGTCCGGGCTTAACTTTAATCTCCTTTATTTTGTGAACATTATTTATAATTTGTTTTATCTCTGGAAATCTGGATGCATATGAATCAAATATTTTAGAATTGTTCTGAATTGCAAGAACAATCGCGAAATTATGCAATGCTATTTCATCATTCTCATTCAGATCCAGTGAATCTTTAAAATATTTCATACTCTCTTCAAAATTACCGGATTTGTAGTATATGTTCCCAAGAAGATTAAACTTAAGGATACTTCTATACCCTTCGCCAGTAGATAACAGAATGTCTAATGAAGAATTGTAATCCTTATTCTCATAGTAAGAAAATGCAAGATAGACTTTCAATTCATTATCAAATTTTGTATAATCCGATTTCGAGAAATATTTCCCGGAGTTAACCTCATTTACAGTATAAAATGTTTCGCTTTCCATACTCTTGTTCAGGTAAGATCTGATACTAAAAAATACAGAAAAAACAAATATCAAAATGATCAGCACCATTATTGACTGTTTCTCATTTCTGTTGAAATAGGACCAGAACAACCCGGTAATTATAAAGGGGAAGATCATCCATCCGGAAAAGAATACAAAGGGCCATAAAAGAGCTATTGAAAAAACCACTATCTTTCTTACTGAAACATCTCCGCTTTCAGCATTAAGGGAATCGTTTGAAAATATTTTAAAATATCTGTAAAAAAGAATTATTGCAAAAATAAAGAATATAAGGATCGAGGCAAAATATAATGACGAAAATGTAAGTCCTGCAATTACAAAAAAAGAATCACTATTATGAAGAAGGGAAATAGTCTGTCTTAAAAAATTTTTGATACTGAAAAAAAATGATCCTTTTTTCCGCTCAAGATTCTCTATCTTGTTATATACTTGCCAATAATCCCCGGAATTCTCATGTATTTTACTGTATACAATAAGAGCCTTATCCAGTTTACCTTCTCTTGCAAATCTGTCTCCTATCTTTTCCAACTCTATTAATGATAACCGAAATTCCCTGCGTGACAGCTCCTGCAAATTGAATTCAGATAGAGATCTGAGAAATTGGTTGTCATCAGTCTCTAAATTATAATATTTCAGTTTATAGACATTACCCAGAGAGTCGTTTGCATTTATACTTGAAAATAACAAAAAAAGGATCAGGAATACAATAATTTTGAAATTAATTTTCATTGTATAATTCCCTCTTCGAACTTACTTTTGAAAATTCTATTCAGGTTACTTATAACCTCATTAAGGAAAACATCCTCACCTTTAGTAAGATTCCCTTCGGTTTTTTCTTTTAATTTTTCAACAAGAGAAATAAACAATGCAGAGTTTTTTTTGTCCGGATTCGAAGTATTGCTTACTGGATCATTTATTTCGCCTAGATTTATCATCGCCTGTGTCGTAAGCAAAAGTACTATAGATTTAAATTCAGTTTCCATTATCTACACGAATACTTTTACTTTTGTTGTTTTTAATACGAAAAAATATTATCATTGTTTCTAATTTTTTATAACATTTTTGTAAAAAAAAAACAAGATGAATGAATTCGAACAATTATTAAAAATCATGGAACTTCTAAGGGACCCTTTAAAAGGTTGCCCATGGGACAAGGTCCAGACCAGGGAAAGCCTCAAAGAGTACATTTTAGAAGAAGCATATGAATTGATAGAAGCAATAGAAAACAAAGACATTTCAAACATAACAGAAGAATTAGGAGACCTTCTTCTTCAGATAATTTTCATATCACAAATCATGAAAGAATCCGGAGAGTCTTCAATTTCTGAAGTAATAAAAACTCTGAATCAGAAACTGATAAGGAGACATCCACATATTTTCAGTGATAAAACTGCAAGTACACCGGCAGAGGTGAAAAACAATTGGGAATCAATAAAAAAGGAAGAAAAAAAAAGTAGTAGTATTCTCTCTGATTACCCTGAAGCAATGCCGGCTCTCGCTGCAGCAAAACGTTATGGTGAACAGGCTTCGTCCATAGGATTTGATTGGGGTGATACGGTTCCGGCTCTGGAAAAAGTTGAAGAAGAAATTGCTGAACTAAGAAATGAAATATCCAGGGGTGATCAAAAAAAAATATATGAGGAGCTTGGTGATCTCCTGTTCTCTGTCGCAAATGTAGCTAGAATATCAGAAGTAAATCCTGAACTTGCTTTAAGAGATGCAAATAAAAAATTTAAAAAAAGATTCCGTTCACTTGAACAAAGGTTGAAAGAACTTGATATTCCTGTTAAAGCTGCTTCTCTCGATCAAATGAACCGGATATGGGATTCTGTAAAAGAAAAAGAGAGAACGGATTAGTGCTCTATTTCTCCGAAATCTTCTTTTGAAAGTGAATTAAACCAATTCTCGACTTTATCCTCACTGTCAAAAAATTCATGAGAAATACCTGACACATCAAAATTATTATACACCTGATCTGATATGTATATTTTTGTTCTGCTTTTAAGAGCAATTGCAACTGCATCTGACGGGCGGCAATCCAGGATCTTTGATTCACGGCCATTACCTATATAAAGTTTAGCATAATAAGTATTGTCTAATATCTCATTTATAATCACTTTTTCTACTTTATATTCAAGGTTCTTAATGACAGAATTCAGCAGATCATGTGTCATAGGCCTTGGGGATGTGATTTTTTCCAGTTCGATAGTTATACTATTGGCTTCAGAAATCCCAATCCAAATTGGGATAATTTTCTCAAGTTTCTCCGGCTTCAACAACATTACAGGGGTTTTTGAGATAGGATCTAGTATTAATCCCATTAGTGTGACTTCAATCTGTTCAGACATCGTTAATTTATATAGTATCAAAATCGATTTTTGTCAATCAAATGAAATTGATTTCAAAAAATTGTAAAGCAATCTTATTCCAAATCCTGTAGCACCCGAGACGCTATGATATTCACTTTCTTTTTCAATAAATGCCGTTCCGGCAATGTCTATATGTGCAAATGGAACCTTCCCTGAGAATTCATTCAGAAATAATCCTGCTTTTATTGATGAAGCATTTCCATACCCTGCATTTTTCAAATCAGAAATTTTTGATCTGATACTTTTTTTGTAACTTTGGTAAAGGGGCATTTCCCATACAAACTCTCCAGTTGATTCTCCTGAGATTTTCAACTTTCTGCTGAGGCTTTTATCAAGAGTAAATAAACCTGCTATTGAAGTTCCCAAAGCATTAACAATTGAACCTGTCAGCGTTGAGAGTTCTATTATATAATCCGGATTTTCCTCTGACGCCATTATGATAGCATCTGCAAGGACCAGCCTTCCTTCAGCATCTGTATTTGTTATTTCCACACTTTTCCCGTTCCTGAACAAAATGATATCATCGGGTTTATATGATCCTGACCCGGGCATATTCTCTGCAAGAGGAAGAAATGAAGTTAATTTTACAGGTAATTTGAATCGTGATATCAGATCGATGATGCCGAGAGCGACAGCAGAACCGGACATGTCAGATTTCATTGTACTCATATGCGATCCTGTTTTTATATTGAGTCCACCGGAGTCATATGTGATCCCCTTCCCTACTATTGTTATCTTTTTCTTAAATTTATCAGGAGTATAACTGATCTTTGCCATCAACGGTTTTAGTTTAGATCCTCTCCCAACGCTTATAAGGCCATTCAATTTTTCTTTAATCAATCTTTCATCTTCAAATATTTCAACATCAACATTATCTCTTACTGAAAGCTCAATCGCCTTTTTTTTCATATATTCCGGAGAAATAATTGCCGGTATCTCATTTATCAGGTCTCTTACATTGTCTATAACTTCTGATATTCCTGATCTTTCCTTCAATATTCCTCTATATTTGTTTTTATCATTAACCAGGATCGTGATCTGTTCCGGAATGAATTTATCCTTTTTGGAAATATACCTGTTAAATGAATATGAATTTAAATTAAGATAATCTATAAAATTTACT
>JAOZUQ010000048.1 GCA_029938635.1 Candidatus Aminicenantota bacterium
AGAAATCATCAATTCCTATCCTGTACTTCCCACTCCTCTCAAGTTTAAGCCACATATGGTTTCTGTAATAAGAGATTCTATCATCAACATAAAAACCGCTTTCAAGAATTAAATCTTGTTTGGAAACTGTATGATCAGAGGACATTTTTTCCTGCATCATCTGATCAAAAGAACATTCACCGCACCTGAAACTATTCGGACAAATTTTATATGATACTTCTCCCATCAACATATACCTGCATTTTCTTTCACCTGCCGGAAGATTCCTGAACTCATCTGTCCAGAGAGACACTTCTCTTACAGGTTTTTTTGGAGTATTTATATCAATATCCTGATCCTTTTGTTTCTGAACCCTGTTTGCCATTGCCATATCGAACTGACATGTATTACATTGATAATTGTTGTTGCATAACTTAAATGTAACAGCTCCTGATTCCATCCAAATACATTTTTTTTCATTTGCCGGGATTACTTTTAATCCCTGTCTTGAATTATTATCCATAATAACCTCCATGTTATTTCTCTCTATTATTCCTTTGCATAAAAGGTGCCAATTTCAGAACCAGGGGGAAAAAATAGTATTATTTTTTTATTTTGATATATAGGCTATATACACACTTCTCGTAGTGTTTTTTTGGTGTTTATAAGAATTATGGATATCAAATAGTGTGGGATTTTCAAACAGTTGCTGTAGTATTTTTCAACACTTCGGAACAATTGCTACAGAATGATGAAGATTTAATATCAATATCACCTGGTTTCCCTGATAGATTCATAACACAATTTGGATCCGGACAATGAGTCAATCCAAAAAGATGTCCGACCTCATGAACAGCTTCCTTTTTTAATCTTGCTAAAAAAATTACAGAGTCGTGAGATTTCTCATCTAAATTTTCACGCAGGTAAAATGAAGATATAATTCCTACTTTCCCATTCAATTGAGCTTCTCCATAATATCTTGCAAATACCGGAGAATAAAGATCTGAGGTTGTAATGAATAAGAGCCCATTTATTTCTCCTGGAAAATTTTCTGAAAAATAGTTTATTAATTCGGTTGACCTGTATTTCAACCCCGATTTGAAATCAAACTTATCAATTTGAGTAATGTAATCCCACGTTATCTGATCTGTAGTGATTTTAAAAACATCTTTGAGTTTAAGAAGAAGCTGGTGTATTAATTTCTCATCAATGATTTCTAAAGGAACGATTGACAACTTTTCTAAATTCATTCATTTCTGTGTTTTATCTGATATTTTTTCATCTTATTATACAGAGTTGTCCTGTCTATCTTCAAATCCCGTGATGTTTTTGATATATTCCAATCGTTGGCTTCAAGAATTTCCAGTATATGAGATTTTTCCTTATCACTCAAAGAGACTGTCCCCTCCTTCTCCTTAGAAGTTGTAATGGAAGAATTTTTTACAGACTCGGGTAGATCATCACAACTAAGCTCCGGAGTTTTAGATATAACAACAGCTCTCTCAATTACATTTTCAAGCTCTCTTACATTACCCGGCCATGAATAATTAACAAGTTTTTCCATTGCTTTCGAAGATACATTGGTGATTTGCTTCCTGTTTCCCATATGATTTTTATTCAGATAATATTTTACCAGTAATGGAATATCATCCCTTCTGTCTCTTAAAGGTGGAACATCGATAGTAATCACATTTAACCTGTAATACAGGTCCTCCCTGAATCCACCGCTTTTAATTGCAGCCTCAAGATCACGGTTTGTTGCTGAAATAATCCTGGCATCTATTTCAATCGGTTCTGTACTACCCAATCTGTATATCAATCTCTCCTGAATAACCCTTAGGAGATCGACCTGTGTTTTCAGACTTATATCCCCTATCTCATCGAGGAAAAGGGTTCCGGTTTGAGCCATCTCTATCCGCCCCTTCCTTGTGGACTGGGCACCGGTAAAAGCACCTTTCTCATATCCGAATAATTCACTTTCAAGTAGAGTATCAGGAAGAGAACCACAACTTAAGGCAATAAAAGGACCATATTTTCTTTTGCTGTGAGCATGAATTGCCTTTGCTATCAACTCTTTTCCTGTTCCACTTTCACCACGTATCATAACAATAGACTCGGAATCTGCTACTGTTCGAATAAGTTCAAATATCTCCTCCATTTTCTTGCTCTTCCCAATGATCTCATCAATTCCATGCTTTCTTTCAAGTTCCCTTCTAAGAATTCTGTTTTCTTTCTCAAGTATTTTATACTTTAAAGACCTTCTTATAACCTGACTCACATTCTCGGGATCAACCGGCTTAACAATGTAGTCAAAAGCTCCTTCTTTTATTGCTTTAACAGCAGTATCAACTGAAGCATAGGCGGTCATAACAATAAATTGTAATTCAGAATCAAATTTTTTCCCGAGTTCAAGCAGTTCTATTCCATCCATTTCTGGCATTTTAATATCAGCGAGTACAAGATCATATTTTTTTTTCTTTATCTTAATATAAGCATCTTTGCCATTTTCAGCAGTTTCTACTGAATACCCCTCTTCCATCAGCCAGTTGCTTAATGACTGCCTTACGATCATCTCATCATCAACAACCAGAATGAAAATTCCGGAATTATTCTCAGCATTCATTTTCCAACACTCCCATCTTTCTTTGGCGAAATAGGCAATTTTATTAAAAACTTTGTCCCTTCGCCAAGTTTACTTTTAACTTCAATTGTACCTTTGTGATCCTTAATTATTCCATAAACTACAAATAGTCCAAGGCCTGTATTCTTTGACGACTCTTTTGTAGTATAAAACGGATCGAAAATATTATGAAGATTCTCCTCCTTTATCCCTTTTCCTGAATCAGAAATCGAGATAAGTAAATATTCATTATCAAATTGGGCTGTTTTAATGGAAATCTCCCCCTTTCCAGCCATAGCCTCACAGGAATTAATCAATAATGCTATTAATGACTGCTGAATTTGCAGCTTGTCACAACTCAGTTTTGGCAGATCCGGATTATACTCCCAACTTATTTTAACATTCTGAAGCTTTGTTTTGTTCTCGATCAGTTTTAGAGCATTTTTTATGATCAGGTTTATATCTTCTTCTCTTATTTCAAGTTTAGACTGCTTTGAGAAAACAAGAAGATTTTTAACCATATCACCACATCTTTCGATCTCATCACCCATAAGGATCAGATACTCTTCGAAATCCTTCAAATTTTTTTCTGATACATTCTCTGATTTGAGGATCTTCAGCATTAATTTAATATAGGTGAGAATACCCTGGAGCGGATTATTAATCTCGTGCGCTACTGATGAAGCAAGAACGCCCATCGATGACATTTTTTCAGACTGGATAAGCTTTGCTCTTGCAAGGTACAATTTTTTTGTCCTTTCCTCAATCTTCTTCTCAAGTCTTATACTCCACGATTGGATCTCTGCATTTGCAATTTTCAGATCTCTTATCATCTGATTGAATGATTCTGCCAGTTGCCCGATCTCATCCCTTGACCTTACTCTAATATCTACATCTAAATCTCCATCCGCTACTTTTTTCGTCCCGTCAACCAGCTGCCTGACAGGACTTGTTACAAATTTACTTATAATAAACGCAATAATGAAGACAAAACAAACCAGAATTGAGATAAGAAATACACTGAAAATATAATAACTGCTTCTCATTGCTGATTTTATTTTTGATAGAGACATCCTGACATCAAGGATCCCCAGTTTTTTTTTATCTGAAGAATGAACATGACATAAAGTACTATTATAGCAATTCGGAGCATTATAAATAGGGGTCATCAGTCCCAGTATTTCCTCTCCGTTACTCTCGTAAATCCTGAACGATTCTGAATGATCCATATGAACATCATTTTTGCCGTTAATATGGCAAATGATACAGGATTCACTTTCCTTAGGAACGGATGTGCCAAGATCTTTTTTTTCGCTTGAGAAGCTTACTACCCCTTTATCATTCACAACTCTTATATAACTTATTGCATCCTGACTGCCTATGATCCCCATAATCCTCAGAACACAATTTCTGTTTCCGAGAGGCATATTATAGGTAGTTGCCCTGGATATTATTTCTGATATCATTGAAGCTTCATCAAATGAATCTTCAATTTGAGTTTTCTTCTGATGATTTATAAAAATGTAAAGGAAAAACCCGAATAGAATTATTATAGTTAAGCCAATCGACAGGTATATCTTCGTATTAAGTGATTTTAACATTAAATGTCCCCTCAGGCTTAATATTCTTACTTGGTAACTTTATAACTCCCCGATCAGTAATTCATGGAAATGTATTCATTCAGGTATTCAATAGTCGCTTTCTGATCTTTTATTACAACTCTCACCAATTCGCCTAAAGATACCATTCCGTATAGTTCTCCCTCTTCACAGACAGGGAGATGACGGCATTTTTTACTGTTCATGATCGCAAGCCCTTTCTCCACAGTATCGCCCGTTCTTATGAATGCAAGTTTCTTCGTCATGACTTTTTCTATCTTTGTCTTTTTTGAAGCGAGCCCCCTCAGAATAATATTATTCATATAGTCACGCTCAGTGAAAATCCCGACGATCTTTTCATCATCAAGAACTATTACCGACCCTACCTCATTTTTGGCCATTTTCTGGATTGCTTTATAAACTGTATCTTTCGGTGATACCGATAATACCTTCCTGTTTTGATCTTTTGAAAAAATATCCTTAATCTTTGTTTTCATTGATTATCCTCCAGCTCAATTATATAAAAAAACAAATATTATTTCCCCTGTTAAAGATCACACCTTAGGCATCTTTTGGCTTCATCAACAGCCATCTTCTCTGTATATCCTGTTTCAACTTCTGTAAATTCCTTTTTCCTGAGTGCGGCTTTCTTACATGGCATTTTCGGCCTTTTCAATTTTTCAATTTCCTCATCCGGAATATCTAATTCTGCTATCTGCCTTTTAGGTCTTACCGATCTGTATTCCCAAGCCAGTTTTTCACCATTAAAATGTTTAACTATAGCTGCAGCAGCTCTCTGGCCGGCAGCTATCGCTTCGATTATTGTTGATGGACCGGTTACTGCATCACCCGCTGCAAATACACCACTTATATTTGTTTCAAGATTATCCGGATCCACTTTAAAAGTATTCCAGCTTGTTATCTTAAAATCATCAGCATTGCCAATCCCTTCAAGATCCGGCTCCTGGCTGATAGCCGGGATCACAACATCACATTCAAGAATAAAATCTGATCCTTCAACAGGCACAGGTCTGCGGCGTCCGCTTGAGTCAGGTTCACCCATTTTATTTCTGATACACTCAAGGCCGTTGAGTTTTCCTTTCTCTCCAATAAGCCTTGTCGGAGCAACAAGGTATTCAATTACTACACCTTCTTCTTCTGCCGCTTCGATCTCTTCCTCAAATGCCGGCATCTCTTTCCTGGTCCTCCGATATGCAATGGTTACATTTCCTGCTCCAAGTCTTATAGCAACTCTTGCTGCATCAATTGCTGAGTTACCTCCTCCAATCACCACAACCTTATTCCCGGGCTTTGCCCTGTCGCCATAATTCACTTTCGTAAGGAATTTAATACTATCAAAACAACCCTCAAATTGATCTTCCCCGGAGATCATCAATTTTCTCCCTTTAAAAGCACCGATCGCAAGTAATATTGCATTATACCCATCCTGCTTCAAAGAATCTATTGTCACATCTTTCCCTACTCTCACATTTGTTTTTATTTCAACACCCAGTGCTGAAATTGCATCTATTTCACTCTGTACAATATCCCTCGGTAACCGATACTCAGGGATCCCGGCAACCATCATCCCCCCTGCTTTCGGAAGAGATTCAAATACCGTTACTTTATATCCCTGCTGAATCAGGTAATATGCAGCAGTTAACCCTGCAGGTCCCCCGCCTATTATTGCTACCTTCTCTTTTCTTATGATCTTCACGGGATCTATATGCCTGGCCCTATCAATTCCTCTGTCAGCAACAAATCTCTTAAGATGCATGATTGATATCGGCTTATCCACTTCATTCCTCTTACATTCCGATTCACATGCATGTGTACATGCACGCCCGCAAATTGAAGGGAATGGATTATCTTCAAGTATCAGCTCTAAGGCCTCATCAAATCTCCCATGAGCAATAAGGGCAACATAGCTCGGGACATCTATTCCAGCCGGACAAGCACTCTGGCATGGATTTGGAGTCAGTCTTTTACAAACACCCGCCGAACATTTTTTATCAATAATATGTTCTTCATATTCATGTTTGAAATACCTTAATGTTGTAAGAACCGGATTCGGAGCAGTCTTACCAAGACCACACAAAGCCCCGTCAATAATTGAATGTGAAAGTTCTTCCAGTTTATCAAGATCTTCCAGTTTCCCCTTTCCCTCACATATGCGGTCAAGGATCCTCAACATGGCCTTTGTGCCAACTCTGCATGGAGTACATTTTCCACAGCTTTCTTCAGTGGAAAATTCGAGAAAGAATCTTGCTATATCCACCATACAACTTGTTTCATCCATTATTACCATACCGCCGGAACCCATAATTGCACCAGTGCTGTTTATGGATTCGTAGTCAATGGGAATATCCATCATATGTGCCGGTATACATCCACCGGAAGGGCCTCCAAGTTGTGCCGCTTTGATTTCATGTCCCGGGAGCGGGCCTCCTCCTATTTCAAATATTGCTTTTCTGAGTGACATTCCCATCGGGACTTCGATCAAACCTGTATACTTCACTTTCCCGGCTAAAGCAAAAACTTTTGTCCCCTTACTATTCTCCGTTCCAACAGAATCATATTCAACGGGAGAATCAAGTATTATCCGTGGAAGATTAGCCAGCGTTTCAACATTATTAACAACAGTCGGCATCTGGTATAATCCTTTTATGGGAGGGAATGGCGGCTTTGGCCTTGGCATCCCCCTTTGATCCTCAATTGATGCAATAAGTGCCGTCTCTTCTCCACACACAAAAGCTCCGGCCCCTTCTCTGACAGAAATATCATAGGAAAATTCACTATTGAGAATATTCTTTCCAAGAAATTTCTTCTCTCTTGCATCTGCCAATGCCTTGTCCAGTGTTTTTAATGCCAGAGGATATTCTGCTCTGCAATAAATATATCCTTCAGTTGCTCCAATTGCATACCCTGCGATAATCATTCCTTCTATAACCGAGTGGGGATCTCCTTCAAGAAGTGAGCGGTCCATAAATGCACCCGGGTCGCCTTCATCAGCATTACAAATTACAAATTTTTTCTCTGCAGAGGTGTTTCGGCAGAATGACCACTTTTTAGCTGTAGGAAATCCTGCCCCTCCCCTTCCTTTAATACCGGATTTTTCAACTTTTTTAATTACATCTTCAGGTTTCTGTTTCAGGATAGTTTTCAGAGCTTTATAACCATCATAATAGAGGTAATCATCGATCGAGAATGGATTAATATTCCCACAGTTTTTTAATGCTATTTTTATCTGATCCTTTGTAAGAGAATATTCATCTACGAACGGAACACCTTCATATGCAGTTTCAAGATTATTCTCCGGGCGGTATTGAAAAATTGAATTATCCCTTAAAGCAATTCCGTTCTTTATGGTTTTTGAGACGATCACGGGAACCAGTTCCGGAGTTATTGTCCCATAGATCAATCGTGTACGTCCTGCCATATTCACTTCCACATTAACTTCCTGTGAACAGAGTCCTATACATCCGGTTGATTTGAGTTCAACATCAATTCCATTATTCCCTATCTCTTTCTCCAGACAATTAAAAACTTCAACAGCACCTGCAGCTCTCCCGCAGGTAGCCATTCCCACAATTATTTGAGATTTATTACCTTTCATTTATATATCCCCGTTCTCCGCTTCCTTTTTATAGAAATCTATGATATCTTTCATCTTTTCCAAAGTTAAGGTCCCATAGACCTTATCATTAACCATCATTGCCGGAGCAAGTGCACAGCAACCCAGACAGGCAACAGGCTGAACAGTAAAAAGCCTGTCCTCTGTGGTGGGGTTCTCATCATCAACATGAAGCATTGCTTTCAGTTTTTTTCCCAATACCTTAGATCCGCCAACATGGCAGGCTGTACCGTTACAAATCTTTATTATATTTTTCCCGACAGGTTTTGTGCTGAATTGTGAATAAAAGGTTATAACTCCGAACATATGGCTTTCGGAAGTTTTGGTTTTTCCTGCCAGATATTCGATAGCATATTGAGGAACATAACCCATTTCAGATTGAATTTTCTGAAGATAGATCATTATGGAATCTTTGTCTCTATTCTGCTTATAAATAGAATCAAGCAATTGTATATCTTCTTTCGTTGCGATTTCGTTCTGTTTTTCTTCCATGATCATTCTCCGGGGTTTATCCTTTTTTCTGCAATAACAGAAAGCCCTTCACAATGATTGCAGAGTAGTTTATGAGTCCGGAACCTGTCATTTTTACTCCCGGAACTTTTAAGTGATATCTTTTTAAAGAATCCATCCACGATTTGGACAGGGCCTTTTTTCAGTTTACTATAAGCAATATCATCCGATAAATTCAGATCCTTTCTGATCATTTCATCCCATATATATTTAGGTGTCGATTTTTTAATTCCAGAACCTGACAAATTCAACAACTCTCCAAATATTGCCCTCAAAGACTTTGTGTCTCCAGGTGGTTCTACGATCTTCTTCATTCTATAAATCTTATGTTGGGAATTCACATAAGTACCCTCATTTTCAACCCATACAGAAGGAGGGAGTATTAAATCAGCGTTCTCAAAAGATTCTACTCCAAACTGATCGATCACTACAAGGAACTCAGTATTAAACTCATTTGAGGGAATAGATGACACTGAAAAAACCATTTTTTTCTTCTTCATATCTTCAAAATTTTCATTAGCAATACCCACCATATAAGCTCCTGCGGTATTATTTTCACTATTAATTGAGTTTAAAGATATATTGCTTTTTCCTTCAAGTGACGAAATATCATATTCCGGTGAATAGATCACAAGATAATTGATTTTACTATCCGGTTTGAACTCAGAAAGATCCTTCAGTTTTATTTCTGCATACTTTGACAGATCTGTCTTTTTTCTATTGATTTCTATTATCTCTGAGCCTTTCAGATTAGCCTGTTTGATATAATTTGCAGCAACCGGATTATCCCGAGCAATATCTGTTCCGATCAATACTATTTTTTCATATTCCCCTATTTGTGAATACTCAATTTTAAATTTTGAATAAGGTTCCGAATGACCTATATTAGTTTTTCCCGATACTTTTTCAATAAACTTTTTAAGCATGAAAAGATCCTCATTTGAATATTTCGGAGAAACAACACATCCTATCGATTCACTTCCGTATTTCCCGGAAATTTCCCTGATCTTATCAATTATTATGTTATAGGCCTCTTCCCAGGAAGCTTCCTTTAACTTTCCGCCTGATCTGATCATTGGCTTCGTCAACCTTTTATCATTGTACAAAAAGTCGTATCCGAACCTCCCTTTAAAACATAGCTGCCCTCTGTTCGGTTCGCCTTCATCCGAACCATCTATTTTGATTATCTTATTGTTCTTGGTGCTTACGACTATCCTGCATCCGATCCCGCAATAATAACATGTAGATTTCTCCCTGGTTACATCCCAGACTCTCTGATCATACTTACTCCTTTTTTCATATAGAGCACCTACAGGACAAACCTGCAAACATTCTCCGCAGTATACACACTCTGAATCGGGAAGAGGTTTATCACCTCTTGCCACTATCTTTGCTACATTTCCCCTGTAGCCATGAGAGATCGCATTGATTACAGATACTTCAGTACATGCCTGAACACATCTTCCACAAAGGATACATCTGGAGAAATCTCTACCGATCAATGGATCAATATTTTCAAGAGGATAATTGGTAGGGATCCTTTCCAATGTCCTGTTATTCACCATATATTTGTAAGCAAGGGACTGAAGTTCACATTCTCCATATGCAGTACAGATACTTCCTGACCCGTCATATTCGATGACCTCCTGCATAAAGTCGGTTAAATTTGCCTTAGAGTTTCCTATGGCCGAACAATTATGGTTCCCTGAGATCATCATCAATTCAATGATCGTCTTCCTGGCTTTTCGGATCCTGGGGGATTCGGTCTGTATATCCATTCCCGGTGCAGCCGGTGTAGAACATGATGCAACCGGGGCACTCATCTTCCCCAACTCAACGATGCATATTCTGCAGGCTCCGGTTGGCTTCGTCCCTTCGAGATTACAAAGAGTAGGAATATAAATACCGTTCCTCCTTGCTACTTCCAGAATTGTTTCACCTATTTCAAAATCATACTCTTCGTTATTAATTTTAATTGTTATTCCCATATTTGTGCCTTACATTAATTTACAAACCTGATGACCTTTTTTGTAACATATTAAACCACAACTTAAACACCTCTCAGCCTGATCTTTTGACATCTCTAAAGTGAATATTTCTGACGGATCATATTTCTCTTTATAATTGATAAGAGCTTGCCTGTTCGGAATTCGAAATACATTTGCAACCTGGCTTTCATCTGTGATGACTTTCTCTTCAGGTGCTATATCCTCGCCTGTTGAATGGAGATGGAGTCCCCTCGCAAGTTTCCTTCCGATTCCAACTGCCACTACAACCCTCTCAAGATCGGTTGGCCTCCCAATATTCTTTAATGCAAATATTCCACCTGAATTTTCTTTGCCAAGGACTTTTAAAACCTCAACAGATCTCCAGATTCCTGAATCTTTATCCAGGTCAAACAACATTTCAGGTATTCTGCCTGAATCAATCAATAAATAATCGATCCCGATCTCAGTAATATCTCCATATTCATCCCTTATTGAAATCTGCTTCAGATCATTCCCGATCCCACTTAATTCTGAAATTTCCGACGAAAAAATAATTTCAAGATTTTTCTTTATTGAAATATCCAGATTTCGTTCAATTGCTTCCTCTCTTGAAAATGGATAAATAAGGCATACTTTGGATGCCACGTTATCCAGACATATATCTGCCGCTTTTACAGCAGAATTCCCTTCACCAACAATTACTACACGTTTCTTCTTAACTGAAGGGCGATCAGATTCCTCACTCATCAGAAAATTTAACAGTAGATTTGATTTTGGGATTAAACTATCAGATGTCATAGTATTATTCATTATCTGGCGGCTATCCCATCCTCCGGATGTAACCAGTACCAAATTTTCACCCTCTTCCATCATTGACTTGAACGAGATATCCCTTCCGGCAGTAATCCCGGTCCTGTGTTTAATTCCCAAACTCAGAATTCCTTTGATCTCCCAGTCAAGCACTTCCTTAGGTAGTCTGTTTTCACTGATAACATATCTGAGGATTCCTCCAAGCTTTTCAGTTGATTCAATTATCGTAACATCATGTCCCAGTCGTCTCAGAAAATATGATGCAGTAAGCCCCTCTATACCGCCACCGATAACTGAAATCTTTTTTCCGGAAACAGGAGGAAGATAAGGTAATTTATATTCGCCGTTTTTTCTTTCC
Source organism: Candidatus Aminicenantota bacterium (assembly GCA_029938635.1). Classification (GTDB taxonomy): domain Bacteria; phylum Acidobacteriota; class Aminicenantia; order UBA2199; family UBA2199; genus UBA647. Next base: position 11,498 of record JAOZUQ010000048.1, read on the forward strand.
AGATCTGCAACAAATTTTTTCAATCCGTTAATTGCCACCGGTTCATCCAATAAGTTTCTTCTGCACTCTTCTTCACATGGAGCCGGACAGATCCACCCGCAGATCAGCGGAAATGGATTCTTTTCCCTAATTGTCCTCAACGCACCCTCATAGTCACCGGCTCTGATTTCACAGATATAACGTGGAATATCGATCTCCGCGGGACAATGTCTTTGACAGGGCGCAGTACATTCGGATAGTTTCTGATCTGACATTAAACGGATAGTGGCGGATGAGAGTGTGATTATCCCTTTAGGGCATATTTCTTCACATATTCCGCATCCGGTACATTTATCATTATCGACAACCGGAAGATTGTTCTTACCCATTGAGAGAGCATTAAAAGGACATGCTTTAACACAGGTCGCTAATCCGAGGCAGCCTATTTCGCATATCTTACTTCCGTTATAAAGCAAAACTGCAGCCCTGCAGTCATACAAGCCGTCATATTCATACTTAAGATCGGCATCCTGAAATCCATATGTGCAACCGGGTTTTGAAAATTCCGGTTCCTTCTCCTCTACCGTCATTCCCATAACTTCAGCTACCGCTTTTGCAATCTCAAAACCTCCTGCAACACATACATCAGGAGAAGCTTTTTTCTGCACTACAGCTTCAGCAGCTGCGGCACAACCTGCATATCCGCACCCTCCGCAATTAGCACCAAGCAGTACATCAGATACTTCCTCTATCCGGGGATCTTCCCAGACATAAAAGACCTTTGATGCAACTACCAGAATCAGTGATGCTACTAACCCGAGTCCCATTAAAAAAATTGTTGCTATTAACATTTAATTCTCTCTCTATTTAATTAAAATCGATTTTAATGAAGTATCCAAACCCTTAAATCCGTAAAATGCCATTGCAATGATGCCTGCTGTAATAAGTGCAATAGACATATCTTTGAAAGCGGCAGGTATATGAGATATTTCAAACCTTTCTCTTATTCCTGCAAAAATCACCAGAGCAAGTGCAAATCCGATACCTGAAAAGAATGCGTACATAATACTTTGGAGAAATGAAAAATCTTTGGTGATTACCAGAACTGCCACTCCCAGAATTGCACAATTTGTAGTGATTAGAGGAAGAAATATTCCCAGAGACCTGTAAAGTGCCGGAACACTTTTCTTGAGAAACATCTCAATTAGTTGAACAAGGGCAGCTATAACAAGGATGAAAACAATGGTTTGAAGATATTCTATATTAAAAGTCACAAGAAAATAGTAATGAACAAACCATGTTATGAATGTAGCAAATGTCATAACGAATATGACAGCCATGCCCATACCTGCAGCTGTGTCAGTTTTTTTTGAAACACCCATGAACGGGCAATTCCCGAGATATTGAGCCAGGAGTATGTTTTTTACAAGAATTGCATTGACTGCAAGAACAATATATTCCATTATAAATTCTCCATTATAGTTTTTTCGGAACTAAATTAATAAGAGCAAGTATCATTCCCAAACTTACAAAAGCTCCGGGAGCCTGGGCCATAAAACCGAATGGTTCAAAACCTGACCACATAACACCAAAACCGAATATTGTACCCTGGCCTAATAATTCTCTAATCGATGAAATCAGAACAAGTGACATGGTAAAACCCAGGCCTACGCCAAGCCCATCCGCTGCTGATCTGAGTACACTGTTCTTTGATGCAAATGCCTCAGCCCTTCCAAGAATAATGCAATTAACAACTATCAATGGAATAAACAGGCCGAGTTTTTGTGAGATCGGGAAAAAATATGCTTTCATCACAAGTTCGACAACAACAACAAAAGTTGCAATTATTATTACGAATGCTGCGATTCTAACCTTCTTCGGAATAACACTCTTCAGGGATGCAATAAGTATATTTGAGAAGAATAGTACGAATGTGGTCGCAATTCCCATACCCAAACCATTCTCTGCAAGAGTTGTTACAGCAAGTGTGGGACACAATCCCAGTACAAGCCTGAATGGGGGAAGAATCTCCCAGAAACCTTTAAAAAATTCTTGAAATAATGATTTTTTCATTTCTTATTTGACCTTTTTTTTATTTTTTTCAAAATTTCTGCTTTAAGCTTTGAATACAAGACAACACCTTTTTCAGTAGCTAAACAAACTCCTCTGGAAGAATTGGTCGCACCGGAAATAGCATCAATTGCGCCTTCATCCTTCTTAACCTTGAAATTATCATTAACAGATCTCCCCTTGAACTTGTCTGTAAAGCTTGTTTCTGAAATTCTTGATCCAAGGCCCGGAGTCTCCTGATGAGTAAGTATTCCTATTCCGGAGAGGGTCGATTTCCGGATATCGATCCCGATCATAACACCGATATCTCCTCCGAACCCGGCCCCGGTAGACTCAAATGCTATTGCATATAACCGATCATCTTTTTTCCCGATAAAAACCGTATGACTTATTCCATCCAACTCGATCTCAAGTCTGTCATTGATAGGATTGTTAGTAGCCTGATTCAGGACATTTTTAAGTGCCGGTCCTTTAACATTCACAAGGATCTGTTCTTCTATTCTTTCAAAAGTAAATGTTTTGACTGCAGAAAGTAGAAAACCGCAAACCGTTGCTATCAAAGTTAAAACTATGATCATTTTTAAATATTCTTTAATCATTTTATGCCTCTTCCAAAGTATGCAGTTTTTAACATTTTCGGCCTCCCGACAAGTTTATCGAGCATCGGTGTGAAAAGATTCATGATCAGGATCGCATAAATAACTCCATCTTCATGGACACTGAGGACCCTGAACAGAACTGTGAGAATGCCGCATCCCAATCCGAATATTATCTTTCCGGGATTACTGAATGGAGAACTTGCATAATCTGTGGATAAGAAGAACATTCCGATCGCTATATTCCCGGTTAATAAGTGAAACCACGGGCAGGCGAAATTATGTGGATCTATAGCATTGAAGATCGCAGACATTCCTATAACACCTAAAGCAAAAAACAGCGGGATCTCCCAGCGTATCACCTTTCTTATCAAAAGGTAAATACCACCGATTATCAGAAATATAATTGCTACAGATCCTATCCCGCCAACCTGATTTCCGATGCCAAGTTCAAAAAATGAAAACTTTGAGGTATAATCCGCTCCTGCTGATTTTAGTGCCGTCAACGGTGAATGACAATCAAATCCCAGATTATAATTTACCGAGGTCAAATTAACATTAAGATGTGAGGGCCAGGATAATTCAAGGATAGCCATTCCAACCAATACAGGACTGAATGGATTACTTCCTATTCCGCCAAAGATCTCTCTCCCTATGAATATTGAGAGAAAAACTCCGAAAACAATTAGCCAATACGGTGATGTCGGAGGAAGCAACATTGAAAACAGGATTCCAAGATAGACCGCACTACCATTAAAAGGGCCAATATTATTTTTAAAAATTTTTCTTAATATTACTTCACTTAAGATAGCTACGGCAACACATAATGCTATCACTCTTGCTGCATGCATACCGAAAAAATACAATGAATGGATCAATGCCGGCATCAATCCTATTATAAAATCCAGATTTATTTTCTTTTCCGAATAACCGGAATGCCAGTGAGGGGGGCTTGAAACTATTAGTTTCATTGTTCAATCTCTCCTTCTAAATTTTTTATCTCGCTCTTTGCCAGACGTATTAATTGAACCAACGAACGGCCTGTAGGGCAATAAAAAGAGCAAAGTCCGCATTCGATGCAATTATCAACCCCTAAATCTCTACATTTTTCAAATAGCGAAAACTCCGAGTATCTGGTTATAAGATTAACACTAAGGTTGACAGGGCAATGACCGTTACATCTTCCACAATTAATACACTGGTTATTAACAGCCCTGATAACATCTTTCTCATACTGAACATAAACAGAGTCAGTTATATCAGTCACCGGAGTATCAAGATCAAAATTAGCATATCCCCTTAACGGACCGCCTGTAACAACTTTCACTGCTGAACTGACATCAGAATCTTTTAATATATGACTTAAAGGAGTACCTTTTATCACATTAATATTCCTCATTCCGTTAATGTCTGTTAAAGTAATTACTTTTTTAAAATTCGGCCTTCCGGTAACAGCAGCATCACAAATATTAAGAAATTCCTCTAACTTGAGGTATAAAGGTGATTTTAATGAATTCTTCTCTATAGCGGAATTAATAAGAATCTCAGGAATCCCGTTCGGATAGTTTGGTTTAACCTTGAATACATTAACTCCCCGGGACTGAAGTTTCCATACCATATCAAACAAATGTTCAGGAACAGCAAAATGTATCTTTTCCCTGTTAAAAATTTTTTTGAACAATTCAAAATTTTGGTTAAGATCTTTACGATTCTCTCGAAGTATCTGCTGAGAAACAGAACATAGCAGATCAGTATCAACTGCGCTGACAACAATATCAGAATCTGAATCAATGATACTCTCCAAAATATAACCTGATCTTTTTAATCTTAAAAGAAGATTATCATCAGGCTTATCAGCAATATCATTTCTTTCAGGATTATCTTCATCTCCTCCATTCTTAACAGGAGCGATCTTTATCACATCTGTCTCAACTCCATCTACATACATCTTAAGAAATTCTCTGATCTCTCCTGTAACCGGAAAGATCAACCCGGGAACTACCTCATCAAACTTATTTATCTTATCTCCAACTTCCAGATTTTTATTGTTCTTTCTATTAGCAGGAAGGAATATATGCTCAGGCAGCGGAAGTTCAACTATTTTTATATCATCATATTCCTGATTGAATTTTATTTCCTTTTTCATAATTTTACTCTTCCTTATGGCAGATCTCACAATTTTCTTCACCTTCCGTATGACATTCCAGACATTGTCTGCCGATACACCTGACATGAGTCTCAGCATTTTCACAAAGTGAACTATATGCCTTGTTGTAATGGCATTGCCTGCAATTCATTGAATAAGGGCTGGGGTTCCCAGGAAGATATTTGTGATGACAAGTTTCACATCCGAGATCATAGCCATCTGTTGATGCGTGATCTTTATGATTAAACAGTACCTTCCCTCCATCAGTTTCGAAAATGATAGATTCAGGTTCATCTGCTCCTTTGAATTTTTTTGCATTGTGACAGAAATCGCAATTTACAGATTCTTCAATATGACAGTCCATACAATTCTTTCCTATACAATGCTTGTGGATCGCTTCATCTTTACATATATGTTCATATTCTGTTGAATAGTGGCATGACCTGCAATTTAATGCACCGGAAGAAAGTTTCATTTTCCGTTCTTCATAATTATGATGACATTCGGTACATTTAAGTTTTTCGATATCGGTATGAAGCTTGTGATCAAAAATTATGTCTCCGCCACTGGTATCAAATGCAACACGAATAGGAATATGATGACCTTCAAATAAATAACCAAGCAGTGAAAAAACAAGTAATACAGTCAGTACTAATGCAAGCACATATTCTTTTCTTACCTCAAATAAAAACTTTTTCATTGTTATCATTTATAGCCTCATTTCTTAGCTCAAAAAATCCATACCTCACTCTGTTTTATCAAGGGTGAAAATATCCATTCGCTTCTCATAAAGATCCGAAATAACCTGCCTCATACTCTGACAAATCTCTACAATTCTTATATCAGTGATAGAGTAATAAACCCTGTGCCCGATCTTTTCAGATTTTAAAATTTCATAATTTTTAAGAATTTTAAGATGCTGACTTATATTTGAAACTGATAGATTTAGAAGGTTTGCCAGTTCACCGACTGTGATCTTCGCATCTCCGATTTCATTTAAGATCCTGAGTCTTTTTGGATTTGCGATCGCTCTGCAAAATTCAGAATGAACTTCATAAATTTCGATGTTATGCAAATTCATCATTTGCCATCTTTGCATACATATATATATTTACAATAAGACTTTTTAACTATAATAAGCCTTAAATAATTTTTTCTTTATTAGTTCTTTTTTCCTATTTGTTAATTTTATTGTCTTACTACTTTTTACCTATATTGTTACCTGCAGATAATATTTGACCATAATTTTCATACAATATAAAACTACAAAATCTTTCTAATTTCTAAAGTTTTAATATTTGAATAATCCGATATTTTGTTGAAACTTTAACATTATTTTAGGCCTTTATTTAAAAAACATTAAAACCGCCATTCCCATAAAAAAACAATAATAAGAGAAATAATGAAATTTTTTCTTTAAAATTATCTTTTTTAGAAAATACAACGCTATCAAACCAAAAACTGCGGAAAATATAGTACCGGCTAACAAATAAAATATTTGGTGACTATCAAATGGAACTTTATCGATTTCAAGAATAAGCGCTCCGATTATTGCAGGAATTGATAAGAGAAATGAAAATCTGAATGAGAAGATGAATCCCATTGAGAGAATAAGCCCGACAGATATTGTTAACCCGGATCTTGATAGTCCCGGTATTATGGCGATCCCCTGAAACACCCCTATAATGAATGCCACAATATATATATTCGGCTTTTTTATACTGACAAATTTTGAAATTAAAATAATAAAAGCTGTTGCCAGTAGAAAGTATCCTACAATACCTGGTTTGTTAAACATCCCTTCAAGTTGCTCTTTAAAGAACAATCCTATCATACCGGTTGGAATACTTGCCACAATTATCAGAGAAATGAATTGCATATTTTCTTTTTCTCTTATCCCTTTTAATATCGCAAATATATCTTTGGAAAAATAAATCAAGACTGAAAAAAGAGTTCCAATATGGAAAAAAATATCATAAACCAGCGGAATGGTTTTAAAACCAATAAGTTCCTGAAATATTACAAGATGCCCGGATGACGAAATAGGAAAAAATTCACTAACTCCCTGAACAAATGATAATAAAAATATTTTTAATAAAAGTGTTAGCTCCAATTCTCCCCTGTTAGATAAAGATAGTATTTTAAAATTAACTACAAGTCAATGAAGGGGGAGTTTTACCTCCCCTGTTTTTTTATTCTAATTCTTTCTGTTTTTTCACAGCTTCATCATCAAATCTGTGCTCACTTTCTTTTTTCGTCAGATATCCTGACCACCATGAAGTGTTCATCGGATATTCATCCGGATGGAATATAACATGGAATCCATGCCACACAAGGATTGCAAGTGCAGCAAGTATCGCTTCATAATAGTGAATAGTTCTTGCGATCGGGATTATACAAGCACACCAGGTGCCCGGTATCAACTTGGGAAACCATAAAATAAAACCTGTAGCTACCATGACAATCGTGCCCCACACCATTGCCCAATACTCAAATTTTTCAGCAAAACTGAAAACACCATATTTGGGAGCATGTTTTTCTTTCGATATTCCCAGATAGTATTTTATAGTTTTGATTGCATCCGAGAAATCACGAATCTTCGGAAGCAGATCCCTGAACAGGTCTTTTCCACGCGCCTTAAATATAAGGTAAATAAGGAAAATCACCGAATCAAAAGTCATTATTATCGCAGCTATTCTGTGAATAAATGCTCTTATTGTCTCAGTCATTCCAATTGAGAATAGCCACCTGACCCAGAATGAATCCGGGAATTTCAATGCAAACCCGGTAGCTACAAGTGTGATAAAACTAAGTAAAAGTGTTTTATGTACATTTCTCCCGAAACTATTCATTCTTAGCAGGTATTTCTCAGTTTTTTGCTTTTTGATCTTTCCTCTGACAGCTTTGAACCAGGCCAGGCCAACATACAGGATCATTCCTCCAATTGCAAATATAATTATTAATATATAGACTGTTTTAATTATGAGTTCAAGCTTAGTTCCCTCAACTTCCATAGATTTCTTGTGAGAGAAGCTCATTGCAAAGTTTTCAGAAACCTTACCATGGCATTTCTCGCAGGTAGGGCCCCTGTTTGAAATATGCATTCTTGAGTTGGGATGGTTTGAAGGAAGTGAATGATGTGGATCATGACAGTCAGCACATGTTGCACTTGCTCCAAGAGTACCTCGCTGAGTTAGTCCGTGGAAATCCTGCATATAGCTATCTACAGGTGTTGTATCAAGGCCATATCTTGCCATCATACGTGAATTTCCATGACACCATATACAAACCTGAGTTGCCGCCCATTGTTTTGCAACTCCGTCTCTTACTCTGAGAGAAACCATATCATGATCACCATGGCATGTTGTACAGGTCGGGACATCATTATTACCATGTCTCAGAGCATCTCCATGAGGGCCATCCCAGAAAGCGATCCCCTCAAGTCGATGACATTTCATACAGGAATTAGCTTCGTTATTTCTTGAAACACCGGAATCCTGATAACCTCCGGGCAATATTGAGTGGGAGCCGTGGCAATCTGTACAGGAAGCTGCTGCTTTCCCCTCATTAAGAGCCTGATAGTGAACACTACCTTTATACCTGGAGACAAGATTCCGTTTATAAATGCTATGGTCCTTAGTTGTCAGAGTGTCGCCACCATGACATTTCCCGCAAGTGTCAGGCTGGTTCTTATCCGAAAATCTTGATTCAGGAGAACTTAGAGGTTTGATATCGTGGCCACCATGACATGTACAGCAAGAAGGGGTCATTTCATCTCCGCTTGCACACCCTTGTCCATGAACATCCTTTGCTGTTTCTGCAGCCTCTTCTTCATGACAATTTTTGCATGCTTTTGCAAGAGGCTTTGAGGAGTGAGGGATATCGTCAAATGATTCAGCTCCAATATGACAATCTAAACATGAAAGATCCTCATGAACACTTCCAGTCAATGCATTTTCCGGAACAAAAAGATTTAACTTTTTACCCCTCTCAGTTTCAGCTTCAATATCTTTGTCACCATGACAAATCAAACAATCACTATCAGACATTTCTGCATTTAACTCGGCAGGAGCTAGGACAATAAAAACCCCGATCATAACAAATACAAAAATAAAATTTCTTGTAACATTGGATAACAAACCCTGCTTGATAACTTTTGAGATCATTTGAGCACCTCTAATATTTTGATAATTTTAAAACTATAAAAATGATATATTGAAGAATTCAAAAAATCAAGTTTTTTTGTTAAATAAAAAAATTATTAATCTCACCTTGAGAGATAATATTTAGACACTTTTCACGATTACTCACAATTCAATTTTCCTGATTGTCCGTCATTTTTTCCATCATTTTCATAACACCCTTCGGCATTCCGCCAAGGCCCTTCATGTGATCCTTAAGGAATGAGTTTTCCATTATAGCCTTCATCCCCCTGATAAGACATGATCGCTTCAGATCATTACCCTTCATCGATGCCCATTCAGGCATCTTATTCATATAATATTTTTTGTAACAATTAAGGACCTCTTTCATCAACTGGTCACGAGTCATTGATACAGGTTTTATAATAGGCTCTACAAGGTTATATTTTGAATAATCCCACACTTCAATATATGGTTCCAGTTTGTCATACAAATCCGCATACGGCCAGGGTGCTATAAGGAGAAAATGCATAAAATCCGCATTATATTCTTTTGCAAGTTTTAATGTTTCTTTGATTGATTCAGGAGTCTCATCCGGTGCACCCAGGATCAGTGAACTTTCAACGATCATCCCGGCATCTCTTACTATCTGCAAAGCTTTTTTTGAATCCTCGAATCTGGTCTCTTTTTTAAATTCAATAAGCTTCTGGTTATCTGTAGATTCTACTCCCAGATATATAAACAGGACACCTGCTTCCCTGTATCTGTTAATGATATCTTCATCTCTGATAATATCACCCACACATGTTTCAAGTAATATATGAATCCCAAGATCTTTTTTAATTAGCAGATCAAGAATTTGCACCCACCTTTCTCTGTCGTTTGTCGGGTATTCATCTGCAATAAAGAATACATTTATACCATATTTATCAAACAAATGTTCGATCTCAGCAACAAACTTTTCAGGAGCACGGTCTCTGTAAGAGCCTTGCCAGAACTTATGCTGAGAGCAAAATGAACATTTATGGATACAGCCACGGGAAGAACTCAGGATCGCCACTTTTGAATTATCAATAAAATATAATGGGTAATCATTCCAGTCTGCAAGGTGCCATGCGGGAGATAATGAATCCAGATCAGAAACGAACGGCCTTACAACAGTCTTGACCACATTTCCGTCTTCAATGTATGCAATACCATTAACACTCTTTTTTTCTCCCCCGGAATTGATCATATTAAGCAGCTCGGGCATTGTATGCTCGCCTTCCCCTATTACACAATAATCAACAATGTTTGAAGATCTCTCCAGTATTTCTGCATACATAAATGTGGGGTGAACGCCACCTATTATTGTTACTATTCCGGGAATTTCCTCTTTTGCAACCTCCAAAACCTTGACTGCATCAACTATTGTTGCAGTAATAGCAGTCACACCGATAAAATCGGGTTTAGATCTTTTAATCCTTTCCCTTATCTGGTCATAGTCATGAAATTTTGACATTGCATCATAGAAATCTATTTCATATCCATGTTTCTCCAACTCCCCGCCTATATACAGGAATCCGAGATTGGGCCATCTCCCTGCGGATTCAACGACTCCACAATGGTATGGGGGGGTTATAAGCATTACATTTTTTTTCATTTTATCCTTATATATCTATATATATCTATTTGTTAATTTTCATCAATTTACCTGCCCGGAAATAATAATATAATCCGGCTGCGAAGACAAATGAGAGGATTATATGTTTAACAATCAATAATGTTATCTGAGAATCTCCGGAAGCAGCATTCCACTCATACGACTTATAAGCGAGTGCCCTGAATATCCCGAAAACAACGATCCCGCTCAGACTCAGCATCATGAATAATCTGATCTTCTTAAAACTATTTACAATATACAGATAAAGGTCATCCCCTTTCCTGGCATGAAAACCTTCAGGTAAAGACCTGAGCATCACAAATAATAAAACTGAACAGAAGATCCATCCAGCAGCACTGAAATCATGTAAAAAATTATTTAAAAGAACTAGCGTTGCCATTTTTCACCTTTATATTTTATCTTAAGGGCCGGGATGAATTGTCGGCCCGAACAAACCCACACCCCAGAAAGATATTGCAAGTATTATTAATCCAGCCACTGCAAGCCATGCGGATTTTTTCATTCTCCAATTAAAAAATGAACGCGCATGGAGATAAAATGCATAGAAAAGAAATGCAATGAGTGACCATGTCTCAAGTGGATCCCAATTCCAATAATGTCCCCAGAGTTTTTTTGCCCATATGGCACCCGAGACGATCATTATTGCATGATTGATAAATCCGAGAACAATAAACCTGTATTCGGTCAGATCCAGCTCATTTGCAGATGGAAGTTTATTAAATGTTTCAAAAGACTTTTTCCTTTCCTTAAGCAGAAGAAATATTGCCGCTCCGGTAGAGATCGCATAACTTCCAAATGCAATCCAGGCAAATATTACGTGAACGATCAACCACGGACTCTGAAAAGCAGGCCCCATTGGTATTATCTCAACTCCTGATAGATAACCATAACCGAGTGCAAGAAATCCTATAGGGATGATCACTAATCCTATATATTCATTAATTTTTCCCAGGTATTTAAACAATAAAAAAAGCAATATCATAAACCATACACCAGTTAAATTGAGCTCATAAGTATCGGTGACAGGAGGATGCTTGCTGACTACCCAGTGAATTGCTCCGATTAATGTATGTGTAAAAAATCCGGATTTTAAGAAAATTGAAGAAATGATAATTCCCTTATCCTTTTTATTAATAAATCCAAAAATTTGAGAAACAATGCTCCTACATATAAAAAAATTGTTAACCAAAAAAAAATGGTCTCAACATTTTCCATAATGCACTCCTTTTAGTTGCATTTTAATAAAGATCATGATCCCCCACCGGGTTTATCCTTCCTGAACAAATAATAAAGGTCATCTGAATATCTAAGCAGAAGAGAAAAGATACTCAGCCATACCGCGAAATAGAAATATTTATACCCCGGATCTTCCAGTAGTCTGAAAGATGCCCATTGTCTGACTCCAACAAAAGAGAAAGCATGTTCCCCTATTATAATAGAACTTTTTAAAGACAGAGTCTGTTTGGATATAGTATTTCCTTCGTGATCCTGTTCTTCAACTAATAGTACCGGGTTAACAATTTTTTCTCCGGTCTTTACTATTTCTCCATCTTTCTCTTCATGATCAGGGAAAAAAGTAAGGATTATTACGTTTTTGAACAAAGTTAAGGGAATATAATCTTTGTATTCTCTTTTATTGTACTCTTCGAATGTTTTCAGAGCAATAAACGAATTAATAATCATTCTTCCTGTCTTAATGTTCTTAATTGCTATATGCGGAGAGTAACCAGTCTTATCCTGAGTTATATTAATATTTGAATACTCAAGAGGATTGTTTATTTTTATCTCATAATCATCAACTTTTTTACCATTTTCAAATATGGATATTTCTGAAGTAGTATCAACATGATAGATCTTACTCTCATAGTCAACGCTGACTTTATTCAGTTTT
>JAOZUQ010000049.1:0-3194 GCA_029938635.1 Candidatus Aminicenantota bacterium
TGCATGTGTTAGGCACGCCGCCAGCGTTCACTCTGAGCCAGGATCAAACTCTCCAGTTTGATTTATCTAGCTTTAATTTTTGTCTATTTTTGTTGTACTTCAACCGTACTTTGGATGACACTTTCCAAAGCACAGAGTCTTATTATTGGCTTAAACTCACTCTACTCAGATTTCAAAGATCCTAATTCTCTTCACCGAAGAAAAACGATTGTGATTATACCCGATTTTTTGTGTTTGTCAACAAAAAAAATGAAAAATTTTATTTTATCGAATAAAAATCCCTTAGTTATCCAAAACTCAAAAAAACCACAAGTTATAAACTATTAATTTTTTCGCTTAAATACTATTATGCAACAAAAAATTAGATTTATCAAAAAAAAAATTAATTTAAATTATGACAGAAATATTGCCCATTACTCCTAAAGAATCCTTTAAATACAAGTTTTTTTTGACTTGGGGTATCTTTTTTTCTATCTCGTCCGCTTACCCTGAGTACTTTCCGGATTCACAACCAGAGTTCCCGACATTTTGATTAATCCAATCTCCCTTCCTGCAACTTTATATAGATATACTCCAGTTTTTTTTGGTATTTGTCCTTTTCCTGATCAGATTCAACATATTTTTGTCCTTTTATCAGATACTTTTTTGACATTTTCAGATCACCCAATTTATAGTAAGCAGCAGATAATTTTATGTAGAATTCAGATTTTTTATGATCTCTTCTGATAGCCCTCTTAAAATAATCAATAGCTCCTCTGTAATTTTCCCTGTTATATTCAGATACTCCGAGATCAAAGTGATAATATGGATTTCTGTTCAGGATCTTTTTTATCTGATCTTTCAGTTTCTCAGATTTCTTAATAAATCCCTGTGATTCATATAATCCTGCCAGGTTCATTTTCGCAGTATGATTTTTTTTGTCCAGCATAACAGCCTTTTTAAAGTGTTCTTCAGCTTCATTGCTCTTATCCATCTTTCTAAGAAGAACTCCGAGGTTTGTCCATGCAAAGGAAAATGAGCTATCAAGATCAATACTTCTTCTCAGGAACTCCTCTGCTAATAAATAATCTCCTATAAGCAAAGCTTCGGATCCGATATTATTAAAATAGTGGGCTTCTGCTCTATCATCATCAATAACTTTTCTATTCCAGAACTTCTTCTCGCTCCTATATTGGAAATCAACCTCATAAATCCTGGTCCCAATCTCTACAACACTGTTGATATGGCTGCTACAAACAATGAGATCTCCCTGCCTGTTCCAGTCTGAATAATCTGAAACTTCCTGGAATTTTGCTCTCAATCCTGCATATCTTGCCAAAGCTATAAACATAGTTGTATAAGATAAGCAATTCCCGGATCTATTTTCAAATGTCTCTTCAGCTGTGAAGGTTTTCAATCCCGAATAGTCAAAACCCACAACAGATCTGTCAAAAATGAGCTCAACAATCTTATCAAGCCTTCTCTTTTCTCCTTTTGCATGTAGAATCTCCCGGTCAAGCAAATCCTTCATATTGTTGTTTAATTCAAGGAAATATTTAACATCTTTCTTTTCATTAGAAACAACCTCTTCAGCAGGATAGGAATGTAAATACAGACAAATGACAATCACCAGAAATAAGGCATATTTTCTCATCTATTAATAATATAATAACTATATATAGGAATTTCAACAATAATTGATGGTATTCAGGGAAGGGGACCTGGCCCCCCCCCTTAAGACAAATAAAGAGGTTATGACTTGGGTGTCCCATACAAAATAAAATATAACAATAAGGAATTAGTCGTATTTTTAATCCTTTTTAGCAGAAGATCATTACCGATTTGATAATTCCTGGGAGAATTTATATGAATGATTCAGGAACCTTTTTTTTCTGAATAAAACTTTTTATAAAAAAAGATCATAATAGAACTCAGAATAATTGATGCAGTTATAGTAAAATATATAGAGTCAATAATAACTTTATCTTTTAATATCCCTTTATCGATTGCCATCAATGCAATTGCAACCGGAGCAATTCCTCTTGCAAATAGTGAATTGATAAGGAATAGCTCTCCTTTGTTGAAATTCTTTTTCATCGGGCCTATAAAACGACCTGCCTGCCTGATCACCATGATTATCACTGCAGCAATAGAGCCCAGAAGGATTGCTCTTTTATTTGATATATCCAGAAGAATCCCGATATATACAAAAAAGAAAGTTTTAAGAAAAAAAGATATTTCGTCATAAAAATCCTTTTCTCTGGAAGAAATGATCTTCTTAATAGATCCATCCTCAATATTCTCATTCTTTATGATCTTTTTCACGGAAATCCGTAATTTAACTGAATTAGTGAGTACCAGCCCGAAGAAAAGAGCAGCAATCGCACCATTCCCACCAAGGTATTCTGTAAGGAAGTATAAAAGAACTACATATCCGATCGTGACCATATAATCCTTATCTTTTACAAATTTTTCCTCAATATAGATCCATGAAGCACCGCCAATAATACCTATCATACCTGCCACCGCAAAAAGTGCTGCAAGATGTCCCAGGATATCTCCAACTGCAAATGCATCAGTAAGTTTCAGGTCAATCATTGAAAGAGCAAAAACTATGGCAAGGACATCTGTCATTGCAGCTTCTACAGTGAGTACAGACCTGATCTCCTTTCCCGGATTCAACTGATCCAACACCGGCAATACAAATGATGTTGAAACTCCTCCGAGAGCAAAACCGATCATAAGAGAGAGTGTGAAATCAAATCCGGACAGCGAGAACAGGAGGGTCACACCGACAGAGGAAAAAATGAAAAAGAATATAGCAATGAGAACTCCCGATGAGAACCCTTTAAAGAAAGATTTCAGATCAAGTTTCAATGACCCTTCGAACATAAGGAAAAGGAGTGTGAAAGTGGTAAAGAAGGGGGCCAGCATCCCGAGAGAGTCAGGCCTTATATAATTGAGCACATTGGGACCGATAATAAAACCCAGCAAGATCAGCAGCAGAGTGTCAGAAATATTAAAGCGGTCAAAAATGAGTTCAGCAACGTATCCAAATATAATAATCAGCGAGAAGAGCAGTAAAACAAAATTCACATTCATACTAAATCCCCTTATTAACCGGGCTGCCAATGCTTTTCAAATCTTTTATAGCCTTCCGGCTGGATAAAGGATATCAGAATCCTGTTTAAAATGCAGCAATAATTCCGGCGATG
>JAOZUQ010000049.1:3204-9274 GCA_029938635.1 Candidatus Aminicenantota bacterium
GAGTCTCAATTATCACACCCCTTGTTTTAAGATCTCCAGAAGAGACAGAAAGCAGATAGGGAAATTTGTTTTTTAACTTGTAATTTATTATAGTTAAGACAAAAGTAATATCAGGAAGTTAATGGAGGATGGATATGGAACCGGATTTTTCAAATGAAAATTATTAATTTTTTTCAAAAAAAAATAAAATCATTTACTGTTTTACATTCAATCTCCGGGGAAAGGGAAAATTTTTTAAAAGAGATCTATTTTCAAAATATTCTCCGATTGCGGATATTCTCTTTTTTCGTAATAATCCTTAGCATCCCATTGCTGTTTTTTGATATTAACAGGATCAGCACAAATGTATCCGGCAATATTGGCCCAGGTATAGTCTTTTACAGCAGAATCGCCGTATTGTTACTGTCGATATCAGTTTTTTTCTTCCTTTCGATCAAAAAAATAAACTCTAATACTGAGATACGACACTATCATAAAATGTTTGTAAGAATAACTTATGTACTCCTGATACTTTTTATGACTTTCATGGCAGTCGGAGATGAATTGATCTCAGGTAGTATTATTGTTTTTTTCGGGACTATCTTCACCTTGTCCATAGTTTCATTATTATTCAATATCTTTAGTTTTTTCCTCTATTTTGCAAACCTGGCTCTGCTTTATATTACAATAAACCTGGTTGATCTTGAACCCGGAGTCGTTATTAACCAGAGGATAAATCTCATCGCCTTCATATTCTTATCATGGGTAATCTCCAGATATCTTTTCTATTCTAAGATCAGAGAATATATCAGTCTGAAGGAGAGGGAAAAACTGATCAGAGAGCTCAAAGATGCCGTCAAAGATGTAAAACTGCTGTCAGGACTGCTCCCTATCTGTTCGAATTGCAAGATGATAAGGGATGATAAAGGTTACTGGAACCAACTTGAGTCATACATAAAAGATCACTCAGATGCAGCATTCAGTCACAGTATCTGTCCCGATTGTCATGAAAAACTTTACAGTAAATCAGACAAATAATTAAAAAAATAGTTTTGAATAATATACACTCAGGGTTGAGATCTCTCTTTTTTTAAAGTTGGGAGTTCAGATACAAGTATTGCTGCAACTATGATCAACCCGCCGATGCCTCTGTGGAGAGCAAAGTGTTCTCCTCCAATGGTCCAGGCAAATACCGCTGCGAATACAGGTTCCATCGAAAAAATGATCGCAACTCTTAAAGGGGAAGTGAACCTTTGTGATACCATCTGAATAAGAAATGCAGACATAGTCGGAAATACCGCAAGAAAGACAATGATCCACCATACTGAATCGGACGACCAGGTAAGTCCTCCTTCGGAAAACAATGACCCTGCCAGAGAAAATACTCCTACAAAAAGAAATTGTTGAAATGTTAAAATATAAGGGTCAGAACCGCTCGCCATATATTTCCCGACATAAAGAATGTGAAATGCATATGCCACTGCTGTGATGAGAGTTAAAGTATCACCATAATTAATTTTCCCGGGGCCACCGGTCAGTATCCAAAGCCCGGCCAAAGCTAAAACAACTGAAAAGATCTTCTTCAATTCCGGAATCCTTTTAAATAAAAGCCATCCCACAATTGGGACAAATAAAATAAAAAGGCCGGTTATAAATCCTGAATTTGAAGCTGTTGTGAATTTCAGGCCCAACGTTTGAGGAAAATAAATCACCCAGAGTATTATTCCGAGTATCAATCCTTTACCTGCATCCCTGAATAATTCTTTCTTCTTCACCTTTAAAAAGATGAACATAAGAAAAGCGGCGATCAGGAAACGGTATGCGATCAATGCCAGGGGTGAAATGTGATTCAGTGCACTCTTTACCAGAAAAAAAGTTGATCCCCATATAGCTGCTGAATAGAGAAGGCCAGCCTGGGCAAACAGGTCCTTATACTGCTTCATGTTCTGTTCTTCTTATGATCTCATCCTGAAGTTCTTCAACAAGGTCAACAAAGTAATCACTATATCCGGCAACCCTTACTATCAGATCCCTGTGCTTCTCAGGTTCTCTCTTTGCCTCTCTTAGGGTTGATGCATCAACAACGTTGAACTGAATATGGTGGCCATCGAGACGGAAATATCCTCTTATTAAATTGATGATCTTATTTAATGAATTTTCATCCTTAAAGAATGTGGGTGTGAACTTCTGATTCAATAAAGTCCCTCCCGTTTTGAGGTGGTCGATCTTCGACGCTGATTTAAGAACTGCGGATGGGCCCTTCCTGTCAGCACTCTGAACCGGAGAGATACCCTCGGATAGTGGCTCACCTTTTTTCCTTCCATCAGGGAGTGCACCAATCACACTTCCAAAGTAAACATGCGATGTTGTCGGAAGCATATTTATCCTGTGTAAACTCTTTCTCGGGCCTTTCCTGCCATTCACCGAATCATGGAATATATTAAAAATTTCTACTGCCAGATCATCCGGATAGTCTTCATCATTTCCGTATTTCGGCGTCTCATCAATGAAATTTTTCCTTATATCGTCATATCCCTCGAAATTTTTATCCAGAATATTCAGGAGTTCCTTCATAGTAATTTGTTTGTTATCAAACACATTATATTTGACCGAAGTAAGTGAATCTGTGAGTGAACCCAGCCCTACACCCTGAATATAGGTTGTATTGTATCTTGCCCCGCCACTATTGTAATCGGTCCCGTTCTCAATACAGTCTTCGATCAGAAGCGAGAGAAAGGGAGCAGGCATATTCCTGGAGTATACATCTCCTATGATATTGTTCCCTCTGATCTTGATTCCTGCAAAATGGTTTACCTGATCCCGGAATGCCTTAAGAATTTCATCAAAGGAAGAGAATCCTGCAGGATCGCCAGTTTTCAGTCCTATTTGCTTCTTTGTCCGCGGATCAAATCCGTTATTCAATGTTATCTCAAATATTTTTGCAAGATTAAAATAACCTGTCAGAATGTAACTTTCAGTTCCAAATGCACCACTTTCAACACATCCGGAGGCTCCTCCGGCTCTGGCATCTGCAATATCCTTCCCCTGAGCGGTAAGTTCCTGAATGATTGCATCAGTATTAAATACCGAGGGTTGCCCGAAACCGGTTGAGATTATTTTTAATGCTTTTTTTATAAAAGAGTCAGGATTCTTCTTGCTTACCTGGATCATGGAACTTGGCTGAAGTATTCTCATTTCTTCAATTACATCGAGTATCAGATATGAGAGCTCGTTTACTGCATCAGATCCATCTTGCTTTACCCCTCCCAAATTGATAAGTGCAAAATCGGTATATGTATTGCTTTCCTTAGCTGTTACTCCCATTTTAGGTGGAGCCGGGTGATTATTGAATTTGACCCAGAAAGAATATAACAACTCTTTAGCACTTTCTGCTGTCAGAAAATTATTATTAAGCCCCTCATTGAAGAAACCGATTAGATGCTGATCCAATCTGCCGGGATTAAAAGAGTCCCAGGGGTTTAATTCAGTGATCACACCGATATGCAGGAACCAGTAGTGTTGGAGTGCTTCGTGAAAGGTTTCCGGTCTCTTTGCCGGAACTTTCCTGCAAATAGCAGCCATATTTAAAAGTTCCGATTTTCGTAAAGTATCTTTTTCAACTAAAGACATCTCCTCCAATTTCTCAGCATACCTTTCTGCATACCGAACTATTGCCTCGGCAGAAATACGCATTGCATTTAGCTCTTCTATCTTTGCGGGGCTGTCAGGATTATTGATCAGATCAAGTTTTGCAATTGATTCATCGATCTCTGTAATTATATCCTCCATTCCGTTCTGGAACATTTTTTCACCGAGAACAGTATGACCCGGAGCTCTCTGCTCCAGAAATTCCGTGAATACTCCAGCTTCATATGAATCTTTCCACTCCATGGGAAGACGGGAAAACATGATATCTCTGACACTTCTTTTCTCCCAATAAGGGATTATCTGTTCCTTATAAATTTCTTTTACTTTTTCATCTGCTTCGAAAGATACTTTTTCTCTATTATCGATTATTTCAAGGTCATTTATATTGTGGAGACAGACTTCCGGATATGTAGAAGTAGCTTTCGGTTCAGGTCCTCGCTCTCCGACAATTAGTTCTCCCTCATTAACTGGTATTGCCTTGTTTTCAAGAATATATTTGAATGAAAGTGCTCTCTGTTCGGGAACAGATTTCCCTCTGGTCTCATCAGATCTATAAAATTCTGTTATCAGAACTGCCCTCTCAACAGATATTTTGTTAACAGCATTCAGGCTTTGTTCTCTGAGTTTTTTTATTCTCTCATTCATAACTAACCCCCTATCCCGGCTTCAATTCCGTTTGTTTTTAACATTTCTCTAACCTCCTGTATTCTATCATCAGAAGGTGGCGAAAGGAACTCAATGGAGGAATCTATCTTCAGTTTTTTATACTTGGATATTCCAAGCCTGTGGTAAGGCAATATATCTATCTGAGGGTGATCTGTTAAATTATTAAGAAAACTGATCATTTCAGAAATGTTTTCTTTATCATCATTATAGCCGGGGATAAGAGGAAATCTTATTCTTACTATTCCGTTTCTATTGAAAATGAACTTCAGGTTGTCAAGAATCTGCTTATTATCAACTCCGGTGAATTTTTTATGTTTTTCCGGATCCATCACTTTAAGATCATAAAGGAACAGGTCAGTGTAAGGGAAAATATCGTTAATAACAGATTTGTCAGCATACCCGGTTGTATCGATAGCAGTATGGATTGAATTATTCTTCAGCTCTCGAATAATAACCTTTAGAAAATCCGGCTGAGCCAATGGCTCTCCACCTGAAAATGTCACTCCACCTCCGGATTCTTCAAAAAAAACAAGGTCCTTCTTTAATTCATCAATAACATATTCAGATGAAACTATTCTGTTCTTAGTACTATTCTCACCTGTCTTAAGTCTGCTTTCAGGGTTGTGACACCATAGGCAATCCAGCGGGCAACCTGTCATAAAAAGAGTTGTACGGATCCCGGGACCGTCATGAAGAGCAAACCTTTTTATATCAAATATATTCCCTTTCATTTTTAATCCATGGAAATATAATATCAAAACCATTAACAGCCCGTCAAATTTATTACAAATCAAATATCATTCTTTTGTTCATTTACCACGACGCGTCTGACCGGGTATTATTCAGCGGCATTAAAGAGGCCAACTCGCATACCTGAAAGACGTATACTCAGACAGTGGCCTTTTTCCTTCGGAACATCACCGTTTCGGTAAAACCGGTTCCCAGCCGCTCTGTTTCGTTCTCTCACAAAAGAATGATATTTTACTTGTAGGGAGTGTCAGGCGGAGCGATGAAGATGATGGCGAAAGCAGGAAATTTGATTTGTGTGTATTGAAATATTCTTTAATTTAAAATAGAATCTTAAATTGAATTTTTCAATCTAATAATCAAAAAGAGGTGAAAATGTCTGAAAAAGGTAACAATAAACTTTTCAAATCAGTAGCAAAAGAACTTGCAAAACCATTTATCGATCTGGCCCATACGTCAAGGGCTTTATTCGGGATTAACCTTATGTATGTTTTTGAGGGGATAACATATTTCGGAGTTGTCGGCCTGTTGGCGATATTTTTTAATGAATATATACAATTAACTGATGTCCAGGCAGGGCCCATGATTGGATTTCTTACCGGCGGTATTACCCTTGCCATGCTTATTCTGGGAGCAACTGTTGACTGGATCGGTATCCGGAAGGCATTACTAAGTGCCCTGTTCTTCATGCTTGGCGGAAGGATACTTCTGACATTGTCTCCTTCCCTGGGTGAACCGGGCTTGTGGAATTCAGCTCACTGGATCGCAATGGGTGGCCTTGTTGGAATTATAATAGGATACGGGATCTATCAACCTGCTGCATATGCAGCAGTGAAAAAGCTTACAACCCAGAAAACAGCTGCTATGGGTTATGCGATGCTTTATGCACTTATGAATCTTGGTGGATTTCTCCCCGGCCTCATCTCACCCCCTGTAAGAAGAGGATTCGGGATCACAGGTGTATTCTGGGTATATGTCGCATTAACTGTAATAGGAATAACTATAGTGTGGTTCGTTATCTCTAAAAAAG
>JAOZUQ010000049.1:9284-23847 GCA_029938635.1 Candidatus Aminicenantota bacterium
GTGAAAAGAGCCCTTGAAAACGTCTCAATGGAAACTAAAGGGAAAATAGAAGAAGAGAAAGATGAGCTACAGGATATGTCATTTAAAGAGAAAATGAGCTTCTATATGAAGAATTTTCCTCTCAGAGACAGACGATTCCTCTTTTTTATTTTTATATTAATTCCTGTACAGACCCTTTTCGCTCACAACTGGTTAACTCTTCCACTTTATACGAGCAGGGCATTTGATGGATTTGTGTCTGATAATTTTGAATTTTTTGTTAATCTTAACCCGATCCTTATATTCATACTTACTCCGATTGTAACTGCATTGACCATAAAAAAAGACACCTATAACATGATGATAATCGGAACCTTTGTAATGGCTGCACCCACATTCATCCTGGCACTCGGTCCTAATTTTTACACTCTTATCGGTTACCTTCTGATAATGACAATTGGTGAAGCGATGTGGCAGCCGAGATTTCTTCAATGGGTTGCAGAGATAGCCCCGAAAAATATGACCGGGATATATATGGGGATCGGACAATTCCCATGGTTCCTCACCAAGGTATTAACCAGTCTTTATTCCGGATGGTTCATAATGAAATATTGCCCTGACAACACACCCGTCACCAAATTGAACACAGAATTTATGTGGCTGGTCTACGGATTTATCGCAATTTCATCATCCGTGGCCCTTTTACTTGCTAAAAAGTGGATGAAAAAGGGGTTTAAAACCAAAGCTGAATAAAAAAAAGGGGGGATGGAAACCCATCCCCCCTTTCAAATAAATATTATAGAAGTATTCTAACCTCTTCCGCCTTTTTTTCTCTGGCCGTTACCACTTCCGGTTCCCGTTCCTGTCCCATCGCAAATTCCGGCTCCAAAATTTCCACCGAAATTGTTTAAACTCTGAAATGAGTTAAATGAAGTTGTACCATTGATCTTATTCTGATTTCTAACCCTGTTCATTTTGCCATTTCCGACTCCATTACCAGTCCCGTCTTGTGGCCTGACCCAGTCCGGATCAAGATGGTTAGGTATTCCATCCCCATCATGATCTCTGAAGTTGTCATTAATTCCATCACCATCCTCATCAACAAAAATACATGTCCCTGTTCCATCCCCGGGTCCGATACCATTTCCTGCTGTCAAAGCCAATACACCAACTACCATTATTGATAGTAACAATAAAAACAATTTCTTTGTCATTTCCGACCTCCTTTAGTTTCGACATATACATAGCAAATAGAATGCCAACTATTAACAATAACACTACAAATGCCATTTACCATTACCAGACTTCGTTTTGGGACTTTCGCCAACTAAATGCAATAATAATACTGATCCTGATATAAGTAAATATCTGTTGAATTTCGCAAAGTATTGCGAAGTCACCAGCTCTGGAGAGAGTGTGGCCTGAGAGAAAAAATGCACTTCAACCCTTCCCTCACTATGAAAATACTTGAGAATGATATTCTTATCCTTATCGGGGAAAAGAACAAGTTAACAGCTGTTTCCTAGGTGAAGTAAAAAAAAAGGAGAAGCGGTAGGGCAACCGCTTCCCCTTTTAAGTTTAAATAAATATTAGAGGATACTTTATAATAAAGTCATTATTAAAAATCCATAGACCATGTAAGTACTA
Source organism: Candidatus Aminicenantota bacterium (assembly GCA_029938635.1). Classification (GTDB taxonomy): domain Bacteria; phylum Acidobacteriota; class Aminicenantia; order UBA2199; family UBA2199; genus UBA647. Next base: position 10,911 of record JAOZUQ010000049.1, read on the forward strand.
CATATCTCTTAGGTGCAGGCCTGAAAAAACTTGCATTTGAAAATTCAGAATATAATGTATTTGTCAGATTTCCGACAATAACACCGAGACGCATCGGAGTTTTGCTGTTCCTGAAAAGATTCAGCCCGGCGCTGGCACTATGAACTATAAATCCGGGAATTGTTTCACCGATAGGATTATCACCTAACTGAACTTCCTTTTGTTCACCATTCATCCTGAGATCATAAGATGCCCAGAATAAACCGCCCGGATTGTCATATCTTAAACTAAAATTAAATTTTGATGAATATGTGTCAACATAAGGTGTTTCCGGATCACCCAGATTATCTGAATTGAGATTTGTATAATTGAATGTCAAAGATAATCCGAAATCGAGATAAACACCTGCTGCAATTTCATATCCTTCCATTTTCAATTTGTCAACATTCACATTATGATATTCAGGAAGTCCGAAAATGGTCTCTCCGGTCGGAGATATTCTAATTCCGTCATAAATCCTGTTATTAAAGTATGTAAATTCAAGAAAGTGGATCCTTGATCTGAATTTAAGCCCGAGATCGAAATTAAGACTGGTCTCAGCTTTAAGATCAGTACTTCTTGACTGAAAAGCACTCCCTTCCGGAGTTGCCCCGTTATAGAATCTTTCTATCAGGTTAGGTGACCTGAATCCTCTTCCTATTGATACGACCAGCTTCAGATTATCAGTGATACCGTAACTTAAATTTGCAGCACCGACAAAAGTATCATCGGTACTATTATAAATTGGTTCTCCCTCAAGTCCAGGTGTATCCTTTGTTTTTGCATTTACACTCTGGTAACGAACACCTAGAAGCAACGAAACTCTTTCAGTAACTGTAATATCGTCCTGAACAAAAATCCCAAGGCTATTATATGAAGCATTCGGCACACTTGGAGTGGTGTCCACTGAAGGACGAGGCGGGCCAAACCCTACTACCTGTGATGTAAGACTATCATTATTTCTGGTTGAATCAGCAAAATAGTCAGCTCCGTAAGTAAAGAGATGAGTGCCTACCATTTTGTTAACTTCCAGTCTCAATCCGCTTGTATTTATATCAGAATAGTTTTCCGTCAGTATACTTATCCCCACCTCGGGCATTCCCGGGATCCCGAATGGCACGAAAATATCATTTACAAGTTCCCTCTCATTTCCCCGTGTATAGGCCACAAAACTCATATGATCTGCAAGAATGAAATCCATATTACTGTTCTCATATTTGAGTGTATATTTCTCTACTTCCTGATAAGGATATCTGATCTTGATCTCGGCATCTCCCGGATTATAATCAGCAGGATCTACATATCCGAATCCGGCATCTTCAGCATGATAATATTCATACTTCAAAGATAGATCGATAGAATCTTTCAGCTTATATCTGAACATGACATTCAGCCCGCCATCCTTAACACCGGTATCATACACCGTTGTATCATTTGCGAGAGTAATATCACCAAATGATCCGGCAGGAGCCATATAATCATTAGATTTCCTGTAATTACCGCTTATCATGAAGCCGAATCTCCCAATGTTTCCATTCAAGTTTGCAGTAGCTTTATTCTGTGCATCAAAAGAACTGTATCTATAGCCAAGGCTTCCATGAACAGAGTTACTATCTTTATCATATTCAGCAAGTCTTGATATAATATTTATAACTCCACCGATAGCATCAGAACCATAGAGGACAGATGCCGGGCCTCTTACTACTTCAACCCTTTCAACCTCGGAAATATCAACAAGGGCAGGTATTTCACCAAAGTCCTGTTGCCGGCGTGAATTATTCATCCTGATCCCGTCCTCCAAAAGGAGTATCCGCTGTCCCCGCATACCTCTGATAACAGGGCGGCTCTGATTGGATCCCACACCATTTACATCAACTCCGGGCATACGAAGAAGGAGGTCGGAAACATTATTCGGAGATTTTTCTTTAATCTCTTTATCTGTGACAACACTTACAGCTTTGGGAATATCAAATGTATCCTTTTTTGTTCCTGTAGCTGTCACAGTCATTTTATAGAATAATTCTTTCGGCTCGGTTTTCTTCTTTTCCTTTTTCTCTTTTTTCTCTTTCTTTACCTCAGTTTTCTTCTGCTCTTCTCCAAATATCGAACCCTGTGTATTGATCAGTGAAAAAACCAGAAAAAAAATTGTGATTGCAATAACTCTGAATGAGATCATTTTTTTCATTTAGTGATTCTCCTGTGTGTTTTTAATATGTTGATTTTTAACGACCTCTGCACTTCTTTCAAGTATTTATGACAGAGTCATGACAAAAGTTTACATACTCGGCCCTTATCTGAAATAGAATTTCTTATCCCCCCGGCCTGCTTCGCTAAAGCTACGCAACCCACCCCCCTTGCTAAAGGGGGCAATATCATAAAATCAGCTTTCCCCCTTCTTTAAGGGGAACAAAAGGGGATCGGAAGTTCAGGGCTCGAACTTATAACCTCTGTTTCTGACAGAAACAAAATGTAGAGGATAAGCAGGGGTACTTTCAAAAAGTTTTCTGAATTTTAGTATAAAGTTATCTATTGTTCTCGGTGTTGGGGATACATCCATACCCCATACTTCTTCCAGGATGTCAGCCCTCTTCTGAGGTTCCCCTGAATTCATAACAAGGAACTCCAGAAAACGAATCTCCTTTTCTGAAAGGATCAGTTTGCCGGAATTACTTTCACATTCTCTGGAATCAAGATTCACTTTGAAACCATTGATTACCATAACACGATTTGAAGGGATCATCCTTTCGCCTCTGCTTCTCCTTACAAGTGCACCTACCCTCGCTATCAATTCTTCCATACTGAATGGCTTCTGGATATAATCATCGGCTCCGATATTAAGGCTGTCTATTTTGCTTTTAAGGTCGGTCTTGGCAGTCATCATCAATACAGGTATGTTTATATTCTCTGACCGGATCTTTTTCAATAACTCAACACCGGATATCCCCGGTAACATAATATCAAGGATTAGAAGATCATACTTTCCTTTATGTATGTCCTTGAGGAGTTCTTCAGCTTTTTCATAACTGGATACAATGCATCCGCACTTTTCAAGGTTTAATCCCAGCATACTCGAAATGAGTTCATCATCTTCTACAACTGCTATTCTGTAATCCATATTAATTCCCCAGTGGCAGAGCTACCTTAAATGTTGCCCCTCTCCCTTCTCCATCACTTGATGCACTGATATCACCACCCATCTGCCTTGCAAGTTTACGGGATATGTAAAGCCCCATACCTGTCCCGTGTGATGTTTCAGGTAATTCATTTCTCATATATTTAAAAGCACTGAATATTCTTTCAGAACAGGATGCTTTAAATCCGGGTCCGTTATCAGCCAACAATATTCCTGCAAATTTACCTGATATTTCAGTTTTTACAATCAATTCCAGGCCCGGCGAAGCATACTTCTCTGCATTGTCAATTATATTATCAAGTATAACTTCAAGTGCATACAGATCGCCAAGAACAATAAGGTTCGAATTATCCGGAAAATCATAAAACAGCTTTCCCTCTGCAAGAAAAACAGAATGTTCACTGAAATAAGAGTTGAGGAAACCGATGAGGTCAAATTCTTCGATCTTCAGATTGATATTACTTTTAAACGACGATCCGGTAAGAACATTTTCGGCCAATCGTTCCTGCTTCCCTATCTGCTTAAGTGCGAGTTCAACATAATCAGGGAGTTTTTCTTTACTTATAGATCCATCCCTTAAACTCTCCAGAAATGATTTTAATCCTGTTATTGGGGTTCTGATCTCATGTGAAATCCTTCCCCAGAACTCCTCCATCTCTTTTGTAGACCTTTTCTCAAGACGTATAAATTTAAAAAGGAATATTATGCTCACTAATACCACAAAAGCAAGTAACCCGGATTCTCCGAAAACCATTAATTTTTTTCTTCTTTGATCTTTCTCGATTCCTTCGATGATATGATCATTAACTGATAAATAAAGAGCCGGGCTGCTTCCCGGAATTACAGAATATATGGACCTTGTATCTGGCTCTGATCCCACAATCTCAAATCTATGATCCCTCTCTATTTTCCCCTGCACAACAGGGATCTCTTTATCATCGATCATTCTGTGAAATATATTTCCAAGTTCATGCTTTAAAATTGTCCTTTGTTGAAGGGTTCGATCTTCAATTGACCTGTAAATAAAAAACGACCACCATGTTACCAGCATTGTTAAAGAGAGAATTGAAACTATGAATGCAAAATGATGCAGATTACTCCTGAACCATTCAGGAAATAGATTGAGTCTAATTTTTCTCAATTTTCAGGCTTTTTAGTTTATATCTGAGTCCAGACTCAGAAATCTTTAATTCTTCTGCTGTTTTCGTCTGATTATAATTATGCTTTTTCAGAGATTTGATTATAATCTTCTTTTCAACAATATTCAATTTTTCTGCCAGAGACAAAGAACTATCCAGATCACTTATATCAAATTCAGATCCATCTCCAGAGTTGATATACACAGGAAAATCCTTCAGAGTGAGCTTCTCTTTTCTTGCAAGGACTACTCCACGTTCTATAATATTTTCAAGCTCTCTTATATTCCCTTTATAATCATATTTAGTTAATGCAGAGAGTGCATCAGATGAGATTGAATCTATTTCCTTGTTTTCCCGGGTCGAATATTTCCTGATAAAAAGATCAATCAAACCGGGGATATCCTCTCTCCTTCCCCTCAATGGAGGAAGATCAATGTTGATCACATTTAGCCGGAAATAGAGATCCTCACGGAACGTCCCATCAGTGATCATCTTTTTAAGATTTTTATTTGTTGCAGTGATGAGCCTTACATCGGTTTTTGTTACTTTGTTGGAACCTAACCTTGTAATTTCCTTTTCCTGGATTGTTCTCAAAAGTTTTGCCTGGAGGTCAATTGAGAGATCTCCTATCTCATCCAGGAAGATACTTCCTCCATCTGCTTCTTCAAATTTTCCGATCCTGTTCTCAACAGATCCGGTATATGCACCTTTAACTGCCCCGAAAAGTTCAGCTTCGATCAGTGTCTCCGGAAGTGCGGCAATATTTACTTTTATAAACTTATTATTCTTTCTCTTAGATCCATGATGCAGTAAATTTGCAATTACCTCCTTACCTGTTCCACTCTCTCCGGTTAAAAGAACATTCGCTCCTGAATCTGCAACTCTATTTGTAAGACTGATAACTTCCTGCATTTTTTCTGAATTAAAAATAAAATTTTCTATGGAAATATTTTCTCTGATCTTTTCTCTCAAGCTTGCATTCTCTTCAGTTAATTCTATCTTTTCAAGAATTTTATCTATATTGTGGTTTAGTTCATCCATCTCTACAGGTTTGGTCAGGTAACTGTAAGCACCCATTTTAAGAAGCCGGACAGCTTTTTCGACAGAACTGTATGCGGTCATGAAAATTACAGGTATATTAGGTTGCTTCTCCAACACATTCCTGTAAAATTCTTCACCATCAATTCCGGGAAGTTTAAAATCTAAAACAATTATATCTACCGGGTTTTCGCCGAAATAGACAAGTGCTTCTTCACCAGTCTCAAAATGTACAGCGGAAAATCCCCTTTTTTTCAAATTATCAATGATCGCTCTTCCAGCAAGTTTTTCATCTTCAACGATCATAATTTCCGGTCTTCTATTCATTTTAATTTTCCTTCTGTCAAAGTAACTCTGAATTTTTTATTCCCCTCTTCTCCCGAAAGGATTTCTATATCCCCTTTCATAGCACGAATATTCTTTAGTACGATATGGAGCCCCAGTCCCATTCCTTTTGATTTTGATGATTCATAGGGTTTAAATATTTTTTTTATTTTCTCGGGTTCAATCCCCTTTCCGTCATCCTCAACTATCAGTGTAAGAATATTTTTTCTACTTGAAAAATTGACACTTATTAATCCTGCATCTGCCTCAACTGCATTATTTACCAGATTCTGAAGTATCTGCATTAAGAGGTCCCGGTCACAAACAAAATTGTCAACATCCGATACTATTTTAAAATTGACACCTGACTGCTTCATCTCAGGATCTTTCAGAACCCTGTACTGATCAACCATTTCATTGATATCTATCAGGGAATAATTAACAACAATTTCTTTGGATAAACCGGAATAAGAGTTAATGATGTCAGAAATCCTTTTGATCTCGGCCTTGATGGCTCCTTTATAAAAAACTGCATCCTCTGAAGTATCAAAATACCGGTCCAGAGAGTTAAAAGAGAGATAGATTGAGTTAAGAGGATTTTTTATTTCATGAGCTATTTCAGATGTAAGAAGTGACAGCTCCCTTAACCTTTCTTTCTCTTCAATTTCTGCTAAATACTGAAGATTCTTCTGATAGAGGATTTTGTCATATCTGAGAACAATAACTACAATTACCAGCATAATAACAAGGATTATTCCAATAATGAAAAGAAAATACTTTCCGGAACTTTTTTCAAATGAATTCAGGAAATCATAGTCAAAACCTATAAAAAGTGAGTAATCAACGGAAGAAGGAAGTTCGAAGTTTCCCCTTACTTCAAAAACCATCCCGATTGGAGAAGAGATAAACCTTATTTGATCCTGTGATCTTACAACCGGGAAATATCCTTCATACCTTGAGAGCAGGTACACCAGTTCATCGTTCTGTTTCAACCCGATATATAAGATTGATCTGTTGGTATATAAGCGGTCGAGAAAAATTTTTAGGGCATCTTCACCCTGTTCAACAAGATGATATCCTGAGATCTCGATCAGCCCCTTTATTGCTTCTCCGCTTGCAATAGCTAATTCCTTAAACTCATTGTTAATTCTGTCCCGGTTTACCCTGTTCAGAGAAATAGTAATAACTATTATTATTACAAAGGAGACCACAAGTAGAAAAAAAAACCCTTTTCTTTTTTTCAACGTTTACCTTTTCTTCTCATTTCCCCTTTCCATCTATTCTTGTCAAACCCCTGCCTTTTACCACGCCAGAGAGGGAAACCAAATTTATCCCTGAAATTGAACACCTCTCCTTCGAATATTATTGATTGGGCAAGGATGATCTTCTTTTCTTTAAGAATATTCAGCGAACCTTTTACTTCCACCATACTTCCCTCAGCAACATCCAGGCCATAGAACCATTGAGGAGAAACTTCTATATCATATTGATCGCTACCTTTCAGTTCTTTTAATTCAAATATAATGAACTTGTTCTTTTTGTAACTGTCCTCCATCCTTATTTTAATGATTTTGCCGGAAACTGAAACAATCTTATCAATTCTAAAATATTTGAACTTATCTTTTCCAGGCAACACTGTTCCGGTCACTATAAAAACAAACAGGAGCAGGAAAGCTATTTTCTCTTTCATTTTAAAAATAGTACCTGATACTTGCTGAAAGTGTCAACATCCGGTAATCAAAGAATGAATCAAGGGATCTGTTATCTCTGAAAGTCATATTAAGAAAAATGCTGGCTTTGGGAAACTTTTTTGAGACAGAAATATCAAATTGGGTCGTATTGTCCTCCCTCTCTTCCCGTGGTTCAACTACGAGCCCTTCATCATCCATAATGAATATTCCCGGATAATTCTTGGACAAAAAAGATAATCTTCCTGAAACGGATATCTCCGAGAATGGAATAAATTTCAGATTTAAAGTTAATCTTGTTCCTTCCCACAAATAATTATCGTTATAAGGATATATAACATATGAATTGTTGATAAGAGTTTCTGCTTTTTCAAGGCCTCTGAAATTCTTTCTGTATTCAGCCTCACCATAAATCCCGACCTTGGACCCTATCCCCTGAGAAACACGTAATATCCCACTCAGATTAGGGACTGACATTGAATTAACCGCATTTATATCTGTATCAATATTCCAATCCTCTTCAGGGATGATCCTGGCAATATGCCTGTAATACCTGTAATTTATTCCGGTCTGAAGACGTAAAGTTGTCTGTGACGGAAAAAATTTGTTAATCTCAAAAAAGACCGTGTGATTAATGAAATCAAATGAGGAAAAATTTGAATAGTTCCTCAGTTCAAAACTATAACCTGATTTAAGCAAAAGAGTTGGTGCCAGATAATATTTAAGGCCCACTTCTGAACTAGGTCCACTATAGTTGAAATCTGTATAATAATCTCTGTATTCCAGTACAGGATAACTCAGATTAAAATAGAGATAATTTCGCCCTTTAAGATACTTAAGGAATTGAATACCCGGTGTTAACCTGAAAGAATTGAAATCGGAATTATCTTTAAATAATGAGAAGTCACCTTCAAAATAGAGATTAACATTGTTCCCCGTCAAGTTCAGGTCTGCTGAAAGTATTGTGACCATATCTTTAACCGATGTAGAGTTCAGAAATATATTATTGCTGAAATAACTGTTAATCCCTGTCCCCACATTGAATCCTTTCCCCCATATTACATTTATACTTAAAACAAAAAATATTAAGATTATCAGTTTTTTATTCATTTGCGCTCCAATAGCGGGGAGGGGTGCTCCCCCTCCCCCTTATATCCATTATCTGTTTCTATATCCACCGTATGAACTTCCACCTCTGCCTCTGCCTCTTCCTGAGCGATTGTCCGCACTCCTTCTCCATTCAGGATCTCCATATCTATTTCTAATGAGAGTGACATTCCCGGCGACTTCAATACTTGAAGCAAAAAGAGTGACTTTTTTATTAAAAGTTCCTTCGAAAGTATTCAGTTTTATCGAATCACCATTTTTAAAAGTTATCCCTTTACTCTTGAAAAAATATTCAGGCCCCATATGAATGCTGAGGTCAGACTTCCCATCATTAACAACAAGATGTATACCAGGTGAACCATACCGGCCATTGTTCTCCAGAGTTACCTTTGTGATCTTTCCCTCTACAATCCTGGTTTTTCCCAGTGAAAAATTCCTGTTTTGAGTATTCTGAGCCCTGTTTTTTCCCATTCTTCTGAAATCCTGATTCTGTGAAAACAATGACAACCCGAACAAAATTACTATTGCTAAACCAATAGTTGTTTTAAAATGTTTCATTATTTCTCCTTTTTATTTTTAATGATTTTTAACTTCTCCACAAATTCATATGGCGACATTTCATACTTTTCTGCAAGATCCTTTATCCTTTCATCTACTGATGCCTCTATTCCATACTCTTTAAGGCCTGATAATATCTTTCCAACATCTGTCTGGAGAATTTCAGCATAATCTATTAATGTTCTTCGCCCCATACCTCTTCCTGAACGAAACATGTTACCGGTCTCCTTTTTTTTCTCCTCATCAGAAGCAATGATCCTGTAGACTTCAAGGGGGGAAAAATTGTTTGTAATCCCAATATCCTTTAATGTCTCATTTTTATTTGCTTTGATCCCTTTCCTGGTAAGTTTTTTTATAATACTTTCCGGATCAAGTTTAATAATATTTTTCGATAGTTCCTCAATTGTCATATCCTCCGTATGAGGAACAGGTGCCGCCTCATCCCTTGTCTCCCATGATTCGGTAAGATATTCACCAAAGTCCATGATACCCTTCAGAGGCTGGACATTGTACAATGTGCCGAAAAACAGGAACAGGATCACAAGGGAGCTGACAATGAGCTCTTTTTTCTTATTTATCCCTGAAACCGATCTCTTTTTAATATAAGCAACAATAACTTTCCAGTTAAAAGAGAAAACATGAAATATCCCCAATATCATAAAAAAGTAGGAGAATATAGTATGAACAGCCTGCCACTCTTCTTTCTCCAATCCAAAAAATGTCCATTTCACCCACTTTGCTACTCTCCCCGGAGGTGTGAAATAAAGGACGATCCCGGTCAGAGACATAATAATGAAGGAGAACAACAATCCGAAACTTATAAAACTTCTGATATCAAATTTTTTCTTCTTTTTTACACTTCCATTAATTTCCATGCAATCATACTGCATTTTTCATGCCAACTTCTTCTAACAGAATCAAATACGGGATTTGTTTCTATTACATAATTTTGCTCTGAAGGGAGCAAGAAGGAAAGCAGTTCTTTCGCAGGAACTTGCGAATTCGGTGAATTCCTGCGAATACCGACAATGTGACCATTAGGCCTTTATACTTACTTTTTGTTTGTTTAAAAAAAAAAAATATTCTAAAATCTAGAGGCGTGAAACTTAAAAGGAAGATCTATATATTACATGGACTGATCGTACTGGCTATTTTAATAATTTTTGTTCTATTTTATAATTTACATTTCAAAGCAGCTCTGACAAAACTCAAAGGAGAGAGAGCAGAAATTCTGGTTAATGGCGTTCAAACTCTTCTGGACAAAGAGATATCGCGAATCACTCTTTTGTGTGACGATAATGCCGGATGGGATACTATGTACAGATATGTATTGAATCCGGACAAAAATCTGGAAAAAGATATGGCTCCCGATCTTTTCATAAAATATATGAAACTCGGCTTTTTTTCAGTAATTAACAACGATCTCGATGTCATTTTTCTAACCGGTTATGATTGGATAACAGATCAGAAGATATATTTTGATCATATCAAATACAAAAAGGGAGAGCTGTGGGACTTCATCCTGGAATCATCCACATTAAAAAACAGCCATAATCATCTGATAAAAACAAAATATGGAGTTATGGTCGTTGTATCATCTCCAATAACCAAAAGTGACGGGAGTGGTGCTCCAAGGGGAAGGTTTTTGTTGGGGAATATCCTGGATAAAAACTTTTTTTTGGCGATTTCAAATACTCTGGGTGAAAAAGTAAGATACAGGACCAGAGATTTTGTTCCGGGATCCGGTATATTGCTTCTCTCCCGGAACGGATACAAATTATATGAGGACCAGGACAATCTTGAAATTCTCAAAGATATATATGATTCACACAATGAATATGCTTACACCCTGGGAATAACAGCAAGTAAGAATTTCTCCCGTACATTTAAAAGAATTATTATCTTTTATTCAGTTGGATTAATCTTTATATTTATCACTGCTGCAATAGTGATCTATCTGTTTTTTAATAAGTTCATACTGAAAAAAATTGAGTCTATCTCTGAAAAAACATCTAGGATCGTTACTTCTGATGACCTCTCCATTGTTTTCCCTGTCAGCTCAAATGATGAAATATGTATGCTGAAAAGAAACCTGAACGATATGCTTAAAAGAATGAAAAAGGAGATAAAGAAAACTATTGACGCTCAGAACATGCTGATGCTAAACGAGAAAATGATCTTTCTGGGTAATATTACTGCGAATATTGCACATGAAATGGTCAATCCCCTCTTCGCTGTATCCAATGCAGTTGAATATATAAGGAACTCGGATTGCTGCAATGACAGGAAACTTCTTGAAGCTCTCAAGATCATTGAGAGTGAGACATCTCGTGTCAGAGAGATAGCAATGAACCTTAACCGGTATTCGATCCAGAAATCAAAAACTTTTTCCGAGACCGATCTGAATGATATAATAGATTCAGCAATAATGGTGGCTAAATGGTCAAGAAGTATAGACAAGATCACTTTCAAGAGGGAAAAGATAAAAAAGGAAGTAAATCTATTTTGTAATCCCGGAGCAATTCAGCAGGTATTTATTAACCTTATTATAAATTCTATCGATGCACTTATGGGGAAAGGAGATATTACAATTAATATCTCAGGAAATGAACATGGTTATACTATAGATTTTATTGATAATGGGCCCGGATTTACAAAATCTATAATTAACAATGCTTTTGAATCATTTAAATCCACAAAGAACGGTAAAGGAGCCGGCCTTGGCCTTTACATATCATACAACATCATAAGAGATCATGGCGGAACTATCAGAATAGACAGTGAATTCAATAATGGATCTCATATTATTATAACAATTCCAAATATAGGAGTGTTACATGATGGCAAATCAGACTAAGATCTTAATTGTTGATGATGAAAGAGATATTTTAAAGTCCTTCAAGCTGTGGATAGAAAATGAGGGATTTACAGTTTTCACTGCAAATTCAGGAGAGAAAGCTGCAGAATTATTAAAAAAACAATCTATTGAAATTTGTCTTATTGATCTGAGGTTAGGAGAAGAGAGCGGAATTGAGGTTGCCTCTGAACTCAGTAAAAAAGATGAATTTTTAAAGACAATAATAATAACAGGATACCCTTCTTATGATACTGCTCTCGAGTCACTAAAAGCCGGTGTGTTCGATTATATTTCAAAATCTGAGCTTCAAAAAGATATATTGGTAAAGATAAAAAAAGCTGTAGAATCAAGAAATGAACAGATTGCAAAGCTTAATTCTGAAAATAAAGGGAAATACAAGCTTGGCCTGGTATGCAACCATACCCTTGTAAAAGAGGGATTTTTAAATTTCTGCGAACATGAATCAGAATTTCGCCTTATCCATACCTTTCACTCTTTTGACTATATTAAAAAGTCTGATTTTAATAACGAAATTGACTTTACACTTTTATGCCCTTTATGCAACGAAGAGCACTTTGATGACCCCTCCGGATTCATCACTAAACTTAAGATTTTCTTCCCTAATTCAAAAATAGTTTTTACTGAAGATACCATTGATCATGATAAGAAAGTGGAGTTCATAAAACTGGGAGTACGCGGTTTTCTGCAGAAAAGTATATCCACCGCAAATCTGAAAAGAGCCTTAAAATCAATTTCAAAAAATGAGTTCTGGATAAGCAGGAAAATGAATGAAAGCCTTATTTCTCAATTGATCAACCTGAGTCAGGGTGGTAGAGGTATTCCGAACACCGAAAATGTTTTCCAGTTATCCACAAGAGAACTGGAAATACTGGAGGCAATATCATCAGGCCTCTCTAACCTTGAGATCAGCGAAAAATTTTTTATCAGTGAAAAGACAGTTAAGGCCCATGTCTATAATCTGTACAAAAAAATGGGAGTTAAGTCGAGAACCCAGGCTTTGAAAAAAGCAATGGATTTTAATGTTATATGAATTGAAATAAAAATAAACAGGCAG